>NZ_JBEZIQ010000034.1:0-113292 GCF_040651155.1 Kitasatospora sp. NPDC048545
ATCATCCGCAGGGTGGTGGACTTGCCGGCGCCGTTGGGGCCGAGGAAGCCGGTGACGGTGCCCGGCCGGACGGTGAAGGTGAGGCGGTCGACGGCGGCCCGTGCGGTGGTGCCGCGGCCGTAGCGTTTGGTCAGCTCGATGAGTTCGATCACGGGATCCACGGTGCCGGGGCACGGGCCGCGGCACATCGGACCGGTGTCGACAGCGGGTGCCACCCCCGGCCGTACAACCACGGGTGGATGACGGCTCGTCGGCCCGCCGTTACGATCTTGAACCATGTCCACGACCCCCGCTCCGCCGCTGTTCCGGCGCCTCCCACCCGAGGCGTGGGTCGGGCTCGCCTGGTGCGTGGCCGTCGCCTACCCCGCCGTCCGGCTCGGCGGCGGCGCCGCGCAGCACCACGGCGCCGCCGCGCACGGCGGCTGGGCGTTCACGCTCGCCGACACGGGGGTGGCCTTCGCCGGCGCCGCGCTGGTGCGCCGGCTCCCGGTGCCGGCGGTCGCGCTGCTGCTGATCGCCGCCTGGACCGAGACCGACGGCTGGGCCGGGGGAACCCAGGTGCCGCCCGGCGCGCTGCTCGCCGTGGACACCGCGCTCTGCCTGATCACCGCCACCCGGCCGCGCCGCACCTCGCGGGCGGTGTTCGCCCTGGTCATGGGCTTCCTGGTACTGCACATCGGCCTGGTGCGGGGCAACACCGTCGGAATTTTCACCGGCACCCACATCGGCTCCGCCGATGGCGCCGCCCTGCTCGCCCTGGTCGCCTGGCTGGTCGGCCGCTCGGTGCGGCAGAACCGGGAGCACGCCGAGGCGCTGAGCAGCCGGGCGGCCGACGAGGCGGTCACCGCAGAACGGCTGCGGATCGCCCGGGAGATGCACGACACCGTCGCGCACAGCCTCGGTATCGTCGCCCTGCAGGCGGGCGCCGCCCGCCGGGTCATCGACAGCCGGCCCGAGCGCGCCAAAGCGGCGCTGGGCGAGATCGAGACCGCCGGGCGGGACACCCTGGCCGCGCTGCGCCGGATGCTCGTCGTCCTGCGGCGGGCCGCCGGCGAGACCTCGGCCACCGTGCCGCAGGGTCTGGCCGACCTCGACCGGCTGGCCGGGGCGACCACCGCTGCGGGCGTACGGGTGGAGGTCCGGCGGCACGGCGAACAGCGGCCGCTGCCACCGGAGATCGACCTCGCGGCCTTCCGGATCATCCAGGAGTCGGTCACCAACGTCGTCCGGCACGCGGACTCCGGCGCCTGCGTCGTCTCCGTCGACCACCGGACGGCCGGGGAGCTGTCCGTCGAGGTCACCGACCGGGGCCGGGGGCGCGGCACCGACCCGGGCAGCGGCTTCGGGCTGGCCGGGCTGCGCGAGCGGGTCACCCTGCTGCACGGCGAGTTCGACGCCGGGCCGCGCGCCGACGGCGGCTTCCGGGTTGCCGCCCGGCTGCCGGTCCCGGTGGAGGTGGGACCGTGATCCGGGTCGTGCTGGCCGACGACCAGCCGCTGGTGCGGGCCGCGTTGGAGATGGTCATCGCGGAGACCACCGACATCGAGGTGGCCGGTGAGGCGGGCGACGGGGCCGAGGCCGTCCGACTGGCCGCCGAACTGCGCCCGGACGTCGTGGTGATGGACATCCGGATGCGCCCCCAGCCCGGCGGCGGGGAGACGCCCCCGGTCCTGGACGGCATCGAGGCCACCCGGCTGGTGACCGCCGCCGGCGGCCCGACCAGGGTGGTCGTGCTCACCACCTTCGACGAGGACGAGCACGTCTACGCGGCCCTGCACGCCGGGGCGTCCGGCTTCCTGGTCAAGGACATGGCGCTGGACGACATCCTCGGCGCGGTACGGGTGGTCGCCGCCGGGGAGGCCCTGATCGCGCCGAGCGTCACCCGGCGGCTGATCGGCGCGTTCGTCGCCGGCCGGCCGCCGGAGCAGGTGACCGGGAGGGGGGCGCACGACGGAGCCGTCCGCCGGCTGGAGGTGATCACCGGGCGCGAGCGCGAGATCCTCACGTTGGTCGGCCGGGGCCTGTCCAACACCGAGATCGCCGCCGAGCTGGTGCTCAGCATCGCCACCGTCAAGACCTATATGACCCGGCTGCTCGCCAAGCTCGACGCCCGCGACCGGGTGCACCTGGTCATCCTGGCCTATGAGGCGGGCCTGGTCTCCGTCGCCGGCTGAGCTCCGACGGACGGCGCGGGCCCGCCCCCCTCGGCGCCGCTCAGCGCTTGACCGCGACGCCCGCGTACATCGCGATGTCCCGGTCGCGCACGGGCGCGGCACCGGCGTCCGGGCGCCAGTGGTGGACCAGGGTGACGCCCGGGTCGAGCAGCTCGAAGCCGTCGAAGAAGGCCTCCGTCTCGGCCTTGTCGCGGATCTGCAGCGGGATGCCGCGCGCGTTGTACTCCCGGCCGACGCCGCCCACGCCCACCGGGTCGGTGTCACCGGTGAAGACGGTCAGGGCGAGGAAGCTGCCCGGCGCCAGGGCGTCCATGAAGCGGCGCACGATGCCCTGCGGGTCGTCCTCGTCCAGCACGAAGTGGACGATGGCGATCAGCGACAGTGCCACCGGCTGCGAGAGGTCGAGCACCTCGCGCAGCCGGGCGTTGCCGATGATCGATTCCGGGTCGCGGAAGTCGGCGTCCACGTAACAGGTGCGGCCCTCGGGCGTGCTGTCCATCAGCGCACGCGCGTGGGTCAGCACGATCGGGTCGTTGTCCACGTACGCGACCCGGGCCCCGGGCGCGATCCCCTGGGCGATCTCGTGCACGTTCGGCGAGGTGGGGATGCCGGTGCCGATGTCCAGGAACTGCCGCACGCCGTACTGCTCGGTGAGGTGGCGCACCGAACGCTGCATGAAGTCGCGGGTGGTGCGCATCGAGATCGGCAGCGACGGCCAGGCCTGCACCGAGGCGTGCGCGGCGACCCGGTCCGCCTCGAAGTTGGTCTTGCCGCCGATGAGGTAGTCGTAGACCCGGGCGGAGTGCGGGACGTCCATCCGCAGGTCCACCGACGGGTAATCCTGCTGCGGGCCTCGCTCCGCCCGGACCTCGTTCGCCATGCTCGCCCTCCCGTTGGGGATCCGTCACCGGCCGCCGCGGTGGCGGTCCTTGGTGCGCATGGTAACGGTCGTCCGGTACGACGAGATGACAGGGCCTCAGTCTCGCGCCCCGACGGCCCGGGGCCCCGACGGCCCGGGTCCGGGTGGTCGGGCCCGGGCCCTCGGGGCCCGCCGTCACGCCGGGGCCTCCGGCTGGACCGCCTCCGTCACCGCGCCGCCCGGCTGCCGCGGCACGACGGCCCGGTCGGAGTCGCCCCGGTGATGCGCGGCCAGTTCGCGCGCGGCCCCGATCCAGGCCGCACCGAACGACCACGTCGCCAGCCACTCGCTCAGGTACAGCGGCCGCACCGCCCAGTCGTCGCCGACGCCCGTCGCCCCGGCCGCGACGGAGAGCAGCAGGGCGACCAGGATCAGCACCCCCGCCGCCAGGTAGGCCGCGCCGACCCGGGCCGGCTGGGTCGACCGGGGATTGCGGAAGGAGTAGAGGCAGAACATCGCCAGCATGACGAACAGCAGGCTCGCGAAGACCAGGTGCAGCACCCCGACGGTGCGCTGGAGGGCCGACGCGTCCGACGGGGACGTCGGGCACAGCGCCACCCCGAGTGCGAAGACCCCGGCGGCCGAACTCCACCGGTCGTCCCGGCGGTCGAAGCGGTAGCAGATCAGGAACACCCCGAGCGCGCACAGGGCGCCGACGAAGACGTTCCGCGTGCCGGTGTAGTACGAGGCGCTCATCGAGCCCGGCCAGAAGCCGTCCGTGCTGCGCCCCGTCACCTCGGCGGCCAGCCAGTTGCCGAACGGCAGGGCCGGCGGCAGCAGGATGCCGATCAGGCCGACGCCGAGACGGAGGAATGTGACGGTCCGTTCGTCCTGGACGCCCCGCCGGGCGCCAGGGGAGTTCTGCGCGCGTGAGTCGTGGGTCACGGACGCCTCCTTGCATGCGTACGGGCGCGGGCGCCCGCGGACTTCTCGGGCCGCGTGGGGACAGGGCGGATCGGCACCGACGGGCACCACCTCACCTGAACGACCGTCAGCTTGTGTACCCGCAAAGACGTTCGGAGCACCACCGAATCGGGTGGTTTACCGGCCGGGCCGGCCCCCGGGATTCCCCCGGTGACCAGCGTCGATCAGGCCGCCCCCGGCGGCCCGGCCCGACCCGGCTGCCCGTCGCGGTTGCCCGACCCGGCTGCCCGTCGCGGGCGCCCGCCGCGGCGGACCTTACTGACCGGCCGGCTGCCCGGTGCGCGCGATCAGCGCGTTGAGCAGGGCGGCGCCGCGCTCGGCGTCGTCGACACTGACCGCGAAGTCGGTGCCCCGGCGGGTGCGCACCACCAGGCAGCCGCCGCCGCGCAGCATCACCGTGGTGCCGAGCCGGTTGATCCGGTAGCCCCAGCCGCCCGCCTGCGCGGCGGTGCGGTGCTCGGCGCGGGCCGAGGCGAGGTCGGCGGGGGACCAGTGCCGGGCCGGCCGGCCGAACGGGCCGAACCCGACGGTCAGGCCCCGCTCGGTCACCCGGGCCTGGACCGAGGAGCAGGCGAGGACGGCGACCGCGGGAAGCGCGAACGGCAGGACGAACGACCAGTCCAGCCCGGCCAGTCCGCTCGCGGCCGCCAGCACGCCCACGGCGGCGGCCAGCCCGAGGACGACGGCCAGCAGCTGCAGCCACGGGTTCGCGGCCCGCGACAGCCAGACGAACCGCTCGCCCTCCGGTACGTCCAGCACCGGCGCCCCGGCGTCCGGCCCCTTCCCGGCCGGGCCGCGGAGCTTGCGGCCCGACAGCCAGGCCAGCGCCCCGGCGGTGGCCGTGGCCGCGAGTACCAGGACCACCTCGATGCCCATCGGCGCGGCGTCCTGCCAGCGGGCGCGGTCCAGGTTCGCGTGCACGATGGCGGTCTGCGCACCCGTCAGCAGCACCCCGCCGGCCACCAGCGCCGCCGCCCCGCTGCCGGGCGACCGCTCGGCGCAGTACCGCTGCAGCAGCGCGGCGACCAGCACCAGGACCAGCCAGATGCCCGCCGGGAACAGCGCGGCCGCCGTCACCGACATCGAGCCGTCCGCGGCCCGGCCGCCCCAGTGGGTGGCCAGCGGGTCCGGCAAGCGGTGGCGCGCCACCAGCGGCAGCGCGACCAGCAGCGCCGTCACGCCGAGCGACCAGGCCGCCGCCCCCCACCACGCGCCCCGGTGGGCCGGCTTCGCCGGCTGTGATCCTTCGTCCGTCACGACATCCCCCTGATCATGTCCACGAGATCGTTCCTGCTGTAGCCGAACCGGGCCGCGTCCTCCACCAACTGCCGTACTCGCTCGGCAAGTTCGGAGCGGGTATCGGCGCCGGCCGCGATCGTGATGCCGCGGCCCCGACGGAACTCCAGCACCCCCTCGTCGCGCAGCGTCCGCAGTCCGCGCAGCACGGTGTTGGTGTTCACGCCCAGCGCCCGGGACAGCTCCCGGGCGGGCGGCAGTTTGTCCCCGGGGGCGCACTCGCCCTCGGCGACGGCGCGTCGGATCGCCCCCGCGACCTGTTCGTGCAGTGGTCGGGTGTCCCCGACGTCCAGCTTCAGCAACATGGTGCTACTGACGATAGCACCATGTTGGTCTCGGGGCCGGGGCGCGGTGCCTCCCCACAGGCCGCTCCCGCTCTCGTCGCCGGCCGCTCCGGCTCTCGCCGTATGGGGTGCGTACGGATCGCTCCCCCGGCCGTCAGGGAGGCGTCAAGGAGCAGGGCGGGCGCCCGCCCCGGCGGTTGGGTGGAGAGCACGAGGCATCACGGCACCCACGA
The DNA here is from genome assembly GCF_040651155.1 of Kitasatospora sp. NPDC048545. Lineage (NCBI taxonomy): Bacteria > Bacillati > Actinomycetota > Actinomycetes > Kitasatosporales > Streptomycetaceae > Kitasatospora > Kitasatospora sp. NPDC048545. The sequence goes on from NZ_JBEZIQ010000034.1 coordinate 5,831, forward strand.
CACGAGGACGGACCATGCACGGCAGCGGGCGGCAGCAAGGCGGCGCGGCACCCAGGGTGGTGGTCGGGGTCAGTGGCTCGCTGGGAAGTCTGGCGGCACTGCACCGGGGAGCGGCCGAGGCGTGGGAGCGGGGAGCGGAACTGCTGCCGGTCCTGGCCTGGGAGCCGCCGGGCGGCGAGTTCGGCTACCGGCGGTCGCCCTGCCCGCCGCTGCTCGCCGCCGTCCGGGACGCCGCCGAACAGCGCCTGCGCACGGCCCTCGACGAGGCCTTCGGCGGCGCCGACCCCGGGGTGCCGCTGCGCCCGGTGGTGATCCGGGGCGAGACCGGACCGGCGCTGGTCGACGTCGCCGACCGGCCCGGCGACCTGCTGGTCCTCGGGCGGGGTGGCGGCCTGCTGCGCCGCAGGCTGCGGCGTTCGGTGTCCGCGTACTGCGCGCGGACGGCGGGCTGCCCGGTGCTCACCGTGCCCACCCCCGAACTCCTCGCCGAACTGCGCCAGCTGGAGGCGAGTCACCGGCGCTGGGCCCGGCCCGAAGCCGAACTCCTCCCGGTGCGGGGGTAGTCCGCGATGCGGATGTACTCGGCCCGCCCGGGTGGCACCCGCTACCACCCCGTGCCGGCGCGGCCGTCGGCCGGCACCTCGGGCACGCTCGCCCTGCTCGCGGGCGGCGCGCCGGCGCTCGGACTCGGCGGATTCGGCGCACTGCACTCCGGACGCCCCGCCTTCGTCGCCTATCTGGCCCTGCGCGGCCTGGTCGGCGCCTTCTCCCGGCCGCGGGCCGCACCGCTGGTCGGTCTGGCCGGGTGGCTGTGCGGCAACGCCCTCGCCGAGCACCACCACGCCGAACTCGGCTGGTCCGGCATCCGGTGGGAGGGCGGCCACTACGCGGTGTTCACCGCCGCCGCCCTGCTGCTCGCCGTGCCCGCGGCGCTGCCGCGACGCACCGTACGGGTCTCCGTGGTGCGTCTCGACCGGCCGCACTGAGGCCTCCCCGGACGGCCCCCGTCGCCCCCGGCGGCGGGCCGCACCGGGGGCCGGGGGCTCCGGCCGGTACTCCGGAGCCCCCGGCGACCCGGCGAGGGGACGGGCGGGCGGGTGCGCGGAGCGGTCGCCGGTTCGGACAGCGGGGCCCGTCCGGGTGGACGGACCCCGCCGCGACCGGCTCCGCGCGCCCGGCCGGCTACCGGCCGAGCAGGACGCGGCCGGCCATCCGGGTGTCCCGGGGGGCCCGAGGGCGAGCCGGACCGGCGCGAGGACGTTGTCGTCGTCGGCGATCCGCTCGGGGCTCGACTCCGTTCAGGACAGGCCATGGCGGATGACCGGCCGCCCGCCGTCCGGGCGGCCGGCCAGGCAGATCGGGCCGTGGTTGCGGTGGGCGGTGCCAGGGCGTCCGACGGCAGCCGACGCAGCGGAACCCGCGCGCCCGGTGGCCGCCCCGACGGTGCGGGACGTCCTGGTGCCGCTGTCGGCGGCGTTGTGGCCGGCCGTCGCCGGCGCTGTTCGTGCGTCGGGGCATCGACGGGTCCTCCCTCCTCCCGGCGGGCGCGTCAGGAAGTGCCGAACGCTTCGAGCGGGAAGGGCGGTCGGGCGAGCGGCCGGACGGCCGGCCGGATCAGGACGAGCCGGTTGTCGTCCGTGCAGGCCGGCATGGACGTCAGTGCGTCGCAGCGCACGCCACGGCGGACGACCGTCCGGTCGCCGGTGCGCAGCACGGCGTCGGCGATCGGCGACATCCGGCCGTGGCAGTCGCCCGGACGGTCACCGACGTGGTCGAGGGCGTGCCGGGACTGCGGGCAGGACGGGCCGTTGGTTGCGCCGCGTGCCGTCGGCGGCGTACACGGTGACGGCCGAACCGCAACAGGCGCAGGCAGTGCAGCGGCAGGAGATGTGACACGCTGTGGCAAACTCGGCGTCATGATCGCCCCCCTGCCCGAGCCGAGCACGCAACTCTCCGACCCCGGCACCCTGTTGCTGGATTACCTCGACTACTACCGCTCCGCGATCGGAGCCAAGATCGAGGGACTGTCCGACGAGGACCTGCGCACCAGCCGCCTCCCCTCCGGCTGGACGATGCTCGAACTCCTCAAGCACCTCGTCCACATGGAGCAGCGCTGGCTGCGATGGGGATTCCGCGCCGAGCCGGTCCCGGCCCCCTGGGGCGACCGCGGTCCGGAGGGCCGCTGGCACGTCACCCCGCAGGAGAGCGCCGCCGACCTCCTCGCCGCCCTGCGTGCCGGTGGCGAGTACACCCGGGCCGTCGCCTCGGGAACGCCCCTGTCCGCCGTCGCCGCAGCCGGCGGCCGCTTCCCCGACGATGGCCCCGAGCGCGCCACCCTGGGCTGGATCCTGTTCCACGTCCTCCAGGAGTACGCCCGCCACGCGGGCCACCTCGACATCGTTCGCGAACTCACTGACGGCGCCACCGACGAGTGACACCCGCGCACAGGAAGTCGGCGCCGCCGACTTCCTGTGCCACCGCCCTACCTGGTAGGGCTTGGTCAGGTTCGTATGAGTGCGGGTATGTCGCGGCGGCCGGTCCCGCTGCAGGACGGGGTGAACGGCCGCGCGGAGCCCGGCTGGGCACTGAGTGTGGTGGAGATTCCCACCACGTAGCTCAGCCCGCGCTCGCCCAGACCCAGGCGGAACGCCACCGCGTCGCCGTAGCCGGCATCCGCGACGACGAGCGGGACGTGGACGCCCCAGGAGCGGGTCTCATCGACCATGTCCAGGGCGAGTTGCCCTTCTCCACATGGCCCAGGTCCGCGGGAATCCGGCAGCGCTCGCGGCGGGCCACCTTCGCGGGCTCGGCCTTCTCGGAAGTCGGGTCCCAGGGCTTGGGGAGGAACAGTCGCCAGTCGACGGCGGTGGAGGCACGGTCGGTGGCCAGGTGCAGGGAGACGCCCACTTGGCAGTTGGTAACCTTGCCGGCGGTGCCGGTGTACTGCCGCGACACGCTGGCAGAGGCATCGCCGTCCTTGAGGAAACCGGTGTCGTCGATGATCAGCGCCGTCGGGTTCAACTCGGTCTGCATCTTCCACGCCAGCCGGGCCCGCACATGCGCCGGGTCCCACGGGCTGCTGGTCACGAAGTGCGCGAGCGCCTGCCGGTTGCCGTCCTCGCCCAGCCGGGCCGCCATCGGCTCCACCGACTTGCGCCCGCCGTCCAGCAGCAGTCCACGCAGTTAGACCTGCCCCCAGCGGCGCTGATCGTTGCGGGTGAACGCCTCGAACAGCTCCGCCGTGAACGCTTCCAGGCCCTCTCGGACCTCAGCCATCTCCCCGGGTGTCACACACCCTCAACGACACAACCCGCCAAAGGACACGCCCAACCACAACGAACCTGACCAAGCACTACTAGTCGTCCGACGGCAGTTCGGTCGGGACGGCGATCACGTCGACGAGGGCTTGGCCGCGCAGCACCGTGAGCGCCAGCGGGCTGCCGATCGCGTCGGCCAGCATCAGGTGCTGCAGGGCTTGGGCGCTGCTCGTCGGCTCTCCGGAGGCGGTGAGCAGCAGGTCGCCCTCGTGCAGTCCGGCGCGGTCGGCGGGGGCGCCGGGGACCACCTCGACGATCCGCAGGCCGGTGCGCTGCCCGGTGCGGTCGTGCAGGGCGGGCGGCAGCGGGGCGGGCACCCCGGCGAGGCCCAGGTAGGCGCGGCGGATCCGGCCGTCGGTGAGCAGGGTGGCGACGATCTGTCGGCTGGTGGCGTCGATCGGCACGGCCAGGCCGAGCCCGTTCCCGGCCACCGCCGTGGTGATCCCGACGACCTCGCCGTTCGCGGTGACCAGCGCGCCGCCGGAGTTGCCGGGGTTGAGGGCGGCGTCGGTCTGGACGACGTTGTCGATGACGCGCACGGTGCTGCCGGAGCGGGCCGGGAGCGAGCGGCCGAGGGCGCTGACCACGCCCGCCGTGACCGTCCCGGCCAGCCCGAGCGGGTTGCCGACGGCGACGACCAACTGGCCGACCTTCAGGGCGGTCGCCTCGCCGAGCCGTACCGGTGCGGGGGTCGGACCGTCGGCGCGCAGCACGGCCAGGTCGGAGAACGGATCGGCACCGATGGTGTGGAACGGGCAGGTGGTCCCGTCGGCGAACGCCAGCGTCCCGGCGTCGGCGTGGCCGACCACGTGGGCGTTGGTGAGCAGGAAGCCGTCGTCGGTGAAGACCACCGCCGAGCCGAGCGCGGTGCTGAACCAGCCGCCCCGGCCGCGTCGTGGCACCTGGAGCGAGGCGACGCGCGGGGTCACCGCGGCGGCCACGGTCGTGACGATCCGCGAGTAGGCGTCCAGCGCCTCCGAGGTCCCGTCGTCGAGGTGCGTGTCGTCGTCGGGGGCGTGTTCGGGCCCGGGGAGCGTGTCGGCCACGGTGCTCACCCCTTTCGCCGGCGCGGGTTCTGCCGCTCCCAACAACGCCGTGGTGCAGATGCTTCCGCCGTCGGCTCGCGGCGGTGCCGAGGCGTGCAGGGCCGACTACAAAGGACAGGCAAAGCAAGCGTATGGTGTGGGCAAAGCCACCTGGGCGGGGAGGGCCTGATGGAGACCACGCTGGAAGCGGACTGGCGCACGCTCGACGTCACGGGCGACGGTCGGCTCGGGACGGAGCACCTGCTGGCCGCGGTGGCGGGGGCGAGCGGCCCGGCCGGTGCCGCGCTGACCGCCGCCGGAGTCGCCGAGGGGGACCTGCGGGCCCTGCTGCGCGAGCGAGCCCACGGGCACGGCGCGGGCTGGGGCGCGGACGACGGGGCGGAGAGCGGGGTGCCCGCCCGGGAGGTCCTCGGCTCGACCGGGGCCCCGGACCTCGTCCTGACCGGCGCCGCCGCCCGCGTGCTGTCCGCCGCGGTGGCGCAGGTGCGGCGCGACGGCGGGCGGAAGCTCACGGCCGAGCACGTCCTGCGCGCCCTGCTCGCCGACGATCGCACCAGGGCCGCCGAACTGCTGCGTGCGGCGGGCGTCGTACCGTCGGCGGTCCGGGAGCGGCTGGACGGCGTGGCCGGCGGCCTCGATCCGCTGCTGCTCCCCACCCGGGACACGCTGCTCGGCCGCCGGTCGCACCGGCTCCCGCGCTGGCGGCGGATGGTGCGGTCCGGCACGGCCGGACCGGCGGCGTCCTCCGCGGACTGGATCCGGCGGGAGACGGACGACCAGGCCCGGCGCCTCGGCCGCCGCACGCCCGGTACGGAGCACGTCCTGCTCGCCGTCCTGGCCGTCCACGAGGTCCTGCGGCACGAGCCGCAGCCGGACGTGGACGACGCCGGGGGAGAGCTGCTGGCCTGGCTCGGCTTCGACTACGCCCGGGTCCGGGTGGCCGTCACCGCGGGGACGGTCGCGCTCCCGGCCGACCCGCGTTCCGTCGAGACCTACCTGGCCGGCGCGGCCCCCGGCCCGCTGGTGCGGGTGCTCCTCGACGAGGACACCCGGGCCCGGCGGCTGGCCGAGGCGCTGCGAGCAGGCGGCGTCGGGGCGGACGTGGCGGGGGTGGCTATGGCGGGGGCCGACGGCCGGACCGGGGGCGGCCGGACCGCAGACGCAGTGGCCCGCCCCGCCGGGTGGCAGGACGGGTGGTCGGACAGGCGGCAGGACGGACCCGGGCGGTGGCCGGAGGGTCAGCGCGTGGTGTAGCCGCCGTCGTCGAAGCGGGTCCGGCCGGTGATCCACCCGCCGTCGGTGGCCGGGAAGGTGACGATCGGCGCGATGTCCTCGGGCCGGTCCCCGCACCAGCAGCCGGTCCGGCTGCGCCTCGAACGCGCCGGCCGCGCCCTGCTCACCGCCCTGCTCGCCACCGACACTCCGATCGCGGCGATCGCCCGGCTGTGCGGCTCCGCCGGCCAGGGCCACCACGCCCGGACCGTGCGCCTGCACGCCGGCCTCACCCCGGCGGGGCTCCGCGCGGGCCGGGAGCGCCGAGGCGCCGAGCGGGTCAGAGCAGCGTCACCGCCAGGCCGACCGCGCCCAGCACCGTCAGCACGCCGAGCGCGAGGAACCCGTACTCCAGCCCCGCCCGCTCCCGCCCGTCCACCAGCACCTGCCGGGGATCGGCGGGGTCGTAGCGGACCGGTACGTAGCGGCCGTCCGGCAGCGGGTGGCGGGCGGTGGACGGGACGGGCGAGAAGACCTCGACCACCCGGCCGTCCGCGGTCTCGAACTGCAGCAGCGGACGCGGCGGCGGGGCGTGGTCCTCGGGCCGCCGGGCGCGGGCCCGCACCAGTGCCGACGCGGGGACGCCGACCCGGCGCAGGCGGCGCAGTTCGCGCAGCCCGACCACCCCGGCGAGATAGGCGACCACGCCGCCCAGCACGCCGAACACCACCACGGCGAACCCGGCCGTGCCGCCCACCGCGCCTCCCTGACCGAAGGGTTCCCCCTGCCGCCCAGTATCGCCCACCGCAGGCGCTCTTGACGCTCCGGAATGGTCCAGTCCACTGTGATCGACGGCATGTTCCTGCCACTCTCGACCGCGTAGGGAGCACCGTCCGTGAAGCCGCAGCCCGTGAACCCGCAGTCCGTGAACCCGCAGTCCGCCGGCCCGAAGCCCAGCCTCCTCCCGGGCGCCGTCCTTACCGCCCTCACCGCGCTCGTCCTCGGCAGCGCCCCCGTCGCGACGGCCGCCCCCGCCGCCCCGGCCGGGACCGTCGTCAAGGTCGCCACCGCCAAGCAGCTCCAGGCGGCGCTCGCCGCCGCCGTACCCGGCCGGACCATCCAGCTCGCCGACGGCACCTACTCCGGTACCTTCAGGGCCACCGTGCCCGGCACCCCCGCCGCCCGGATCACCCTCACCGGATCGGCCAGGGCCGTGCTCACCACCCCGACCGGCGGCGGCTACGGCCTCCACCTCGACGGCGCGAGCTACTGGACCGTCCACGGCCTGACCGTCACCGGCGCCCAGAAGGGCATCATGGCGGACGCCGCGAACTACGTGGTGATCGACGACGTGACGGTCCACCACACCACCATGGAGGGTGTGCACTTCCGCAACTCCAGCGCCCACGGCACGTTGCGCGGCTCGCGCATCCACGACACCGGACTGGCCCGGGACGGCCTGGGTGAGGGCGTCTACGTCGGCACCGCCAACACGCTCGCCGACCGCAGTGACCACGTGCAGATCGTCGGCAACACCTTCGGCCCGAACATCGGCGCGGAGAACGTCGACCTCAAGGAGGGCACCACCGGCGGCCTGGTCTCCGGCAACTCCTTCGACGGCGACGGCCTCACCGGCCGCAACCACGACGACTCCTGGGTCGACGTGAAGGGCAACGACTACGTCATCGAGGACAACACCGGTCGGCGCACCACCGACGACGGCTACCAGACCCACAGCGTCCGGCCGGGCTGGGGCTGCGGCACGGTGTTCCGGGGCAACCGCTCCGACCTCACCGGCGCCACCGGGCCGGACCGCTACGCGATCGACGTGACGAACCACGACGCCGCGACGTGCCCGGTGACGATCGGCGCGGGAAACACCGTCACCGGGGGCCGGGGCCTGGTGAACCCCGGCATCCCCGTCGGCTGACCGCTGCGACTCGCCGCTGCAGCTCGCCGCTACAGGTCGCCGAGCGGCACGTTCGGATCGGCCAGCGCCTTGGTGTCCACCGCCCGCCCGGAGCGCACCAGTTCGCGGATCGGGTCGGTGACGTCCCAGACATTGACGTTCATCCCGGCGAGCACCCGGCCGCCGGACAGCCAGAACGCGATGAATTCGCGGCCGGCCCGGTCGCCGCGGAAGACCACCTGGTCGTAGCCCCCGGGCTCGACGTAGCCGACGTACTCCATGCCGAGGTCGTACTGGTCGGAGAAGAAGTACGGGATCCGGTCGTGGACCGCGTCCGCCTGCCCGAGCAGGGCGCGGGCGGCGGTCTGCGGCTGGTTCAGGGCGTTGGCCCAGTGCTCGACCCGGATGTGCTTGCCGAACAGCGGGTGGTAGGCGTTGGCGACGTCGCCGGCCGCGTAGACGTCCGGGTCCGAGGTGCGCAGGTGCCGGTCGGTCTTGATGCCGTTGTCGACCTCCAGCCCGGCCGCCTCGGCGAGCCCGGTGGCGGGGACGATGCCGATGCCCACGACGACCGCGTCGGCCGCCACCGTCGTCCCGTCGGCGAGCACGACGCCGGTCACCGTGCCGCCGTCGCCGGTCAGTTCGGTCACCTGGACGCCGAAGCGCAGGTCCACCCCGTGCTCCCGGTGGAGGTCGGCGAAGACCTCGGCGACCTCCCGGCCGAGCACCCGCAGCAGCGGCAGTTCGAGCGACTCCAGCACCGTCACCTCGGCGCCGGCCGTCCGGGCCGCGGCCGCCACCTCCAGGCCGATCCAGCCCGCGCCGATCACCACGATCCGGGCGCCTGGCCGCAGCGCCGCCTTGATCCGGTCGCTGTCGTCGACCCGGCGCAGGTACAGCACGCCGTCCTGGTCCGCGCCCGGCACCGGCAGGCGGCGCGGCACCGAGCCGGTGGTCAGCAGCAGCTTCGCGTACTCCACCCGGCCGTCGTCGGCGAGCGTCACGGTGTGCCCGGCCGGGTCGATCGAGGCCACCGCCGTGCCCAGGCGCAGCGTGACGTCGTGCTCGGCGTACCACTGCGGCGGGTGGACGTAGATCTTCTCCCGGGCGTCCTTGCCGAGCAGGTAGCCCTTGGACAGCGGCGGCCGCTCGTACGGGCGCTCGTGCTCCTCGCCGATCAGGACGATGCCGCCCTCCCACCCGGCCCCGCGCAGCGCCTCGGCGGCCTTCGCGCCGCCCAGGGAGGCGCCGACGATCACGATCGGGCGGTCCTGCCCGCCGCCGGTTCCGGTGGTGCCGCTGTCCGTGCCCGCCATGCTCGACTCCTCGTAGTCCGGCCGTGGATGCGGGGCCAGCCTGCCGCCGTCCGGGTGGTGTGTCGAGGCCGCGCCGGGCGCGCCGCGCCACCCTCGCCCGTACGGGTGAACCGGTGGGCCGGGGCGGCGGGCCGCCGCTATGGGGTCATCGCGTCCCTGACCAGCGCGGTGTCGGTGAACTGCTCGAAGCGCACGATCCGGCCGCCGCGCACGGTGAAGTGGTGGGCGACCCGGACCGCGAGCGGTTTTCCGGTGGTCCTGTGGACGGCCGTGTAGCGGGCCAGCACCACGACGTCCTCGCCGTCCACCACGTAGGTGTCGTCGTGCGCCGTCCAGCCGTCCCACTCGGCGGCCAGCCGCTCCATCACGTTGGCGGTGACGCCCTTGGGGGTGCGGTAGGTGCCGGCCAGCGGGAAACCGGCCATCTCGGTCCACTCGACGTCCTCGGCGAGCGTGGCGCGCAGCGCGGCCAGGTCGCCCCGCGCGGAGGCCAGGTACTGGCGGCGGACCACGTCGGCGGGGGCGGTGGACTCGGCGAAGGCGGCGACGTCCCGGGGGATCTCGATCATCGTTCGCTCACCCCCACGCCATCTCGCCCATGACGACCTTGGTGCCGATGTCCACCGCGATCCGCAGCCCCAGCTCCGGGAAGCGGCGCTCCAGCGCCTCCTTGGCGGCGGACGCGTCCGCGGCCCGGCCGATCTCGGTCTCGAAGGCGCGCAGGTAGGCACGGGTGTGGTCGACGGCGTTCAGGTCTGTGGGCGCGCCGGCGACCCGGTGGCCGGCCGCCACCCAGGTCGGGTGGAGCGCCTCGATGCCGTCCAGCAGGTCGATCCAGGCGGCCCGTTGGGCCGGGCCCGGGGTGTCGGCCGTCCACACGTGCAGGCCCTCGAAGAGCAGCACCCCGCCGAGCACGGCGCGGTGGTGGTGCTGCCAGAGGTAGTGCCGGTCCGGGAGGTGGAAGTCGGCGCCGCGCAGCTCGAACCGGTGGCCCTCGAAGACGAGCTCGTCCCCGGGCAGCACCTCCGGCCGGACCAGCCGGGTGGGCAACTCGGGGCCCAGGTGGGACCAGGCGCGCAGCTTGTCGTCGAAGGTCTCCTGGATGTGCTCGACGGTCGAGGCGGTGGCCAGGAAGCGGGCCTGCGGGAAGGCGTCCTGCACTTCCTGGGCGCCGAAGTAGAAGTCCGGGTCGCCGTGGCTGACGAACACGGTGGTGAGCCGCTTGCCGGTGGCCCTGACCCGTTCGACCAGACGGCGGCCGTCGGAGCGGGTGAACCCGGCGTCGACCAGCAGCGCGTCCCGCGGCCCGGTGACCAGGACGGAGGTCTTGTTGAGCGAGCTGTCGGGGCCGTCGACGATCTCGAAGTCGAGTGCGCTCACGTCGGGTTTCCTTCCGCGGGGCCGGGCGTGCCTCGCCGCCAGCATCGGTGCTGGGTGTCGCGCCCGCATCCGGAGGGCGCCGGTGTCAGGCGCGCGTCCAGAGCGTGAGGTCACTGCTGGTGGCCACCGTGAGGGTCCGGCCGGTGGGGGAGAAGCCGGCGGCGCGCAGGGTCGACCAGCCGGAGTCGAAGACCTGCCACCAGCTCTCGCCGTGCTCGCCCTGCCACGGCCCCCGGCCGGTCGCGAGCAGCACCCGGTGGTGCGGCCACTCCGGGGCGGCGACCTCCACGTGCCAGCCGCCCTCGGCGCCGGTGTGCAGACCGCCGCCCCACGACCCGGCCACCGGGATCCGCACGTCCGTGACCTGGCCGAGGCCGGGGCAGCAGAGGTCCGGGCCGTCCGGGTCCTCGTCCGGCTCGTGGTCGCGCGCCAGCTTGAGGCCCGTCACCGCGTCGAACAGGCCGTGGCCGCTGTGCGACACGGTCAGCACCAGGTCGTGCCCGCTCTCCGGGTGGACGGCGAAGCCGATGCCGAGCAGCCCGCCGACCGCGATCGTGCCGTGGCCGACCGGCCGCCACGGCTCCGGCGGAGCGGTCACCGCGGCGGCCAGGATCCGGTCGCGCAGGTGCTGCTGGTACGGGGTCAGGGCCATGGGGCCGATCATCCCACCGGGCCGCTCCTACTGCGCCGGGCCCAGCCGCAGCACCGCCAGCGCTCCCAGCGCGGTGGCGGCGGCGAGCGGCACCCACAGCGCGCCCGGACCGGCCGCGAGCAGCGCCGTCAGCACCGCCGGCGCGGCCGCCCGGCCCACCCCCATCGACAGCTCCCAGCGCGCCAGCGCCCGCCCGAGCAGGTGCGGCGGGGCGACGGCCGCCACCAGCGCCGTCCCCGACCCGGTGTAGAGGATCTCGCCCAGCGTGTACAGCACCGCGACCACCGCGATGCCCGCCGCCCCCGGTGCTCCGCCGAGCGCCCCGGCCGCCCAGAAACCCAGGTACGAGACCGACAGCAGCGCCCCCGAGGCCGCCAGCACGGCCCGCCGCGGACGGTCCGCCAGCCGCAGCACCAGCGCCAGCTGCAGGGCGATCACCAGCACCGTGTTGCCCACGAACAGGCCCGAGGACCAGGCCGGGGACGCGTGCAGCTGCAGCACCAGCAGCGCGGGCAGCGCCACCTCCAGCACGTCGAAGCAGAACGCGTACGGCAGGTTGGCGAGGCTCAGCAGGCTGATCCGGCGCAGCGGTGCGCTCCCCTCCGCGGGGCCGTCCTGCGCCGCCCGCCGCGGAGCCTGTCGGTCGGCCCGCACCCGCAGCGAGCCCACCAGTGCGGCCGCGCCCAGGCAGGCCGCGCCGGTCACCCCGGCCAACAGCCGGATCGCCCCCGCCCCACCGCTCACCGCCACCGTGGCCAGCAGCGCGCCCACGCCCAGCCCCGCGTTGCGCACCGACCGCCCGGCGGCGAGCGCCGCGTCCCGCAGCCGCCCCTGCGTCAGGGTGCTCACCACCGCCGCGTGCGTGGTCGGCCAGGACTGGCTGCCCACCCCGAACAGCACCGCCGCCGCCGTGAACCCCGGCAGGCCGTCGGCGAGCAGCAGCGCCAGCGCGCCCGCCGCCCGCAGCAGGAGGGTGACGGCCGCCGGGAGCGTGCGGGCGCCCCGGTCGATCCAGCGGCCGGTCAGCGGCACCACCAGCAGGCCCGCCACCATCCCGGTCGACAGCGCCAGCCCGACCGCCCTCGCCCCCAGGTGCAGCATGCCGACGCCGTACAGCAGCAGGAACGGCCGCAGCATGCCGCCGCCCACGGCGTCCACCGCCAGCGCGACGGCGTACCGGGGACCGCCGGCGGCGGTCAGCAGGCCCAGCAGCGCGGACGGGCCCCGGCGGCCCGCGCCGATCGGCGGGGCGGGCGGCCCGCCGTCGCGGACGGCGGCGTGGTCATGGACGGACTTCTCCTGGATCAGGCTCATGACCGGTACCGTCCGCCCGGGCCGGGCCCCCTGGCACGTCGATTGACGGTTCCCGTCAATCGGTGGCGGACGTCGCCGGAACGGGTGACAGGATCTGCTGCGTGAGCGAGTGGAGCGCGTGGAAAGCGCGGCACGGGCCGCACGGGCCGTACGGGCCGAACGGACGGACCATCGGGAACGGCGCGCGGGCGGAGGCCCCCGCCGAGAGCAGCAGGGCGGACGCATGAGCGTGACCATCGACATCAGCGGCCTGCCCGACGAGCGCCTGCTCTTCACGCCCTCCCCGCTCGCCGAGCTGAACGCCATGCTGCACGTGCTCGCCGAGCCGGCGCACCACCCCGCGCTGCACGGCTGGGCGAGCAGCACCACCGCGTCGATCCCGCCCGAACTGGCCGAGCGGCTGCTGGAGGCCGACTTCCTCTGGCGCTCCTCGCGCGCCGACTTCCTCGTCCCCGGGCTGCCCGGCGCCACCCTCGCCGAGGAACTCGACGCCGTCGACCGGATCGACGACGAGCTGTTCGTGGCCGGCGCCCTCATCACCACCTGCGGCTCCTCCCGGCTCAACCCGCGCACCGCCTCCCCGCTCACCGACCCCGCCGCCAACGAACGCGCCCGCGAACTCGCCCTCGCCCGCGGCCCCCGGCAGGCCGCGTTCGCCGACCGGCTGCTCGCCGACCCGCCCGCGGTCCGGGCCCTGGTGCGCCGGATGCTGGAGGACTGCGCCTCCGCGTTCTTCACCGACGCCTGGCAGCGCGTGCTGCCCGCCCTCGCCGCCGACGCCCGGCACAAGACCGACCTGCTGGCCCGCCGGGGCCTCGGCGAGACACTGGCCGCCGTCTCCCCGTCCGTCACCCTCGACCAGGGCGGCGACGGGCGGCGACGGATCGTCATCGACAAGCTGCAGGACAGCACCACCAGTGCCGTCGACAGCGGGGGCGTCACCTTCATCCCCACCGCCTTCGGCCGCCCCCACCTGCTGGTGGTCTACGCCCCCGGCTGGCGGCCCGTCCTCCAGTACCCGGTCGCCGAGGCCGGCCTGCCCGAGCCGGTCTCCCTCGCCCTCGTCCAGCAGCGACTGGAGGCGCTCGCCCACCCCGTCCGGCTGCGTCTCGCCCGCACCATGGCCCGCGGCCCGCACACCACCGGCGAACTCGCCTCCGCCTGGCAGCTGAGCGCCCCCGAGGTCTCCCGCCACCTGGCCGTGCTGCGCAAGGCCGGGCTGCTCGCGACCCAGCGGCGCGGGCGGTACATGCTCTACCAGCTGGACCTGGCGGGCAGCGCCCGGCTCGGCTCGGACTTCCTGGAGGCGGTGCTGAGGTGATCCGGCGCGCGCGGGAGGGAACAGCGGCCGGGTGGAACGCGTTCGTCCGGGCATGACCGACGACGCGGCCACCGCCGCCCCCACGCCCGGGATCCTGCGCTACGCCGCCTTCGCCACCCGCCCCGAGGGCGGCAACCCGGCGGGCGTGGTGCTCGACGCCACCGGGCTGACCGACCGGCGGATGCTCGCCCTGGCCGCCGAGATCGGCTACTCCGAGACTGCCTTCCTGACCGCGGGCCCGGCCGAAGGGGCCTACCGGGTGCGGTACTTCAGCCCGCTCGCGGAGGTCCCGTTCTGCGGGCACGCGACGGTCGCCTCCGCGGTCGCCCTCGCCGAGCGCACCGGCCCCGGCCGGTACGTGTTCGTGACGGCTGCCGGTGACGTCCCGGTCGAGGTCGAGCGCGACACCGACGGGCTGCTGCGGGCGACCCTCACCAGCGTCGAACCGAAGGTCGAGGAGGTCCCCGCGGCCGACGTCGAGGAGGCACTGGCCCTGCTCGGCTGGTCCGCCGCCGACCTGGACCCGGCGCTGCCGCCGCGGATCGCCTACGCCGGCGCCCGGCACCTCGTCCTCGCCGTCGGCACCCGCGCGCGACTGGCCCGCCTCGACTACGACTTCGACGGCCTGGCGGACCACATGCGGGCCCGCGACCTCACCACCCTCCAGCTGGTCTGGCGCGAGGCCCCCGAGGTCTTCCACGTCCGCGACCCCTTCCCGGTCGGCGGCGTGGTCGAGGACCCGGCCACCGGCGCCGCCGCGGCCGCCTTCGGCGCGTACCTGCGGGAGCTGGGCGCGGTGGCGGCCCCGGCGGTGCTGACGCTGCACCAGGGCGAGGACCTGGGCCGCCCGGGCGTGCTGCGGGTCGAACTACGGGCGGAGGACGCGCGGGTGCGGGTCTCGGGCACGGCGGTGGCAATCGGCTGAGGCCGAACGTGACCCGGGGTGCGACGCCGGGCGCCGTCAGGACGGGCGTCGGGGCGGTCTGCCGGGGCGGGGCGCCGGCGGGCACCGGGGTGAGGCGTCGACGGGCCGGCTCACCAGCCGGCGGAAGGGCCGAAGGGGATCGATGGGCTCGGCGATCCATGAGCCGGGCTCATCGGTCGGGGGTGTCCGGGGCCCGGTGTCCGGTGGTGCCCGCGCCGCCCGCTGCTCGTGGCGAGCGACGGGCGGCGGGCACCACCGGAGCGGGGCACTCCGCCGGGTCGATCCGGTAGCCGCCGCGGGCCGAGTGGAGGGTGAGCGCCTCGACCGGGCAGAAGTCCACCGCCTCGGCCAGCTCGTCCGTCAACTCCGCTCCGCCGTCGGCGAATGCGGCCAGGGGTGCGGCCAGTCCGTCCGCGCCGAGGGCCAGCGAGTCGGGGGCGCTGAGTGCGCACATCCCGGAGCCGATGCAGCGGTCCCGGTCGACCCGGACGATCACCGGCTCGGTGTCCGCCCGGCCCGTCACCAGGCCACCTGCAGGGAGTTCGGGCTGCGCGTCAGCAGGCCGCGCCGCCAGTCGATCCGTGAGGCCGCGTCGGCGATCCGCAGGGCGGGCAGCCGGCGGGCCAGCCGGTGCAGGGCCAGCTCCAGCTCCATCCGGGCGAGCCAGGCGCCCAGGCAGTGGTGCGGCCCGGCGCCGAAGGTCAGCATGGGTGCGGCCAGCGGGGAGAACAGCTCGGTGCGCAGGTCCCCGGTGAAGACCTCCGGGTCCTGGTTGGCGGCGGCGGTGTCGGCGGCGACCACGCTGCCGGCCGGGATGGACACCCCGCCGATCTCCACGTCCTCGACGGTGCGGCGCATCAGTCCGGGCATGTGCTCGTGGGCGTCGCCGAGCGGAACGGCGCGCAGCAGCTGCTCGGTCGCGGCGGCGGCGCTGGCCTCGTCGGAGGCGAGCTGCTGCCAGGCCTCGCGCCCGTCGCCGAGCAGGTAGACCAGGGCGTTGCCGAGGCTGGTCATGGTGGTCTCGTGACCGGCCACGACGAGGCCGATGACCAGCGCGACCAGCTGGGCCTCGGTGATCGAACCGTCCTCGGCGGCGGCCGCCAGCAGACTGCTGACCAGGTCGTCGCCGGGCTCGGCGCGGCGCTCGGCGATCACCCCGGCGCCGAAGGCGGCGAACTCGGTCATCGCGGTGACGATCGCCTCGGCGGAGTAGGCGGTGGTGGACAGCGCGTGGTCGCTCCAGTGGGCGAGCCGCTTGCCGTCCAGGCTGTCCAGGCCCATCAGCCGGCTGATCACCGCGACCGGCAGCGGGCGGGTGTAGGCGGCGACGATGTCGGCGGGGGAACCGTGGTCGATCAGCTCGTCGATGAGCGACTCGACGACCGAGGCCACCCACGGTTTCCAGCGGGCTATCGCGCGCGGGGTGAAGGCCCGCTGCACGGTGCGACGCAGCCGCTGGTGCTCGGTGCCGTCGATGTTCAGCATGCTCTGCGGGTCGTCCAGGATGTTGGGCGTGACCGTCACCGGCGGCGCGTCCGGCGCGTAGAGCGGGGCGCGGCCCAGGCGGGGGTCCGTCAGCACCTGCCGCACGTCGGCGTGCCGGCTGACCAGCCAGACCGGCGTGCCGGTGGGCAGTGCGGCGAGCCGGGGCGGACCGGGTTCCAGGTGGCGCAGGCAGTGCAGCGGGGGAAGCGGGGCGGTGCCGGTTCCGGCGCCGGTCGCACTGTTCTCGGTGGACATCCGTACTCCAGACTCCAGGGCGATGGACCGCACGAGGCGGTCCGACGGGGGGTGGATCCGAGGATGGCGCGGGGGACGGGTGGTGCGGCCGGCTGGGCGGCTCGACACGGGCCGGGGCGGGTCGGGCATCTGCTGCGGGGTGGCGCGAAATGTGCGGGGGCGTACGGTGGGTACGCGCCGGGCACGGGCGGCGCGCGGTGGCGCGCCGTCGGGTGGGGCGGGTGTGCTGAGCGTGGTCGCGTGGACCGTCTCTGCTACGACCGTACGTGGGCCGCGGGGCGCCCGTCTGCGGGACTTCCAGCCAACACCGGTGCTTTCAGGGCAGTTCGACGCGCGCTGACGGGCGCTCAGCGCCGCCTGTGCGCCCCCGCCGTCGGGGCCGCGGCGAGGTGCCTCCGGGTAGGCCTCCGGCATGTGCCGGGTGAGGCGCCGTGAGGTGGCGGAACGTCGGCCCGCCCGCCGGCGGCACGGCCGGTGCGCCGGATCACCCCGCCCGCTCCGCAGGTGGTCGGGGGCGTGGGCGCTACGCTTCGTGGGCAGTGCGCCTGCAGTCCGTCTGCAGGCTGTCGTCGCAGGTCACGCCGGTGCGGAGCGGCACCGGCCGTCGGAGGTGGAATCGGATGGCCCAGCAGGTCAAGGCAGTGATCGCGCGCGCCAAGGGCGCGCCCGTGGAGGTGACCACGATCGTGGTCCCGGACCCCGGTCCGGGTGAGGCGGTGGTCCGGATCCAGGCTTGCGGCGTCTGCCACACCGACCTCCACTACCGGGAGGGGGGCATCAACGACGAGTTCCCGTTCCTGCTCGGCCACGAGGCCGCGGGCATCGTGGAGTCCGTCGGCGAGGGCGTCACCGAGGTCGCGCCCGGCGACTTCGTGGTCCTCAACTGGCGCGCGGTGTGCGGCCAGTGCCGCGCCTGCAGGCGCGGGCGCCCGCAGTACTGCTTCGACACCCACAACGCCGAGCAGAAGATGACGCTGCTGGACGGCACCGAGCTGTCCCCGGCGCTGGGCATCGGCGCGTTCGCCGAGAAGACCCTGGTCGCGGCCGGTCAGTGCACCAAGGTCGACCCGGCGGCCGAGCCGGCCGTCGCCGGCCTGCTGGGCTGCGGCGTGATGGCGGGCCTCGGCGCCGCGATCAACACCGGCAACGTGGGCCGCGGCGACTCGGTCGCCGTCATCGGCTGCGGCGGCGTCGGCGGCGCGGCCGTGATGGGCTCCCGGCTGGCGGGCGCGTCGAAGATCATCGCCGTCGACATCGACGACCGCAAGCTGGAGACCGCCCGCACGCTCGGCGCCACCCACACCGTCAACTCCCGTACCACCGACCCGGTCGAGGCCATCCGCGAACTGACCGGCGGCAACGGCGCGGACGTGGTCGTCGAGGCCGTCGGCCGGCCCGAGACCTACCGGCAGGCCTTCTACGCCCGCGACCTGGCCGGCACCGTCGTCCTGGTCGGCGTGCCGACCCCGGAGATGAAGCTGGAACTCCCGCTGCTCGACGTCTTCGGCCGCGGCGGCGCCCTGAAGTCCTCCTGGTACGGCGACTGCCTGCCCTCGCGGGACTTCCCGATGCTCATCGACCTCTACCTCCAGGGCCGTCTGGACCTGCGCGCCTTCGTCACCGAGACGATCGAGCTCGACGCGGTGGAGCAGGCCTTCGAGCGGATGCACCAGGGCGACGTCCTGCGTTCGGTGGTGGTCCTGTGAGCGCCCCCCGCGTCGACCGGCTGGTGACCGCCGGGACCTTCGAACTCGACGGCGGCAGCTGGGAGGTGGAGAACAACGTCTGGATCGTCGGCGACGACGAGGAGGCGGTGGTGATCGACGCCGCGCACGACGCCGGGGCCATCGAGGCCGCGCTCGGCGGGCGCCGCCTGCGGGCGATCGTCTCCACGCACGCGCACAACGACCACGTCGACGCGGCCCCGGACCTCGCCGACCGGACCGGCGCGCCGATCCTGCTGCACCCGGACGACCTGCCGCTGTGGAAGCTCACCCACCCCGACCGCCTTCCGGACGGCGAACTCGCCGACGGCCAGCGGATCGAGGTGGCCGGCACCGAGCTGACCGTCCTGCACACCCCGGGCCACGCCCCGGGCGCGGTCTGCCTGTACGCGCCCGGCCTGGGCACCGTCTTCACCGGCGACACCCTGTTCCAGGGCGGCCCGGGCGCGACCGGCCGGTCGTTCTCGCACTTCCCGACCATCATCGACTCGATCCGCGAGCGTCTGCTGACGCTCCCGGCCGACACGGTGGTGCGCACCGGCCACGGCGAGCCGACCACCATCGGCGCCGAGGCCCCGGCCCTGCCGGAGTGGATCGCCCGCGGGCACTGACCCGCCGCGGGCGCCGCTCCGCGACGGGTACCGCGCCGTCGCGCGGGACGGCGCGGTACCCGAACGGCCCCCGGGGGCTTGATCGTTCCCCGGGGGCCGTACGATCGCGATCATGGCCCATGACCCGCGCGACCTCGACGACGCCATGCTCGCCTTCTGGCGTGAGCGGCACATCTCCACCCTGACCACCACCCGCCCGGACGGCACGCCGCACGTGGTGCCGGTCGGCGTGACGTTCCAGCCGGAGACGGCGACCGCCCGGGTGATCACCAGCCGTACCAGCCGCAAGGCGCGCAACGTCGCGGAGGCCGGGCCGGAGGGCCTGCGGGTCGCGGTCTGCCAGGTCGACCGGGCGCGCTGGGCGACCCTGGAGGGTGTGGCGGTCGTCCGCGACGAGCCCGAGCAGGTCGCCGAGGCCGAGCGGCGTTACGCCGAGCGGTACCGCCAGCCCCGGGTCAACCCGGACCGCGTGGTCATCGAGATCGCCGTGGACCGCGTGCTCGGCCGCGGCTGAGCCCCGGGCTGCTCCGGAACGGCCGTCCTCGCTTCCGGGAACGGCCGTTCCGCCGTTCGGTGTGGCCCCGTCGGAAGGCCGCCGCCGCGCTCGGGTGAGCGCGGCGGCGGCCTTCGGGGCCGGCGGGGTCAGCGGGCGGGGCGCAGGGCCGCGGTCGCCGTACGGCCGAGCCAGACGCCCAGCAGGGCCTGCAGCAGTCCGAGCAGCAGCGTGACCGCGATGACCAGGGAGGCCAGGGCGGGCAGCCCGGCCAGGGCGGCCACCGTGCGGGCGGTGCCGGCCACGGCCTCCCCGGAGGCGGCGCGCCACACGAGGGGGGCGCCCCAGCCGGCCAGGGCGGCCGCGGTGCCGGCCAGGACGGCGGTGCGGGCGCGCAGAGCGCGGACCGCCGTCGCCGTCCCGATGGCCAGGCCGCTCAGGAACGGCAGGTACCAGAGGCCCCAGAGCGAGCCGACGGCCACCACGGCGGCCGCACCGACCAGTGCGGCGGGGAGGGCGAACCGGACGGCCTCGGGGTCGGCCTCGGGGTCGGCCGCGGGGTCGGACGGGCGGACCGCCTCCTCCTGCGCCGGGCCGTCCTGGGCCGGGCCGTCCGGCGCGGTCCGGTCCGGCGTGGACTGCTTCTGAAGTTCCGTCACGGTGCTCACGCTCCCGGTCGCAGGGTCCACACCTTGGTGGAGGCAGGTTGGTCCGCCGCCATCAGCAGCGGCAGGTTGCGGCCCTCCCACCAGTACGGGACGAAGGTCCGGTACCAGGGCGACGCCGGGTTCTCGCTCTGTCCGCCCGGGTAGACGGCTTGCGCGGTGGCGGTGCCCGGCGCCTTCCAGTCGACCACCATGCGCCAGCTCGGACCGAAGGTGGAGGTCATGCCGCCGTCGGCCGCGTTGACGGTCCAGCGGTCGCCCTCGGCGGGCTTCGGGCCGTAGCCGAGCGCGTCGACGTCGGTCAGCGACGGGATCTGCCGGCTGTGCACGCGGTCCCAGGTCCAGGTCGCCGGGTCGTTGCCGAGGTCCTGGGAGAGTTCGGAGACGGCCTGGGCGAACGCGGTGCGCATGGCGTCGGTGGCGGTGCGGGCCGGCCCGCCGGGCGAGGTGAACGTCGGGTTGGCCGGGTCGCGCAGGGTCCAGGCCTCAAGGTTCTCGTCGAGGCTGGGCAGGGCGCTGGAGACCCTGAGGTAGCGGCGGTCGCGGTCGACCGGCACCTTGGCCTGGTCCCACCAGGGCTGGAAGGTCGTCTCCAGGTAGTCGTTCCAGAAGGTCCACCAGATCGGCCCGCCGGCGACGCCGGGCCGCATGGTGTGGTCCCAGCGGTCGAGCACGTCCAGGGCGGCCTGCTGGCGGGCGTCGAGGGTGGTGCCGGCCAGGGCCTCCTTCAGGTGCGGCACGATGACGGTGGCGAGGTAGTCCGTCACGTCGTTCTGCAGCGCGGTGAAGTCGGCTGCGGTCATCGCCGGGTGGCTCTCCAGGAACTGGTAGATCCGGTTGGCCCGGTAGCCGTTGTCGAAGGCGTTGAGGGAGGTGCCGATGTAGTACGGGTAGTCGGCCGAGACCGGGCGCTGGTTGGCGGTCGCCACCACGTGGTTCGGCGGGTTGTAGGCCTGCGGGGTGGCGTCGTACGGGATGGCGCCGGTCACGTCGTACTCGCCGGTGCCGGGCAGCGGGAACCAGGGGTTGCCGCCCTTGGTCAGCGGGAAGTACCCGGCCGCGACCACGCCGATGTTGCCGCCGCCGTCGGCGTAGGCGAAGTTGAGCGTGGGGGCGTGCCAGTCGGCCAGCGCGGTGCGGAACTCCTGGTAGTCGCGGGCCTTGTTGACGGAGAGCAGGACGGCCAGGTCGGGGGAGGGGATGTTGCCCATCCAGTCGACCGAGGTGGTCTGCCCGGCCCGGGTCAGCACCGGTCCGTGCACCGTGAGGTCGACGGCGAAGTGCTCGGCGTCGCCGCCGCGGACCGGGATGGTGTACTCCACCCGCTCCATCGGGTGCCAGGCGTTGTTCCAGTAGTACTGGCCGGGGTGGTCGGGGCTGGTCTGCTCGCTGTAGAAGACCGTCGACTGGTTCTGCGCGTCCGTCAGGGACCAGGAGATGTCGGCGTTCCGGCCGATCAGCACACCGGGCATGCCGGCCATGCTGGCGCCGGTGACGTTGGTCTCCGGCGAGGAGAGCGCGATCTGGTACCAGTACGACGGCAGGGTCATCGGCAGGTGCGGGTCGCCCGCGAGCATCGCGTTGCCGCCGGCCACCGCCGGGCCGTTGGCGGCCCAGGCGTTGCTGTCCGGGAAGGTGTGGATCTGGGTGGCCGGCAGGGCGCGGATGGTGTCGAGCAGGGTCCGGGCGGCGGTGGCCTCCCCGGCGGGGTCGGACCCGCCGGTGGGCGCGACGGGCGCGGGGCGCGGCTGTGACCGGTTGGCGG
This sequence comes from Kitasatospora sp. NPDC048545, assembly GCF_040651155.1. NCBI lineage: Bacteria > Bacillati > Actinomycetota > Actinomycetes > Kitasatosporales > Streptomycetaceae > Kitasatospora > Kitasatospora sp. NPDC048545. Next base: position 27,221 of record NZ_JBEZIQ010000034.1, read on the forward strand.
CGGTGCGGCCGTCGGGTCCGGCGGTGTTGACGTTGGCGGGCAGCGGCGCGATGCCGAGGTCGCGGTACGGCCCGGGGTCGTACGGCCGCTGGTCGTTGGGCGCGTGGACCGGGAACCAGTCCATGGTGCGCTCCTCGCCGAAGGAGTCGCGGAAGATCGCGTAGTCCAGCGGGGTGCTGGTGAAGTCCATGCTCTGGGTGAGGACTTCCTGGATGACCAGGCTGTCCACCGGGGTCCAGTCGGACGGGTAGACGCCGGTGAGGGAGAAGATCGCCGGCCACTGCCCGTTGTGGCGCAGCTCGGAGATCCAGGCGTTGACCCCGCGCGTGTAGCCGGTGAGGGCGCGGCCCGCCGGGCTGTCGGGCGGGGTGGCGGCCCACTCGGCCTCGGCGGTGCGCAGGAGTCCCATCTGCAGCTCGAAGCGGTCGGATTCGAGGCTCGCCGGGCCGTTGAGCTCGGCGAGGCGGCCGCGGCCCGCGCGTCGTTCCAGGTCGAGCTGGGCGAGCCGGAACCGGGCGTGCAGGTAGCCCTGGGCCTGGAACAGGTCGGTGTCGGAGGCCGCCTTGACGGTGGGGACGCCGTTGTCGTCGAAGGCGACCGTCACCGGGGCGTCCAGGCCGGCCAGGGCGAGGGTCTCGGTGTGGGGGAGTTCGGCGCCGGCCGCGGAGTCCCACACCCCGGCCCCGGGGACGAGTGCGGTTCCGAGGGCGGGGACCGGCCCGATACCCAGCGCGAGCAGCGCCAGGACCAGGCCGGAGACGACGGCTGCCGCCACCGCGTGGGTGGCTGTGCGTATTCGCCGCGGCAAGTTGACTCCAGAGGTGCGAGGTTGAGCGGATGTGCGGTGGGGGAGGGGCGGCGGTCTCACACGTCGGTGACGAACCGGGCCACGAAGGAGACCCGGATGTCCGCGCGCATCGGTCAGGCGGCGCCGGCGCCGTGTCGGACCGGATCGGTACCGGCCACCGCATCGGGCGTGCGCGCCGGAAGTTTGGACCACCGGAACGGAGCCAGCAGGAGGCCCAGGTAGGAGTCGGGCAGCCGGACGTCGTCGGCGAGGCCGATGTCCTCGGGGGGAATGCGGTCGGCGGGCAGGAGGAAGGTTCCGAACAGCAGGTCCCAGATGACGACCTTGCCGCCGAAGTTGTTGTTCGCTTCGCGCATGTTCCTGGAGTGGTGCCAGCGGTGCTGCTCCGGGCCGGGCACCAGGTAGTTCAGCGGGCCAAGGCGGACATCCATGTTGGAGTGCATGGTGACGCCGTGGCAGTTGTAGAAGGTGAGCAGGATGATCAAGCCCGAGATGCTGTGCAGGGTCCACCCGGTGAGGGCCAGTGGGAAGACGATCGCCACGTCGTCGAGGAAGAAGTCGATCGGGTGGAACCGGGCCGAGTTGAGCCAGTAGAGCCGCTCCGAGCTGTGGTGCACCGCGTGAAAGCGCCAGAAGAACCCTGCACTGTGGATCCAGCGGTGCATCCAGTAGTAGAAGAACTCTCCGACGAGGAGCGCCAGTGCGGCCTGGGCGACGGGGGGCCAACTCGTGGGCCACAGCGTGCTGTCCAGTTCGTTCGAGAGCAGGACGGAGCCGCCGAACAGCACCGACAGGAACAGCGGCTCGATCAGCCGGGCGACCACCAACAGGGCCACGAGGCTGGAGGTGGCGTCCGTGACCACGTCGTTGCGCGAGCGGTTCCATCCCTCGTAGAACGGCTGGACCCGCTCCAGCACGGCCACGTACACCGAGGCGAAGACCGTGACCATCGGCACGATCGCCCACTGCGGGAAAGAGGTGTCGACCAGCGAGATCGCTGCGCCGAGGGTCAGCACCATGAGAACCGGGTAGCTGAAATAGCGGATCACGAGACGCACGGTTCGTCCACCTTTCTGCATTCTCTGTGGATGTTCCTTTGCCATACCCGCAACGGCCCCAGCGAGTGGAAACCGTTCGCTGTCGCAGCTGCCAGCTGAGCACCTCGTTCGTAGCCGACTAGGTCGACTCCGGGCACCTCCCGCGCAGCGCAGGACACGAGGCCGGCCCAGCTCGATTCCGCCTCTCCGGCCGGACCGAAGACATTCGACACCCCCGCCACGCCGTGGCTGATGTGCAGAACGGCTCCGGATTCCAGCCGGTCGCCGGAGAATCCACCGACGATGATCACTCGGTCATCACGGAGAAGTGATTCGGGAAATTCCCCGGAGGATTCCTCCGAACCGGATCGTGCCTTCTCCCACTGTCGCAGGTCGTCGATATCAGTGATACGCATCCACTGGCATCCTGCCCGCGCAGCCGGAGCCGGGCGGTGTATCCATTCCGCCTCGAAGAGGATTCCGTAATCGTCGGGCAGGAGGTCCAGGGAGGCGAAACTGTCCTTGACTGACATTGCTCCCTGTGATTCGCCTCGCAGTGCCTCGCGGACGTCGGCACCGGAGACGGACGGACTCAGGGTCACCAGGTTGGGATAGTAGGCGAGGTTGTTCTGCGGATTGACCCATGCGAGGTCCGACAGCTCTCCAGGACGACCGTGCGCCTGACACATCGCCTCGCACCAGGACGCGTTGTTCCGCGCGGCCAAGGCAATGACCGCAGGCGCTGCCTGGCAGCAGTGGACCTGTCGCTTTGTTCCCATTCCCATCCCCTCTGCCCTCCATCACTCGGCCGAATCATTGCTCCGCGGTGATAATAAGGACGGTCGAATTCGAAGAAATGATTGCACGCTGAAAGTGGCCACGTCAAGATCTTGGACTTGCGGCGGGTGTTGAATTCGGCTATTTCGAAGCCTGGTTCCGGTAAGGCAATGGCTTTCGGCGAGAATTCGATCCGCCGTGGGCCCGCCCCGGGCTCAGGTCCAGAAGGCGTCCATCCGGCGGTGGATGCCCTCGACGGTGGCCCGCAGTGCGGCGTGGTCGGCGGTGGAGCCGTAGACCGTCCCGATCAGCCACTCGGTGCCGGCCCGCCAGTTCGCCCGCCAGGACGGGTCGATCCGGGCGTCCACCAGGTCCACCCCGGGGACGGCCTGGAGGTCGTCGACCAGGTCGCCGCCGCCGGGGGCGAGCCCGTCGGCAGGCGGGGAGAGGAAGTACTGGAAGGCCACGGCGGGGCAGTTCGCGCCGAGGCCGAGCACCGGCTCGGGCGGGGCGAACCCGCCGAGGGCGAGCCGGAGGGCGAGGGCGAGCAGGTCGGTGCCGGCCGAGCGCTTGAGGACGTCCGAGACGTGGCCGCCCAGGCGCCCGTTGACCTCGATCAGCCGCGGCCCGTCGGGGGTGAACTTGATCTCGGTGTGGGTGACGCCCTCGCGGATGCCGAGGGCCCGCAGCGCGCTCTGTTCCAGGGCCACGACCTCCTCGGCCAGGCCGTCGGGGAGCAGGGCCGGGGTGAAGTAGCCGGTCTCCCGGAAGGGGTGGGCCAGCGGGAGCTTGCCGGTGACCGCGACGGTGCGGATCTCGCCGCCGCTGATCGCGGACTCGATCGAGACGTAGTCGCCCCAGAACTCCCCCACCACGGTGGGGTCGCTCACCAGGTACTCCTCCAGCACGAACACCGCGGGATCGGCCGAGTCGCCGGTGAACTCGGCGTACCGGTCGGCCAGTTCGGCGGCGTCGCGGACCAGGCAGGTGTCCACGCTGCCGGCCCCCGAGCGGGGCTTGAGGACGGCGGGCAGGCCGGTCGCGGCCAGCGCCGGTCCGAGGTCGGCGGCGGAGCGCACCGTCCGGCAGGCGGTGGCCTGCACCCCGGCCGCCGCCAGCGCCTCGCGCTGGCGGAACTTGTCGACCAGGACCTCCACGGTGGCGCGGTCGTGGAACGGCACGCCGCACTGCTCGGCCACGGCCGCGGCCGTGCGGAGCAGGCCGTCACTGAAGGTGATCACGCCCGAGATGCCGAACCCGGCCGCCCGGTCGCACAGTTGCTCCTCGGTCAGGCCGGCGGTGTCGACCACGGTGGCCGACTTCGGCAGCGCGGCCAGGTCGGCGGCCGTCCTCGGGTCGCCGAGGTCGCCGAAGAAGACCACCGTGCACACCCGGCGCGCGGCGGTCAGGACTCCGCGCGGAGTCGCCGAGCCCCGGCCGTAGACGACCAGGAGGACCGGCGGGGCCGGGGCGGCGGAGGGGGTGCCGGTCGGGTCGGAAGGTGCCACGGTCAGTGCTCCTGCGGGGGGTTCGGGGTGAACGCGGCCCGCTCGGCGGCGACGGACCGGTGCTCCCAGGCCTCCCGGTCGCGCAGGTAGCGGGGGCGCTCGGCGACGATGGCGCGGGTCTCGGCCGAGCCGGCCGACAGCCGCCAGCGGACCGAGCCGGTGACGCGCGCCGAGCAGACCTCGATGAACGACTGGCTGGCCTCGCGCAGTTCGCCGAACCAGCGGCCCTCCAGGGCCTCGCGGACCCACAGCTGCTCCTGGTGCATCTTCTCCCGCAGCAGCTCGGCCGAGAGGGTGGCCGTCTCCAGGTGGCGGCGCGAGCGCAGCAGCAGCCAGGCGGCGGGCATCTCGCGGATCTCCAGCACCTTCGGGCCGTGACCCAGGTGCTCCAGCCCGCTGTAGCGGCCCAGTCCGTGGGCGCCGACCGCGTGGTTGAGGGTGTCGATCAGTTCGACCAGCGGCAGCCGCCGGCCGTCCACCGCGACGGGCCGGCCGGCCTCGAAGGCGACCTCGACCGTCTCCGGGGCCTCGGCGGGGCGCAGCGCGCTCCACCGGTAGAGCGCCTCGGGCACGGCGTGGTCCTCGGGGTCGTCGAGGATCCCCGACTCGAACTCCCGGCACCACAGGTTGGAGTCGCCGCTGACCAGCCGCTCGCTGAGCTGCTCCAGGCCGGCCTCCTTGAGCTCGCGCATCTTCTGGTCCCGGTCCACCGGGTCCAGGTCGTACGGGCTGCCGTAGCGGCCGGTGAAGCCGAGCAGGTCGAGGGCGCCGTTGAGCCGGCGCAGCGTGTTCTGGGAGCGGTTGGCGGTGTGCAGCACCGTGGTGGCGCCGAGTTCGCGGGCGGTCCGGACGGCGACCTCGGCGATCAGCGGGCGGCTGAGCGTGGAGCTGACGGGGTGGGTGTCGAGGTAGACGGCGTGCGCGGCGATGGCCGGGCGGACGAAGTCCTCGGCGAACTCCCGTCTGCCGTCGACCAGGTGGAGCCGGATGCCGAGCCGGTCGGCGATCCGCTGCTTGTGCTCGCTGCTCTCGTCCTCGCCGAGGTCGACGCTGACGGCGTGGACGTTGCGGGCGCCAGCCCGTACCAGGCGGTGCAGCAGGTAGCTGCTGTCCAGCCCGCCGCTGAACAGGGTGACGACGGGGGCGGACGGGTCGCGGGCGATCGCGTCGAGCTCGGCGAAGGAGCGCAGGACCTGGGACGTCATCGGGCCGACACCTCCACGCCGTGCTCGGCCAGGGCGGCGGTGAAGCCCGCCACCGTCGGTTCGTCGAACGCCAGGTCCATCGGGACCTCGGTGCCGAGCAGCGCCTCCAGTTTGCGGACGGCGCGCACCACCTTGAACGAGTCGCCGCCGATGTCGAAGAAGTCGTCGTCCGGGCCGATCGCGGGCAGCCCGAGGACCTCGCACCACACGCCGGTGACCACGGTGGCCAGGCTGTCGCCGTCCGCCGCCCGCGGTCCGGCGGCGGGGTCGGTGCCGGTGGCGTCGGCGGTCGCGGTGGGGCCGGCGGTGGGCAGCACCTCCCCGGCGCGCGCGGTCAGCAGGGTGCGGTCCAGCTTGCCGTTGGCCGTCAGCGGCATGGCGTCCAGGGTGGTGAACGCCGCCGGGACCATGTACGAGGGCAGCGCGCCGCGCAGCGCCTCGCGCACGGCGGCCGTGACGGGCGCGGGCTCGGCGCCGGCCTCGACGACGAGGAAGCCGACCAGCCGGGCGTCGCTGCCCTTGCCGTGGGCGACCGCCGCGGCCTGCCGGACCCCGGGCACGGCCAGGGCGGCGGACTCGATCTCGCCCAGTTCGATCCGGTAGCCGCGGATCTTCACCTGGAGGTCGACCCGGCCGAGGAACTCCAGGCCGCCCACCGGGTGGGTGCGCACCAGGTCGCCGGAGCGGTAGAGCGGTCCGGAGCCGTCGCCGAGGTGGTCCGGGACGAAGCGCTCCGCGGTGAGCTCGGGGCGGTTCAGGTAACCGAGGGCCAGGCCCGGGCCGCCGATGTAGAGCTCGCCGGGTTCGCCGTCCGGTACGGGCTTGCCGTCCTCGTCCAGGATCCACAGGGTGGTGTCCTCGATCGCGGGGCCGATGTAGACGGCGTCGAGGTCCGGGTCGCGCGGGGGTACCCAGGCGGTGCAGTAGATGGTGCACTCGCTCGGCCCGTAGAGGTTGGTGAGCGGCGCGGTGGACTGCGCGTGGAAGCGGCGGACCAGCTCGGGGGCGAGCGGCTCGCCGCCGGTGAGGACGCGCCGCAGGCCGTCGAAGCGCTCCTCGGGCCCGCGGGCCAGCAGGAACAGCTCCAGCAGCGAGACGACGCAGTAGAAGATCGTGATGTCGGCCGAGCGGATGGTCTCGGCGAGGTAGTCGGCGTCGCGCTGGCGGCCGGGGGCGGCGATGACGACGGTGGTGCCGGTGATGAGCGGCCAGTACACCTCGATCAGGAACATGTCGAAGCTGCACGCGGTGTGGTGCAGCATCCGGTCGTCCGGGCCGAGGCCGTGGCCGCGCTGGAGCGCCCGCAGGCGGGTGGTCACCGCGCGGTGCGGGATCAGCGAGGCCTTCGGGCGGCCGGTGGAGCCGGAGGTGTAGATGACCACCGCGGGCTGCTCGGCCAGGTCGTCCGCGGGCTCGAACGGGACGGCCGGTTCGGCCGCCGCGCACTCGGCGACGGTGACCACCTCGGTGGCGAGGTCCTCGGGGAAGCGGGCGCGCAGTTCGGGGGTGGTGATCAGCAGCCGGGGCCCGCAGTCGGCCAGCATGTCGAGGGTGCGGGCCACCGGGTCGTTGACGTCGAAGGCGACCTGGGCGGCGCCGGCCAGGACGACCCCGGTCACGGCGATCACGAAGTCGGCCGAGCGCTCCAGGTAGACCGCGACCCGCTCGCCCGGGCGCACGCCACGCTCCCGCAGCAGGGAGGCGACCCGCACGGTCCGGTCCCTGAGTTCGCCCGCGGGCAGCACCCGGTCGCCGTCGACGACGGCGGGGTGCGCCGGGTCGGCGTCCCACCGGGACAGCAGCAGGGTGTCGAGCCGGCGTTCGCCGTCGTCGAGAAGGGTGGCCGTAGTGCTAGCCATGGCGGTTCTTGTCCAATCGGTGGGGTCGGTGCGGGGGCGTCCCGGCCGGGGCCGGCCGGGACACCGGGCGGGTCACTGGTCGGCGTCGTCGAGGGCCGGGCCGAGGGCCGCGGTCAGCTCGCGGACCGTGGCCGCGTCGAAGAGCAGCTCGATGTCGAGCGAGCGGTCGAGTTCGGTCTCCAGGCGGGAGACCAGCCGCAGGGCGCGCAGCGAGTCGCCGCCCAGCTCGAAGAAGTCGTCGTCCGGGCCGACCTCGGGCAGGGCCAGGACCTCGCGGAACAGCCGGGCGACCAGCGCCTCGTGGTCGGTCGCGCCGGCGGGCCGGTCGGCGGGCCCGGCCTCGCCGGCGAGCGCCGCCGGGGTGGGCAGGGCGAGCAGGTCGGTCTTGCCGGCCGGGGTGAGCGGCAGTTCGGCGAGGACGGTGACCGCCTCGGGGACCATGTAGGAGGGCAGCGAGCGGCGCAGCCCGGCCTGGAGCCCGGGGGTGTCGAGCGGGGCGTCCCGGTCGGCGGGCACCACCCAGGCGACCAGGCGGCCCTCCCGGACGGCGACCGCGGCGGCCGCCACGGTGGGCAGGGCGAGCAGCACCTGCTCGATCTCGCCGGGCTCGATCCGGTAGCCGCGCAGCTTGAGCTGGCGGTCCATCCGGCCGAGCAGTTCGATCCGGCCGTCGGGCAGGCGGCGGGCGTGGTCGCCGGTGCGGTACATCCGGCCGCCGGTGAACGGGTCGGTGACGAACCGCTCCGCCGTCAGCTCGGGCCGCTGCCAGTAGCCCTGGGCCACGCCGTCGCCCCCGATGCACAGTTCGCCGACGCAGCCGACCGGCAGCAGCCCGCCGTCCACGGTGTCCAGCACGTGCAGCACGGTGTTGGAGATCGGGCGGCCGACGGTGACCCGGGTGGTGTCGGCGGTGATCGGCTCGACGCTGGAGTACACGGTGGTCTCGGTCGGCCCGTACATGTTCCACACCGACGCGCCGCGCTCGGCCAGCGGCGCGGCGAGGTCCGCCGGGAAGGCCTCGCCGCAGCTGTAGAGCCGGGGCCGGCCGGCGCCCTGCCAGTCGGAGTCCAGCAGCGCCCGGTAGCGGGAGGGGGTGGCCTGCAGCGCGGTGATGCCGTGTTCCACGACGTAGCGGTCGAGCTCGCGGCCGCTCAGGCCGAGGGCCTGGCCGCCCACGTGGACCGTCCCGCCGACGGCGAGCGGCACCAGCAGTTCGGCCAGCGAGGTGTCGAAGCCGAGCGTGGTGAGGGCGAGGAAGCGGGTGTCGGCGTCGAGGCCGGGGTGGCGGCGGGCCAGGCTGTCCACCAGGTTCGCCAGTGCCCGGTGGCCGACGGCGACGCCCTTGGGGCGTCCGGTGGAGCCCGAGGTGAACATCAGGTAGGCGAGCCCGTCCGGGTCGGCGCCGGGGAGGGCGCCGGCCGGCTCGGGCGTGGGGGCCGGGGCGGCGGGGTCGAGCGCGGCGAGGTCGAGGACGGTGCCGTCCCAACCGGCCAGGGCGGGCAGGCCGGCGGCGTCGGCGAGCACCACGGCCGGCGCGGCGTCCGCCAGGACGAGGCCGATCCGCTCCACCGGGTGGGCCGGGTCGAGCGGGACGAACGCGGCCCCGGCCCGGGCGACCGCCAGCATCGCGGTCACCAGGTCGGCGCCGCGGCCCAGGCAGATGCCCACCCGGTCGCCGGGCCGCACGCCGTGGCCGACCAGCCGGTGGGCCAGGGCGTCGGCCCGCAGGTCCAACTCCCGGTAGCCGTAACGGTTCTGCTGGTCGATGACGGCCGGGTGGTCGGGCCGGGTGCGGACCGCGCCGTCGATCAGCCCGGCCAGCAGGGCGGCGGGCTCGGTGCGGTCGATCTCGCTGCCGTTCCAGGTGTCCAGCTGCCGGGCGCGGACCGCCTCGGGGACGGCCAGCAGCTCCCCGACGGCACGGCCGGGCCCGGCGGCGAAGCGGCCGAGCACCGCGACGACGTGGTCGAGCAGCGCCCGGGCCTCCTCCGGGGTGATCCGGCCGGCGTCCACCACCGCCTGCAGCTGCATCTCCGTCGCGGCCCGGACGACCAGGGTGACCGGGTAGTTGGTCCGGGTCTCGTAGCGGACGTCGCTGACCGTGACCGCGCCGTGGGAGAGCACCGCCTCGGTCCGGTCGGGGTAGTTCTCGACCACCACGACGGTGTCGAAGAGCGGCACGCCGGGGGCGGTCTCGGCCCAGCGCTGGATGTCGGTCAGCGCGGTGTGCTGGTGGTCCAGCACGGGGTGGCGGGTGGCGGCGTGGGCGGCCAGCCAGGCGTCGCCGGGCAGCTGTCGGTCGATCCGCACCCGGACCGGGACGGTGTTGATGAACATCCCGAGCATCCGGTCCGCCCGGTCGAGGTCGACCGGGCGCCCGGAGACGGTCACGCCGACCACCACGTCGTCGCGGCCGCTGTGGCGGGCGACCGTTCCCGCCCAGGCCGCCTCGACCAGACCGCTGAGCGTGGTGGCGTTGACGGCGGCCAGGCGCCGCAGCGCGGTGAGGGTCTCCGTGGGAAGCTCCGCCCGGACGGTCAGGAACTCGCCGGACGGCTTGGCGCCCGGACGCGTCCCGGGCAGGCTCAGTGCCGCCGGCTCGCGGTAGCCCGCCAGGTAGTCGGTCCAGAACGCCCGGTCGCGGTCCGGCTCCTGACGGCCCAGCCAGGCGATGTAGTCGCGGAAGGCGGGCGGCGCGGGCAGCTCGACGGCGCCGTCGGACAGCCCGGCGGTGACCTCGGCCAGCAGCAGCGCGGCGGACCAGCCGTCCAGCAGCAGGTGGTGGTAGGTCCACACCACCAGGTGCTCGCCGGGCAGACGCAGCACCAGCAGCCGCATCAGCGGCGGCCTGGTCAGGTCGAAGCGCTCGCGGGCGCGCTGCTCCAGCTCCTCGGCGACGGCCGCCTCGCGGGCCGCCGAGTCCAGGCCGGTCAGGTCGCGGAACTCGATCGGCAGGTCCGCCTTCGGCAGCACCACCTGGTGCGGGGTGCGGATCCGTTCCCGGACGAAGGCGGTGCGCAGCACCGGGTGCCGGGCGATCGCCCGCTGCCAGGCGGCGCCCAGCTCGGCGAGGTCCAGCTCGCCGTGCACCCGGAAGGTGGTCAGCTCGACGTACAGGCCGTGCTCGGGGGAGGTGGTGCTGTGGTAGAGCATCCCCTCCTGGGTGGGCGAGAGGGGGTAGATGTCCTCGATGTCGTTCACTTGGTGTCCTCTCCTGACCGGAACAGGGCGAATACCCGGGCCAGGTCGTCTGCGCTGAGGTCCGCGTCCGAGAAGGCCTCGCGCGTCCCCTGCGACGGGGCGGGGGCGGGCGCGGCGGGAGCGGTGGGCGGGGCTGGGGTGTCGGGCGCGGGCGCGGCGGCCGGTTCGCGGTCCGCGCGGAGCCGGGCGGCGAGCTGTCCGACGGTGGGGTGGGCGAAGAGGTCGCCGGGGGAGACGGCCATTCCGAGCCGCTGGAGTTCGGAGGTGATCTGGACGATCAGCAGGGAGTCGCCGCCGAGCTCGAAGAGGCTGTCCTCGGGGCCGATGCCGGGCACGCCCAGCAGGCGGGACCAGACCGCGGCGATCCGCTCCTCCAACCCCTCGGGGCCGGCCGGCCCGGCCTCCGGCGGGGCGGCCGTGGTCGTGGCGGTCGCGGCGGCGGTCGGCGGCGTGGTGCGTCCGGCCGCGCGGGGGCTGACCAGGACGTGCGGGAGGTGACGGTTGGCCAGGATCCGGTCGAGCGCCAGCAGGCCCTCCCGGGTGGGGATCCCGCCCTGCTCGGGCTCGACGGCCCGCCCGGCCCCGTCGGCACCGGCGGCCGCGCCGTCCGGGCCGGAGGCCGGGGCCGGACGCAGCACGAAGCCCTCGACCAGCACGCCCGGCGTGCCGTCCGGACCGGCGACGACCACGTCGACGACCAGCGTGCCGCCGGCCCCGGCCGCACCGGAGCGGCGCAGCACCCGGACCACGGCGTCGGGGCCGAGCGGGCCGAGCACCACCAGCCGCCGGTACGCCACCGGCAGGTGGCTGCCGGTGCGGGCGGTGACGGCGCCGGTGGCGGTGTCCAGCAGCGCGGGGTGCAGCGGGTGCGCCGCCAGGTCGCCGTGGAACGGCTCGGGCAGGCGCAGCCGCAGCATCGCCTCGCCCTGGTCCCCGCTCTCACGGACCTCCGTGACGCTCTCCCAGCGCGGCCCGGTGCGCAGCCCGCTCGCCCCGCCGGGCCGCGGTCCGGCGGACGGCGCGACGGCGGCGCAGCGTTCCGCGAGCCCGTCGAGGTCGAGGCGCTCGGGGGCGGTGCCCGAGTGGGGCGCGATCCGGCCCTGGGCGTGCGGCCTGGACGGTACGGCGCTGGAGCGGACCTCCCACAGGTGCCCGCCGTCGGGCGCCGGCCGCAGCCGCAGGGTCACCTCCGGCGGCTGGTCGGCGGGCATCCGCAGCGGGTGGGTGAAGACCGCGTCCAGTTCGACCGGCCCGTCCCCGAGTACCGACCGGTGGCCGGCGACGGCGAGTTCGAGCAGCGCCGTGCCGGGCAGCACCGGGACGTCGCCGATCCGGTGCTCCTCGGCGGGCCAGCGGGTCTGCGCGCTGCGGCGCATCCGCAGCTCCACCGTCCCGTCCGGCTCGGTGCGGCGGGCGTCGAAGAGGGCGTGGTCGAGGGCCTCGCCGCCGTCGAGCCAGTCGCGCAGGCCGGAGCGGACCGCCATGCCGGTCTGCGACCAGCGGTCCCAGCCGATCGACACCGCCGCCCGGGTGCCGGTGGCGAAGCTGTCCAGGAAGGCGTTGGCCCCGGTGTAGTCGGCCTGGCCGACCGCGCCGGTGACCGCCAGCGCCGAGGAGCAGAGCACCAGCAGCGGCCGGTCACGGGCCGTCAGCCGCTCCAGCAGGACGGTCCCGAGCACCTTGGGGGCGAGCACCCGCGCCATCTCCGCGGGGCCGCGCAGCGCCGTGACGCCGCCGCCGGGCACCCCGGCGGCGTGCACCACCCCGGCGATCGGGCCGTATGCGGCCCGCACCCGGTCGAGCGTGGCGGCCAGCGCGGCCTCGTCGGTGACGTCGGCCTGGGCGAGGCAGAGCCGGGCGCCGTGCGCGGTGAGTCCGGCGAGGGCCGCGGCCAGCTCCGGCGGGCAGCTCGCGGCGGGCGCCGCGCCCTCGGGGCGCAGGCTGTGCCAGCCCTCGCCGTCGGGCACCGCGCGCCGGGTGAGCAGGACAAGGGTCCGGCCGGCGTCCTCGGCGAGTCGGCCGGCCACGGCCAGGCCGATCCCGCCGAGGCCGCCGGTGACCAGCCACGGGCCGGTCGGCGGGGCCGTCCGCGGGGCGGCCGGATCGGTCAGGACGGGACGGTCCGGGGCGGGCACCAGGTGGGCGCGGCCGCGCACGGCGGTCAGCGGCGCCGGGGCGTGCTCGGAGCACAGCTGCGCCACCACGGTCTCCGCCGCGAGCGCCAGGTCGGCGGGCTCCCGGGACGGGCAGTCGAGGTCGAGTGTCTGCGCGGTGAGCCCGGGCACCTCCTGGGGCAGCACCCGGACCGCGCCGAGCCCGGCGGCGGCCTGCGGGGTGCGCGCGGGCTGCCCGTGGACCCCGTGCGCGGCGTCGGTGACCAGCAGCATCCGAAGCGGCCGGCCGGGGAAGGCCTCGCCGAGGGCCCGGGCCAGCTGGACCGGGACGGTCAGCGCGCGCAGCGCGCCGTCGGCCGCCTCGCCGGGGGTGGCCCGCTCCAACGGCGGCTCGTCCAGGGCGAGGCAGGACACCACGGCGTCCGGCGGGGTGCCGCGCTCGGCCAGGGCGGCGGCCAGCGCCGGGAAGGCGGCGGGGTCGTCGGGGTCGAGGGCGAACGGCGCGTCGGCGGCGGTGGACGCCCCGCCGGGGGCGTGGACCAGGGTGACCCGGGCACCGGCGGCGGCGAGCCGCTCGGCGACCGGACCGGCGAGGCCGGAGGCGTCGGCGAGCAGCAGTACGGACGACGGGACGGGCCCGGTGCCGGCCGGCGGGAGGGCCGGGGTCCAGGACAGGACGTGCAGCCAGGAGTCCACGTCGTCGGGGGCGGTGGGCGCCGGGGCGGCGGACAGGGCGGCCACGGCCGGGGCGGCGGGCAGGGCGTCCTCGACGGGCTCGAACCAGTGCCGGACGGGCTCGAACGGGTAGCCCGGCAGCGAGGCGTGCCGGCGCCCGGCCCGCTCGCCGACGGCGGACCAGTCGACCTCGGCGCCCCGCTCCCACAGCCGGGCCAGCGCGGTGAGCCGCGCGGGTGGTCGCGGCGCCCCGGCCGGGGTGGGCTCCAGGGAGGGCAGGGCCGGCCGGTCGGTGCCCAGGGTGCGGACGGCGAAGCCGCTGAGGCCCCGGCCGGGGCCGAGCTCCAGGAGCGGCCCGTCGCCCGGCAGCGCGGCGAGCGCGTCGGCGAACCGGACGGTGTGCCGCAGCTGGCGCGCCCAGTACTCCGGCGAGACGGCCTCCTCGGCGGTCAGCTCACGCCCGGTCAGACCGGAGACGACCGGCAGCGCGGGCGCCTGGGCCGGCACGGAGGCCACCAGCCGCGCGAACTCCGCGAGCAGCGGTTCGGCGTCCCGGGAGTGGAAGGCGTGCCGGACGGCCAGCGGCCTGGCCGTGACGCCGCGTTCGGCCAGCCGCCCGGCCAGCCGCGACACCGCGTCGGGGGCACCGGCCACCACGCAGCGGTCGGGCGCGTTGACGGCGGCCGGTTCGAGGCCGTCCGGGCCGTCCAGGAACGCGCGCAGCTCCTGCTCGGGCAGCGGGACGCTCAGCATCGCGCCGGGCGCCATGGTGCCCATCAGTCGGCCGCGTTCGGCCACCAGCCGGGCCGCGTCGGGCAGTTCGAAGACCCCGGCGGCGCAGGCGGCGGCGAACTCGCCGACGCTGTGCCCGGCCAGCGCGACCGGACGGACGCCGAGCGCCGTCCACCACTCGGTGAGGGCGTGCTCCACGGCGAACAGGGCCGGCTGGGCGACCTCGGTCCGGTCGAACAGGTCCGGGTGGGCCGGGTCGAGCAGCAGGGCGCGCAGCGGCGCGGCGGTCCACGGGCGCAGGGCCTCCAGGCAGCGGTCCAGCGCGGCGCGGAAGACCGGCTCGGTGCGGTACGGCTCCGCGGCCACGCCCGGGCGGCCCGCGCCCTGGCCCGGGTAGAGGAAGGCGACGTCCTGGCCGTGGCCGACGGCCCGGACGGCGCGCGAGCGCACCTCCTGGCCGGCGCCGGCCAGGACGGTGCGGCGCCACGGGTGGTGCCTGCGCCTGGTCTGCAGGGTGAAGGCGGCGTCGGCCGCCGTGGGCGCGGCGGGGGCGGCCAGCGCGGCGCCGAGCCGCTCGGTGGCCCGGTCGAGCGCCCGCTCGGTGCGGGCGGTCACCGGCAGCAGCTCCCACGCGGCCGGTGCGGCCGACCCGGAAGTCAACACCGGCGCGGCGGATACGGCCGGCAGCGGCGGCGCGTCCTGGAGGACCAGGTGGGCGTTGGTGCCGCCGATGCCGAAGGAACTGACCCCGGCGATCCGGGCGCCGTCCGGGCCGGTCCACGGCTCGGCCTCGGTCAGCACCCGGAACAGGCCCGGGTCCAGCTCGGGGCTGGGGCTCTCGAAGTGCGCGGTCGGCAGCAGCGTGCGGTGCTGCAGGGCCAGCACCGTCTTGATCAGCCCGGCCATCCCGGCGCAGGTGTCCAGGTGGCCGACGTTGGACTTGACCGCGCCGAGCACTCGGCGGGAGTCCGGCGCATCCCCGAACACCCGTGCCAGCGCGGCGAGTTCGATCCGGTCGCCGAGCGCAGTGCCGGTGCCGTGCGCCTCGACGCAGGAGACCTCGCCGGGCGCGACCCCGGCCACCGACTGGGCCGCCGCGATGACCCGGACCTGGCCGTCCAGGCTGGGCGCGGTGAAGCCGACCTTGCGGTTCCCGTCGTTGTTGACCGCCGAGCCGAGCAGGACGGCCCGGACGGTGTCCCCGTCGGCGACCGCGTCGGCCAGCCGCTTCAGCACCACCACGCCGACGCCGCTGCCGAAGACCGTGCCGGTCGCGGCGGCGTCGAACGGACGGCAGTGGCCGTCGGCGGAGAGGATCCCGCCCTCCGCGTGCAGGTAGCCGAGCCCCTGGCCGACCCCGGCGGAGACGGCGCCGGCCAGCGCCACGTCGCACTCGCCGCTCAGCAGCGCCTCGGCCGCCAGGTGGACCGCGACCAGCGCGGAGGAGCAGGCGCTCTGCACGCTCAGGCTCGGGCCGGTGAGGCCGAGCCGGTAGGAGGTCTGGGTGGCGAGGTAGTCCTTGTCGCCCGCGGCCAGCCACTGGACCTCGGCCCGGTCGGCCAGGTGGGCCGCGCGGGGCAGCAGTTGGTGCGTCAGGTAGGAGTTGAAGCCGGCTGAGGCGTAGACACCGACGCCGCCCTCGACCCGGTCGGTCGACTGCCCGGCGTCCTCCAGCGCGGTCACCGCGCACTGCAGGAACAGCCGGTGCTGGGGGTCCATCAGCTCGGCGTCGCGGGGCGGGATGCCGAAGTACTCGGCGTCGAACTCCGCCAGGCCGTCCAGCACGCCGCCGGCCCCGACGAAGCGGGGGTCGGCGAGCCGTTCGGCCGGGACGCCCAGGGCCGCCAGCTCCTCGGCGGTCCGGAAGGTGATGCTCTCCCGGCCCGCGACCAGATTGGCCCAGAAGGTCCCGGCGTCGGGGGCGCCGGGGAACCGGCAGGCCAGGCCGGTGACGGCGATCGCGTCCGGCAGGTCCGGCGGCGTGGTGGCCGGGCCGCCGGGGGCGTGGGTGGACATCGGAGTTCTCTCCTTACGGGGTGGTGATGCGACGCGGCTCACGGGGCCGGCGGCCGGTCCGGGCACGGGGTGCCGGGACCGGCCGCCGGCCGTCCGGGTCAGCCGGTCGGGCCGGTGCCGGAGCCGCCCCGGCGGGCGGCGCGGCGCCGTTCGTGGTGCCGGCCGCGGTCGCCGCCGGCGGTCGGCGCACCGGCCTCGGGGGCCGGCGACGGCTGCGCCGTCGGCTCCGGTGCCGTCGGCCGGGCGGGCGCGGCGGCGGGAGCCGGGCGCTCCAGCAGCTCGGCGAGGTGACGGATGGTCGGCCGGTCGAACATCTCGACCACCGACAGTTCCCGCCCGAAGTCCTCGGCGATGCGCCGCTGGACCCGGACCAGGTGGATGGAGTTGGCGCCGGCTTCGAAGAAGTTGGTGTCGACGTCGACCTCCGCTCCGTCCATCACCTCCCGCCACAGCGCGGTGAGCCGCTCCACCGCGCCGAGCGCGGCGGGCTGTGCCGCCGGTCGCGCGGCGGGAACCGGTGCCGGGGCGGCGGCCCGGGCCCGCGGGGCCTGCTGCGCCTGCGGGGCCGGTGCGGCGGGCGGCGCGGTGCCCAGGCGGGCGAGCGCCGCCCGGTCGACCTTGCCGTTGGCGGACAGCGGCAGCGCGTCGACCAGCCGGACCCGCTGCGGCACCATGTAGCCGGGCAGCCGCTCCGCCAGCGCGTCGCGCAGCCCGATCGTCCAGTCGGCGCCGGAGTCCGGCGCGTCGTCCGCGGTGCCCGGCGGCCGGCCGCCGACCAGGGTGTGCAGCACGCTCTGGCCGTCCTCCAGCAGCAGCGCCCCGCGCAGCGGCTCGGGGAACACGTCGCCGATCGGGCAGAGCGCCACCGCCGTGTCGGCGGCCCGGTGCCGGAGCAGCTGGGCCATCGCACCGGCCTCCAGCAGGCAGAAGCGGTCGGCGAGTTCGCCGTACAACGGGGTGATCGCGGTGCCCCGGGCGACCAGGAAGAGCGCGAAGCCGGCCCGGTCGATCAGCGGCCGGTTGGCCTCGCTGTAGAGCGCCGGGTCGAGCGCCCGCGCCGCGCCGGGCGCGCCGTCGAGGGTGACCAGCGCCGGTCCGGCCGGGTCGACGTAGTAGGTGCCGGCCGCCAGGCCCGCCACCCCGCCCGGGGCGACGGCCAGGTAGGTCTGCACCGGGTACAGGCCGCCGGCCGACCCGTAGGCGTACCGGGGCACGCCGTCCTCGTCCTGGCGGGCGAGCACGGTCAGCAGCGCGTGCAGGTCCGCGAGGGAGACCGGGGTGCCGGCGAAGCCGGTGGCGGCGCCGCGCAGGGCGGCCGAGCGGCGCAGGTCGAGGGTGTCGGACGGCAGCCCGAACGGCAGCACCTCACGGCCCGCCAGGTCGGCGCGGCGGCCGGGCTGGCGCAGGCGCGCCTCCAGCCGGCGGACCCGCTCGGCGTCCAGGGCGGGGGCCGCCGCCGGGGCCGGGGCGGCGGGCTGCGGGCGGGCGGCCTCGCGGACCACGTAGGCCGCGAGGTTGGCGCCGAGTCCCTTGCCCTCGACCAGGGCCGCCGCCTCCCGCACGCCGTCCATCCGGACCAGCGCCGACTCGATCTCGCCCAGCTCGATCCGCATGCCGCGCACCTTGACCTGGGAGTCCTCGCGGCCGAGGAACTCCAGGTCGCCGTCGGGCAGCAGCCGGGCCAGGTCGCCGGTGCGGTAGAGGCGCTCACCGGTGACCGGGTGGGTCGGGAAGGCGCGGGCGGTGATCCCGGGGGCGTTGCGGTAGCCGACGGCCAGGCCCGCGCCGGTGATGAACAGGGCGCCGGCCACGCCGACCGGACGCGGCCGGAAGGCCTCGTCGAGGACGACCATGCCCTGGTTCCGCATCGGGCGGCCGTACGGGATGCTCGGGCGGTCCGGGGCGACCGCGCCGATCGGGTGCAGCACCGACCAGATCGACGCCTCGGTGGCGCCGCCCAGGCTGATCACCTCGGCCTTGGGCGACAGCGCGCGGACGTTGTCGGGCATGCCGACCGGGATCCAGTCGCCGCTGAGCATGACCAGGCGCAGCGACTCCAGGTCGGCCGCCGGGTTGCCGTCGGCGTACGCCAGCAGCATCTCCATCAGCGCGGGGACGGAGTTCCAGACGGTGACCCGGTGCTCGGCGACCAGCCGCGACCAGCGCGACGGGTCGCGCTCCTCGCCGGCGCCGACCAGCACCAGGGCGGCCCCGGCGGCGAGGGTGCCGAAGACGTCGTACACCGAGAGGTCGAAGCCGAGCGAGGAGATCCCGAGGACCCGGTCGGACGGTTCGATCCGGAAGCGGTCGTTGACGTCCACCACGGTGTTCAGCGCGCCCCGGTGGTCGATCATCACGCCCTTGGGGTCACCGGTGGAGCCCGAGGTGTAGATGACGTACGCGAGGTCCGACGGGGTGGTCGGCACCGGGACCGGCGGGGTGTCGGCCGGGGCGGACAGGGCCTGCTCGAAGGTCAGCAGGGTGACCCCGGCGGGCACGGCGTCCTCGGGGTTCCAGGACTCCCGGGCCAGCAGCGCGGTGGCGCCGGCGTGCTCCAGCGAGCGGGCGACGCGGGCGGCCGGCAGTCCGGCGTCCAGCGGCAGGTAGGCGCCGCCGGCCCGGATCACGCCGATCGCCGCGGCCACCTGCTCCCAGCCCCGGTCGGCGCGCACGCCGACCAGGTCGCCGGGGCGGACGCCGGCCGCGCGCAGTGCGTGGGCGACGGCGGCGGAGGCCCGCTCCAGCTCGCCGTAGGTCACCGTGCCCGTGGCCGAGACCACGGCGGTGCGTCCGGGCGCGGTCCGGGCCCGGGTGAGGAACGGCTCGTGCAGCAGTCCCTCGGGCAGCGGTCCGTCGGTGGCGTTGAGCGCGCGGTAGGCGTCGAGCTGGGCGGCGGGCAGGACGCCGAGGTACGGGTCCGTCCAGGCGTCGGGCCGCTCGGCGAGCGCGGTCAGCAGGCCGGTGTAGGCCTCGAACATGGCGTCGAGCAGGCCTTCGGGGAAGAGCTCCTCGACGGCGTCCCAGGTCAGCCGCAGCCGGCCCTCGTCCTCGGAGATCTGGTGGTCCAGCCAGACCTGGGGGGTCTGGGTGATGGTGTGGGCGACCTCGGCGCCCAGCTCCCGCAGCACCCGGCTGCCGCCGACGCCGTCGGCGCCGAGCTCGCTGGTGAAGACGACCGGCATGGCCGCCTCGGCGACCCCGCGCCGGCGGGCGAGTTCGCCGCCGACCCGGACGCCGCTGACCAGCTGGTGGTCCAGGTCCTCCCAGAGCCGGTCCTGCAGGCGGCGGGCCCGGTCGGCGAAGGAGCCGGCGGTCGCGCCGTCCACCTCGAAGAGGCTGAGCGCGGTGAAGTCGCCGACCATGGCGGCCAGGTCGGGGTGGTCGCCGACCCGGTTGAACAGGGTCAGATTGAGGGTGAAGCGGTCGGCTGCGGACCAGGCGCCGATCACGGTGGAGTAGGCGGCCAGGGCGAGCGCGGACGGGGTGACCCGGCCGGCCGCGGCCCGGCTCTTCAGCCGGTCCCACAGCTCGGTGGGCAGGTGCGCCTCGCGGCGGCGGAACCGGGTCTGCTCCAGCTCCTCCGGGCGCCGGGCGAGCGGCAGTGCGGGGGCGGGCGGGAGGGTCTCCAGGCGGCCGTGCCAGTAGTCGAGGTCGCGCTGCAGGGCGGGGCCCTCGCGGCGGGCCTGCTCGGCCAGCACGTAGTCGCGGAAGGAGAGTTCGAGCGGGCGCGGCTCCAGTGAGCCCTGGTAGACGGCGAGCAGTTCGCGCAGCAGGATCTGCACGCTGCCGCCGTCGGCGATCAGGGTGTCGATGCTCAGGTGCAGGCGGACGTCGGCGCCCCCGGTGCGGCTGGCCCGCAGCTCGAACAGCGGCCAGGTGTCGGCCGGCAGCACCTGGTGCGACATCCGGGCACGGGTGCCGGTGAGGCGTTCGGCGCGGTCGTGCTCCGGCAGGTCGCGCAGGTCGTCGACGGCCAGCGCGTACGCGGGCACCTCGGGCAGGACGCGCTGGGTGCCGTCCTCGCCGAAGACCAGGCGCAGTGCGTCGTGCCGGCGGACCATGGCCTGCCAGGCGTCCTGGAGCCGGACCGGGTCGACGTCGGCGACGTCCACCTCCAGGTAGAGGTGGCAGGCGACGTCGCCGCCGACGGCGCCGCTGCGGCCGATCCAGTAGGCGCGCTGCACGTCGGTGAGCGGGAAGGGCTCGTGGCGGCGGGCCGGGTCGGGGAGCAGTTCGGTGCGTTCGGCGGGCGCCTCGGCGTCCCCGCCCGCGCCGAGCGCGTCCACGGCCCGGGCCAGGGCGGCCACGGTCGGCGAGTCGAACAGGGAGCGCAGCGGCAGCCGCACGTTCAGTTCGTCGCGGATGCCGGCCACCATCCGGGCGGCGAGCAGCGAGTGGCCGCCGAGTTCGAAGAAGTCCTCCTCGGTGCCGACCTCGTCGAGCTGCAGGGCGGAGCGCCAGATCGCGGCGATCCGCTCCTCGGTGGGCGTGGCGGGCGGGGTGCGGTCGCGGCCGGCGGCGGGGACGGACTCGGGCGCGGGCAGCGCCGCGCGGTCGACCTTGCCGTTGCCGGTGAGCGGCAGCGCGTCGAGCGGGATGAACCGGGACGGGATCAGGAAGCCCGGCAGCTGTCCGGCCAGGGCGGCCCGCAGCTCGGCCGGGGCCGGCGGCGCGGCCGGGTCCTCGGCGACCAGGTAGGCGGCGAGCGCGGCCCGGGAGGTGCCCAGGCCGTAGGCGGTGACGACGCACTGGCGGATGCCGGGCAGCGCGGTGAGCGCGGCCTCGACCTCGCCGGTCTCGATCCGGAAGCCGCGGATCTTCACCTGGTGGTCGTTGCGCGAGAGGTACTGGATCCGGCCGTCGGCCAGGGTGCGGACGAGGTCGCCGGTGCGGTACAGCCGGGCGGCCGGGTCCGGTGACTCCGGGTCGGCGACGAAGCGGTCGGCGGTCAGCTCGGGCCGGTCGAGGTAGCCGGCCGTCACCCCGGCGCCGCCGATGAGGAGTTCGCCGGGCACGCCGACGGGGACCCGTCGCCCGGACGGGTCGAGGACGCGGACGGTGGTGCCGGCGATCGGCCGGCCGATGGTGACGACGCCCTCGGTCGGGTCGACCTCGTCGCTGGTGGACCAGACGGTGGTCTCGGTCGGGCCGTACATGTTGCGGATCCGGCCGTCGAGGTGCCCGGCCAGGCGGCGCACCAGGTCGGCGTCGAGGGCCTCGCCGCCGAGCAGTAGCTGCCGCAGGCCGCGCAGGGCCTGCGGGTCGGCCTCGTCGAGCAGGGTGCGGGCCCGCGAGGGCGTGCACTGCAGGTGGGTGACGCCGTGGGCGCGGATCAGCGCGGTCAGCTCGGTCTCGGCGGGCGCGCCGGCGGTCCGGGCGGTGGCCGGTGCGGCGGCCGCGGTGCGTCGCAGTTCGGCCAGCCGGGGCAGGGCCGCCAGCGCGACGTCGGTGTCGACGCCGAAGTCGACCAGGCAGCCGATCTCGTCGACCCCGGCCGCGGCCAGCCGCTGCACCAGCGGCAGGCACTCCTCGGCGGTGCCGATCAGCGAGCCGTGGCCCAGGTAGCGGGCGCAGGCGTGGTCGAGCAGGGCCTCCTGGTCCTCGGCGGTGAAGTCGCTGCTGCGGACGTCCATGCCGAGGCCGCGGGCCAGGTTCTCGATCAGGCCGACCGAGCTGCGCAGGTAGTCGCGGAACGGCTGCCGGGCGTGCGCCCGGACGTCGTCGGCGTCGGCGCCGACGTAGCTGTGCAGCATCAGGGTGACGTGCGGCCGGCCGGGGTGGCCGGCCTCCTGCCAGGCCTGGCGGTAGAGGGCGATCTTCTCGGCGAGTTCCTCGACGCTCTGGCCCAGCAGGTGGGTCAGCAGCCGGGCGCCGAGCCGGCCGGCTGTGCGGCAGGTCTCGGGGTTGCCCGAGGAGGTGAGCCAGTACGGCAGTTCGGCCTGGACGGGGCGGGGCAGCACCTCGACGTCGACGGTGCGGCCGCCGGGTCCCTCGAAGGGCAGCCGGTCGCCGCGCCACAGCCGCCGGACCTGTTCGATCCCGCTGACAGTGAGCGCCTGGCGGTCCTGGTAGGAGTCCTTGGCGAGGACGAAGTCGTCGGCGTGCCAGCCGGAGGCGAAGGACAGGCCGACCCGCCCGCCGGACAGGTTGTCGACGACGGACCACTCCTCGGCCACCCGCACCGGGTGGTGCAGCGGCAGCACCACGCTGCCGGCCCGGATGCCGATCCGCTCGGTGGCCTGGGCGATCGCGGCGGCCAGCACGGAGGGGGCCGGGAACGGCCCGCCGAAGGCGTGGAAGTGCCGCTCGGGCAGCCAGACGGCGGAGAAGCCGTTGGTGTCGGCGAAGCGGGCGCCGTCCAGCAGCAGCCGGTACTGGCCGGGGCCGGGCTCGGCGCCGGCGGTGTCGCTGGCGAAGTAGAACAGGCTGAACTCGGGGACGGCCGGGGCCTGGGTGACCCGGGTGACGGCGGCGGTGGCGGCCGGGACGGGGGCCGTCGTGCCGGGGTCGGGGTTGACCACGACGCGGTGGCCCCGGCTGAGGGTCCAGAGCAGTTCCAGGACGGAGATGTCGAAGGAGACGCTGGTGACGGCCAGCCAGGTCGCCTGCCCGGCGTCGGCCGGGCCGTCGGCGCCGGCGGCGTCGGCCGCCTCGTCCGGGCGCTCGGCGAGCACCCGGTCCATCGCCGCCAGGAAGGCGGTGAGGTTGCGGCGCAGCACGACGACGCCCTTGGGGCGGCCGGTCGAGCCGGAGGTGTGGATGACGTACGCGGGGGCGTCCGGGTCCACCGGCGCGGCCTCGACGGGAGCGCCTGCGGCCCCGGCGGACGCGTCGTCGGCCCCGGCCGGGGTGTCGAGGTCGAGCAGCGGCGCACCGGCCGGCGCGGCGTCGCGGGTCGCCGCGTGCACCACGACGGCGGCGGGCCGGGCGTCCTCGACCACGTGGGCCAGCCGGGCCGCCGGGTAGTCGGGGTCGAGCGGCAGGTAGGCGGCGCCGGCCCGGAGCACGGCGAGCATGGCCGCGGGCAGGTCGGTGCCGCGGCGCAGGCACAGGCCGACGCGGTCGCCGGGGCGGACCCCGGCGGCGCGCAGCCGGGCGAGCAGCTCGTCGACCCGGGCGTCCAGTCCCGCGTAGGTGAGGGCCAGTTCGGGGTGGCCGCCGGGCAGGACGGCCTCGCTGTCGGGGCGGGTGCGGACTGCCTGGGCGAAGGCGGTCAGGACGTCCGGGGCGTCCTCGGGAAGCGGGCCGCCGTCCCCGGCGGAGGCCAGCAGGGTCTGTTCCACGGGGGTGAGGGCGAGCAGCTCGGAGAGCCGCAGGCCGGGGTCGGCGGCGCCGCGGGCGAGGACCCGCCGCAGCGCGTCGGTGAGTTCGCGCACGGTGTCGTCGTCGAACAGGTCCCGGCTGAACTCGCAGACGCCGGAGGTGAGTTCTCCGTCCCTGGCGAGTTCCAGGCTCAGGTCGGTGCGGCACAGGCCGTTGTCCAGGTCGACGAGTTCGACCGTGACGCCGGGCAGCGCGATGTCCGGCGTCGGGACGTTCCGGTAGCCGAACTGCACCTGGTAGAGCGGCGCGTGACTGAGGTCGCGGTCCGGGCGCAGTTCGCGGACCAGACGCTCGAAGGGCACCTGGGCGTGGGCGAGCGCGCCGAGCGCGGTCTCCCGCACCCGGTCGAGCAGGTCGCCGAACGCCGGGTCGCCGGAGAGGTCCGAGCGCAGCACCAGGCTGTTGACGAACATGCCGACGAGACCGGCGAGTTCGGGCCGGTCGCGGCCCGCGGTGGGCACCCCGACCAGCACGTCCTGCTGCCCGGAGTGACGCATCAGGACGGCCTGCCAGGCCGCCAGGGTGACCATGAACGGGGTGGCCCGGGCGGCGCGGGCCGCCTGCTCCACGGCCTCGGTGGTGGCGGCGTCCAGGGTGAAGTGCACCCGGCCGCCCCGGTGGCTGGGCACGGCCGGCCGGGGCCGGTCGGTGGCGAGCTCCAGGACGTGCGGGGCGCCGTCCAGCCGCTCGCGCCAGTAGGCGAGCGGCTCGGCCAGCGCGGTGTCGGTGAGTTCGGCGCGCTGCCACTGCGCCCAGTCGGCGTACTGCACGGTGAGCGGCTCGGGCACCGGGCCGCCGTCACGGAAGGACCGGTAGCGGGCGCAGAGCTCCTCCACCAGCACCGAGCGGGACCAGGCGTCGCCGACCAGGTGGTGGTTGACCACGACCAACAGGGCGCGCTCGGGCGCGGAGCGGATCAGCAGGGCGCGCAGCATCGGGCCGTGCTCCGCGTCGAACGGCAGGGCCGCCTCCCGCTCGGCGAGTTCGCGCTCCCGCTCCGCGCTCCAGTCGGCCTCGCCGTCGGCGGGGCCGACCACCCGGAGCACCGGGGCGGTCTGCTCCAGCACCCGCTGCACCGGTCCGTCCTCGCCGTCGGCGACGACGGTGCGCAGCGCCTCGTGCCGCTCGACCAGACCGGTCAGCGCGGCCTCCAGGGCGGGGACGTCGAGCGGGCCGGTGAGGCGCAGCCCGACGTACTCGTTGAACACCCCGAGGCCGGGGGCGAGCTGCTCCACGAACCAGAGCCGTTCCTGGCCGAAGGACAGCGGAGCGGGCCGGGTGCGGTCGCGCGGCGGCAGTGCGGGGGCGGCGGTGGAGCCCGGAGCGGTGGCCGGGGCCGCGCCGACGCGGCCCCGGGCGCGCGCCTCGAAGGCGGCGCGCTGCTCGGGGGTGAGCCGGGCGAGGCGGTCCTCGCGGCCCCGGGGGTTCCGGTCTGCGGGGTTGGTCACTGCTGCTCCAGTTCGGCGATGATGCGGTCTTCGATCTCGACGGCGAGGTCGGCGATGCGGCCGCCCTCGAAGAAGAGCCGGGCGGGGACGTCGACCTCGAACTCGGCCCGCAGCCGGGCCGCGACCTGGGCGGCCAGCAGCGAGTGGCCGCCGAGCTCCAGGAAGTCGTCGTCCACCCCGACCCGGTCGAGGCCGAGCAGTTCGGCGTAGATCTCGGCCAGGCGCTCCTCGGTCGGGGTGGCCGGGGCGGTGTACGGCGTGGCGAGCTCGGGGCGGGGCAGGGCCGCCGTCCGGGGCAGCTCGGCGGCCGGGGCGGTGGAGGTGCGCAGCGCGCCGTCCACGACGCCGGCGCCGACCCGGGCCACCACGGCCCGTCCGGGCGGCCCGTCCAGCAGGGCGGCGAAGGCGCGGGCGCCCTGCTCGGGGGTGAGCGCGCCGGCCAGCATGTCGGCCTGGAAGGCGCGCAGGGCCTCCGGGACCTCGGCCTGGCTGGCCATGCCGACCTCGGCCCACATGTCCCAGTCGACCGCCACCGCGTGGCGCTCGCCGCGGGCGGCCTCGGCCTCCGCGGCGGCGTCGAGGTAGGCGTTGGCGGCGGCGTAGTCGGACTGCCCGTAGGTCGGGATCAGGGTGGCGAGCGAGGAGCAGAGCACCAGCACCTCGGCCTCCCCGGGGTGCAGGGCGTCGAGCAGGTGGCGCAGGCCGGCGGTCTTCGGGGCGAGCACGGTGCGCATGTCGTCGTCGGAGCGCAGCTCGACCGAGCCGCCGCCGGGCAGGCCGGCGGCGTGGATGACGCCGTCGATCCGGCCGAAGGCCGAACGGGCCTGCTCCAGCGCCCGGTCCAGCGACCCGGCGTCGGTGACGTCGGCGCGGACGGCCAGTGCCTCGGCGCCGGCCTCGCGCAGTCCGGCGAGGGCGTTCTCGGCGGCCTTGCCGTCGGCGCCGCGGCCGAGCAGGACGAGCCGGGCGACGCCGGCCCTGGCCAGGTAGCGGGCGAGGGTCAGGCCGATGCCGCCGAGGCCGCCGGTGATCAGCCAGGTGCTGTCGGGGCGGACCCGGGCGGGGGCCGCCGGGACGGGCCGCTCGGCGCGCTCGACCGTGCGGGTGAGCAGGGCGCCGTCGCGCAGGGCGAGCAGCCGGGCCGGGCCGGTGAGCACGGCGCGGACCACGGCGGTGGCGGCGGCCTCGTCGAGGGCGGTTCCGGCGGCGAGGTCGACCTGGGTGCAGCGCAGGTTGCGGTACTCCTCGCCGAACACCTGGACCGGGCCGCTGAGCAGGGCCGCGGCGGGCCGGGGCCGCTCGCCGGGGGAGGCCGGGAAGGCGCCGGCGGTCACCACGCCGAGCCGCACCTCGTGCACCACGCTCTCGGCGGACATCGCCCGGGCGAGGTGGACCAGGCCGAAGTATCCGTCGGTCTCGTCGGCGGTCTCGTCCAGCCCCCAGGCGTACAGGACGGCGGTGGGCGTCCGGACCAGGGCGCGCAGGTCGGCGAGCAGCTTGGCGTACTGGGCCGGGTCGGCCGGGTCGAGCTCGTAGACGCCGCGGCGCACCCGGCGGTAGGCGGGGCCGGGCTGGACGGTGGTGACGATCTGGCCGCGCGCGGTCAGCAGGTCGACCAGCGGCCGGGCCGTGGCGGCGCGGTCCAGCAGGACCAGCCAGGTCTGCCGGCGGCCGGTCAGCGGGTCGTCCCCGGCGGGCTCGGCGAGCGGCCGCCAGCCGACGGTCGCGTGGACCGCGTCGAGGTCCGAGGCGGGCAGCGCGGTGGCGGGCGCCCGGCCGGGGACGGTCGGCTCGATCCAGTGCGGCAGCCGCTCGAAGGGGTAGCCGGGCAGGTCGGCGGGGCGGGCCGCGGCGTCGACCGGCTCCCAGTCGACCGGGACGCCGTGCGTCCACAGGCTGCCGAGGGCCAGGACGGCGCTGCCGGGCTCGTCCTCGGGGCCGCGCCGGCCCCGGGTCGGCAGCGGCGGCTGGGCGAGCCGCGGTGCGGCGGTGCCCTCGGCGGCCGAGCGGGCCAGGTCGGTCAGCACGCTGCCGGGGCCGGTCTCGACCAGCACCGTCCGCTCGTCGAACGCGGCCAGGCGGGTGAGCCCGTCGTGGAAGCGGACCGGGGAGAGCATCTGGCGCGTCCAGTACCCGGGGTCGGTGGCCTGCTCCGGGGTGATCCAGTCGCCGGTGAGGTTGGAGAGGAAGGGCACGGTGGGCTCGCGCAGCGTCACCTTGGCCAGCTCGGCGGCGAACCGCTCGGCGGCCGGGGCGCACAGGGCGCTGTGGAAGGCCCGGTCGACCGGCAGGGGCAGGGCGCGCAGGCCGCGCTCGCCGAGTTCGGCGGCGGCGCGTGCGGTGGCCTCGGGGGTGCCGGAGAGCACGGTGGCGGCGGGGCCGTTGACGGCGGCCAGGTCCAGGCCGTGCCGGGCGGCGAGGTCGGCGGCCGCCGGCTCGTCCAGCGGGACGGCGAGCATCGCGCCGGGCGCGGTGTCCTCCATCAGCCGGCCGCGGGCGGCGACCAGGGCGAGCGCCTCGGGGAGGTCGAGGACGCCGGAGAGCAGGGCCGCGGTGTACTCGCCGAGGCTGTGGCCGAGCAGGGCGGCCGGGCGGACGCCCCAGTGGCGCCACAGGGCGGCCACGGCGTGGCCGACCGCGAGGACGGCGGGCTGGGTGATCGAGCTGCGGCGCAGCTGGTCGGCGTCGCCGTCGCGGAGCAGGTCGACCAGGTCGAGTCCGAGGTGCGGGCGCAGCAGGTCGGCGGCCTCGTCCAGGGCGGTCCGGAACACCGGGTGCGCCCGGTGCAGGCCGAGGGCCATGCCCGGGTACTGGGCGCCCTGGCCGGGCAGCAGGAAGGCGACCGGGGCGGCGCCCTGCTCGGCGCGGGCCCGGACGGACTCGCGGCGGCCGCCGTCGCGCAGCGCGGCCACGGCTTCGGCGGTGTCCCGGGCGATCACGACCCGGCGCTGGACGAGTTGGCGGCGGCCGGTGCGCAGGGTCCGGGCGACGTCGGCGAGCGGACGGTCCGGGTGGGCGGCGAGGTCGTCGGCGAGCCGCTCGGCGGCGGCGTCCAGGGCGGCGCCGGTGCGGGCGGACAGCGGCAGGGCGACCGGGACCGGGGTCGGCTCGGCGCCTTCGCGGGCGGCGGCCTCGGGGGCCTGCTCCAGGATCACGTGCGCGTTGGTGCCGCCGATGCCGAAGGCGCTGACGGCGGCCCGGCGCGGGCCCGCGGTGACCGGCCAGTCGGTGAGGGTGCCCGGGACGAAGAACGGGCTGTCGGCCAGGCCGAGTTCGGGGTTGACGGACTCGGCGTGCAGGCTGGCCGGGATCCGGCCGCTGCGGACGGTCAGGATGGTCTTGATCAGGCCGGTGACGCCCGCGGCGGTGTCCAGGTGGCCGAGGTTGGACTTCACCGAGCCGAGGCCGCACCAGCCGGTGGACGAGCGCAGGTCGGCGTCCTGCTCGGCACGGAAGGCGGCGGTGAGCGCCTCGACCTCGATCGGGTCGCCGATCGGGGTGCCGGTGCCGTGCGCCTCGACGTAGCCGATGGTGTCCGGGGCGACGCCCGCGACGGACAGCGCCTCGCGGATCACGGCGGTCTGCCCGGCCACCCCGGGGGCGGTGTAACCCGCCTTGTTGGCGCCGTCGTTGTTGACGGCCGAGCCGAGGATGACGGCGTGCACCCGGTCGCCGTCGGCGAGCGCGTCGGCGAGCCGCTTGAGCACCACGACGCCCGCGCCGTTGCCGAAGACGGTGCCGGCCGCGTCGGCGCCGAAGGGCCGGCAGTGCCCGTCCGGTGACTCGATGCCGCCGGGCACCGGCAGGTAGCCGGAGCGGTGCGGCACGGTGACGGTGACGCCGCCGGCCAGGGCCAGGTCGCACTCCTCGGACAGCAGGCTCTGCACCGCGAGGTGCACCGCCACCAGCGAGGTCGAGCAGGCGGTCTGCACGCTGACCGCCGGGCCGCGCAGGTTGAGCTTGTACGCGGCCCGGGCGGCGAGCTGGTCGGGCTGGTTGCCCTGGAAGAGCATCGGCACGCCGAGCGAGTCCCGCAGGTCGGTGCGGGGCAGCAGGTTGTGGATCAGGTAGGTGCTCAGCAGCGAGCCGGCGTAGACCGCGACCGGCCCGCGCGCCCGGTCGGGGTCGCAGCCGGCGTCCTCCAGCGCCTCCCAGGCGCACTCCAGGAAGATGCGCTGCTGCGGGTCGATGACCGAGGCCTCCAGCGCGTTGTAGCCGAACAGCTGGGAGTCGAAGCCGGCGACGTCCGACAGCACCCCCTTGGCGGCCACGTACCCGGGCTTGCCGGCCTCGGCGTCCGGCACGCCGGCGGCCCGCAGTTCCTCGGGGCCGAACCGGCTGACCGCCTCGGTGCCGGCGGCCAGCAGCTCCCACAAAGCGTCGACGGAATCGGCTCCGGGGAAGCGGCCCGCGAGGCCGACGACGGCGACCCGGCCGTCGGTCTCGGCCGCGTCGGGAAGGACCGGCTGTGCGTTCAAGGTGTTCTCCGTGGTGTGGTGGGCTCCGCGCGCGGCGGGGCGGGCAGGACCGGGGACGACCGGGGACGGGGCCGGGCTCAGACCGCCATGAGGTAGCGCTGGAAGCGGGGCATCAGGAACTCCAGGGCCCGGACCTCGACGGGCGTCAGCTCCGGGTGCCAGACGTCCCAGAGCAGGACGGCGCGCTGCTGGGTGCCCTTGTTCCAGGCCTCGTGGATGAAGCTGTCGTCGAAGAGGATGGCCTTGCCCTCCTCCCAGCCCCGCTCGTCGTCACCGACCTTGATGCCGCAGCCGGGCGGGACGATCAGCGGCAGGTGCGCGGTGAGCAGCAGGTTCACGCCGCCGGTGTGCGGGGTGATGTGCACGCCGGGGTTGAGGATGGTGAACATGCCGTCGCGCGGCCCGTGCGGGGTCGCGGACACGGCGGCGTGGGTCGCGGGGCAGCGCTCCACGACCTCGTCGCGCCAGGCGCCGTTGCGGTAGAGCTGGTAGGTGTCCCAGCCCTGCCAGCCGAGTTCCTTGGTGTACAGGTCCTCGTACGGGGCGAAGCGGGCCTGTTCCTCGCGCAGCGCCAGGAACTCCGCCTTGATCTGCTCGTAGGACTCCTCGACCCGTGCCACCCACGGCAGTTCGGCGGTGTCGTGCCAGGGCAGGGCGCTGATCCCGGGGAAGAACAGCCGGGTCGGCTCCTGGTCCTCGTGCAGGTACTCCGGGGCCTGCTCGCCGGTGAGGATGCGCAGGCACTCCTCGACCCGCTCCAGGCCCTCGGTGCCCCCGGTGCCCCCGGTGCCCTCGGTGCCGAGGAAGTCGTGCAGTTCCGTCATCACGCTCTGGACGTCCATGGATTCAGTCCCTCCCTGTCGGTGTGTGCTGGTCGGCGGCGGTCGTCCCGTCGGCCCGGTCGCGGGCCTCGCGACGCGCCCGGGCCCGGGCCCGGACGGCGTTCTGGCGTCGCTCGCCGCGCGGCTCGGCGGACTCGGCCGGGGCCCGGCCGTCCGGGGTGCCGGCGCCGCCGGTGAGGCCGGCCGCGAACTCGGCGATGGTCGGCCGGCCGAAGACGTCGACCAGCCGGACCGGCCGCTCCAGCCGGCGGGCCAGCTCCAGCTGGAGCCGGGCCGCCAGCAGCGAGTCGCCGCCGGCTTCGAAGAAGTTGGTGTGCCGGCCCACCGGACCGCCGCCGAGCAACTGCCGCCAGGCGTCGGCGACGACCTGCTCGACGCCCGCCAGCGGGGCCGCGTCGGCGGGCCGCGCGGCGGCCTCGGGCCGGGGCAGCCGGGCCCGGTCGCGCTTGTTGGTGCGGGTCCTGGGCAGCGCGTCCAGCAGCATCACGGTGTCCGGCACCACGGCCGCGGGCAGCCGCTCGGCCAGGTGCGCTCGCAGGTCGGCGCCGGTGGTCCCGGGCGTGGCGACCGCGTAGCCGACCAGCCGTCGGGCCGGGCCCTCGCCGTGCGCGGCGGCGGCCGCTTCGCGGACCCCGGGGTGCCGCTCCAGCAGGGCCTCGATCTCCTCCAGCTCGATCCGGTTGCCGCGGATCTTCAGCTGGCTGCCGATCCGGCCGGTGAAGGCGAGTTCGCCGTCCGGCAGACGGCGGCCCAGGTCCCCGGTGCGGTACAGCCGGCCGTCCGGCTGCCACGGGTCGGCGACGTACGCCCGGGCGCTCTCCTCGGGGCGGCGGTGGTACGCGCCGGCCAGGAAGTCGCTGCGCAGGTGGACCTCGCCGACGACCCCGACCGGGCAGAGCCGGCCGCGGTGGTCCAGCACGACGGCCTCCCGGCCCGGGATCGGGGTGCCGATCGGCACGCCGGCGGGGAAGTCCTCGCCCGGCGCCAGCTCCCGGTGGGTCGCCAGCACGCACTCGGTGGGCCCGTACAGGTTGTGCAGCCGCGGCCGGTCGGGGCGGTGCGCCCAGGCGGTGGCGAGGGCCACCGGGAGCACCTCGCCGGCCATCAGCACGTGCTCCAGGTCGGGCAGTCCGGTGCCGGTGGCGTCCAGTGCCTCGGTGACGAGCTGGAAGAAGGCAGGGACGGTCTGGATCTGGGTGATCCGTTCGGCGCGCAACCATTCGGCCACCGCGACCGGGTCGCGGCGCAGCCCCTCCGGCGGTAGGCAGAGCACCGCTCCCGAGCAGAGCGCGGCGAACACCTCGGTGTACGCGGCGTCGTAGGTGAACGGCGCCCACTGGGCGATCCGGCTGTCCGGCCGGATGCCGAAGCGCACGCGCTGCCAGTCGGCGAACTGGGCGAGCGCCGCGTGCGGCAGCGCGATGCCCTTGGGGGTGCCGGTGGACCCGGAGGTGTACACCAGGCAGAGCGGGTCGCCGGGACCGGCGGCCGGTGCGGGCAGTGCCGCCGGGGCGGCCGGTGCGGTGGTGCCGGCGTCCGGCACCTCCGGGTCGAGGGCCTCGACCGGGACGCCGGCGAAACACCCGCTGTCGTCCCGCAGTCCGGGGTGGCGGGCCAGCGCGTCCTCGGCGGCCAGCAGGCAGACCGGCTCCGCGTCGGCCAGCAGGGTGGTCAGCCGGGCGTCCGGGTCGGCCGGGTCGAGCACCGCGAAGGCGGCACCGGTCTTGGCGACGCCGAGGACTGCGGCGGTCTGCACCGGGCCGGCCGGGAGCAGCACCGAGACGAACCGGCCGGGCGCGGCGCCGCGGGCCAGCAGCCGGGCCGCGACGGCGTCGCTCCAGGCGTCGAGCCGCCGGTAGCCGACGGTCCGGCCGCCGGCGCGGATCGCCGGGGCGTCCGGGTGGGCGGCCGCCCGGGCCCGGAACAGCTCGGACACCGGGACGGCGTACTCGGCGCGCGCCTCGCCCGCCGGTCGGGCCGGGCCGGGGTCGGGCAGCCCGGCGCCGCCGAGCCGCACCGCGTCGAGGGGGGCCTCGGGCGCGGCCAGGGCGGCCCGCAGCAGGGTGTGGAAGTGCCGGGCGAAGCGCTCGGCGAAGTCCGGGCCGAAGCGGTCGGCGGCGTACTCCAGGCCGCCGGCGATCCGGTCGGGGTGCTCGTCCAGAGCCAGGGTGAGGTCGTACTTGGCGGTGCCGGTGGGCAGGTGTCGCAGCACACCGGTGGCGGGGCCGAGCCGCACCTCGGTCGGCGGCGCGTCCTGGAACACCAGCGAGGCCTGCGCCAGGCTCGGCCGGCCCGGTTCGCGGGGCAGGCCGAGGCCGGCCACCAGCCGGTCGAAGGCGACCAGCGGGCGGCCGAGGTCGGCGGCCAGCGCCCGCCCGGTGCGGGCGACCAGCTCGGCGAAGGACGGCGTGCCGGACAGGTCCACGCGCACCGGCAGGGTGTTCACCAACGAGCCGACCAGCGGCTCCAGTTCGGGCCGGTCGCGGTTGGCCGCGGGGACGCCCACGACCACGTCGTCGCTGCCCGCGTAGCGGCCGAGCAGCGTCGCGTACACGGTGAGCAGCAGGGTGAACGGCGTGGTGCGCAGCCGGGCGGCGCCCTGCCGGAGCCCGGCGGTCAGCTCCGCCGGCAGTGCCACCGGCAGGGTCTCGCCGGAGCCGGCCGGGCGGGTCAGGGCGGGCACGTCGGTCGGCAGGTCGAGCACCCCGGGGTGCCCGTCGAGCCGCTTCAGCCAGTACTCCAGCTGCTCCTGACGGATCGTCAGGCCGGGTTCGGCGGCGCAGTCGGCCGCGTGGTCGGCGAAGCCCAGGGCGAGCGCGGGCGGCGGCCCGGCCTGGCCGAGGCGGGCGGCGTAGAGCGCGGCCAGTTCGCGCACCGCCACGCCGATGGACCAGCCGTCCACCGCGAGGTGGTGCGCCGTGCACAGCAGCACCGAGCGCTCCGGGCCGGTGCGGACCAGGGTGAGCCGCAGCAGCGGCCCGGTGGCCAGGTCGAACGGGCGGACGGCTTCCGCGCCGGCGAGCGCGGCCACCTCCTCGGGCGTCGCGTCCAGGACGGTGAGGGCCGGCGCGGGGGACGGCGCGAGGACCAGGACCGGGCCCTCCTCCCGCAGTTCGCACCGGGCGGCGAGCACCGGGTGGCGCGCCACCAGGTCGGCGAACGCCCCCTGGAGGGCGGCCGGGTCCACCGGACCGGTCAGGTCGAGGGCGGCCGGCAGGTGGTAGGCGGGCGAGTCCGGGTCGAGGCGGTGCAGCAGCCACAACTGGCGCTGCTGGTCGGTCATGGGCACCGTGTCGGGCGCGGCCGCCGCCCCGCGGCTCGCCGGGCCCGGCGCGTCCGGCCGGGTGCGGGCCAGCGCGGCCGGGGTGGGGTCGGTGTAGAACTCGGCGAGCGAGGGCGCGCCGCCGAAGCGGGCCCGGACCCGGCCGAGCAGCCGGGTGGCGGCGATGGAGTTGCCGCCGGCGGCGAAGAAGTCGTCGGTGGTGCCGACCCGTTCGGCCGGCAGGCCGAGCACCTCGGCCCAGAGCGCGACGGCGGCCCGCTCGGCCTCGGTGACCGGCTCGGTCCGGCCCGCGCCGGCGAACTCCCCGGCCCGGCGCAGCAGCGCGGGCCGGTCCACCTTGCCGCTGGTGTTCAGCGGCAGTCCGGGCAGGACGGCGACGGTGCCGGGCACGGCGGCGGCGGGCAGCCGCTCGCGCAGGTGGCGGCGGAGCAGTTCGGGCAGCGCGTCGTCTCCGGCCCCGGCGGTGACGAAGGCGACCAGCCGGGGTGCGGCCGGCTGCTCCCGGTCCACCACGACGGCGGCCTGGCGGACGGCGGGGTGGGCGGCCAGCAGGGACTCCACCTCGCCGACCTCGATGCGGTGGCCGAGGATCTTCACCTGCTGGTCGGCCCGGCCCAGCACCACGATCCGGCCGTCCGGCAGGTGCCGGGCCAGGTCGCCGGTGCGGTAGACGGTGCCGCCGGCCGGGTCGACCGGGTCGGGCACGAAGGCGGCGGCGGTGAGCTCGGGACGGTTGCGGTAGCCGTCGCTCACCCCGGCGCCGCCGATCACCAGCTCGCCGACGGCGCCGCGCGGCACCGGTCGCAGCCGCCGGTCGAGGACGTAGCAGACCGTCCGGGCCACCGGGCGTCCGACCGTGACGGGTTCGCCGGGCAGCACCCGGCCGACGGTGGACCAGATGGTGGTCTCGGTCGGCCCGTACAGGTTCCACAGTCCGGCGCAGCGGGCCAGCAGCCGGTCGGCGAGGCCGGCGTCCAGCGCCTCGCCGCCGCACAGCGCCCGCAGTCCGGGAAGGCCGGGCCAGCCGCCGTCCAGCAGTCCGCGCCAGAGCGAGGGGGTGGCCTGCATCGCGGTGGCGCCGCTGCGCTCCAGCAGCGCGCCGAGGGCCTCGGCGTCGCGGACGCTCTCGCGCGGCGCGACCACGACCCGGCCGCCGGCCAGCAGCGGGGCGAACAGCTCCAGGACGGAGATGTCGAAGGTGATCGAGGTGACGGCGAGCAGGGTGTCCTCGGGGCCGAGGCCCGGCTCGGCACGGACGACGCTGTGCAGCAGGTTGGCGACGCAGCCGTGCGGCACCGCCACGCCCTTGGGCAGCCCGGTGGAGCCCGAGGTGTACATCAGGTACGCGAGGTCGTCGGGCGCGGGGCCCGGGGCGGGGGGCGCGGCGGCCCCGCCGTCCTCGGCCAGCAGCGCGGCCGGGTCAGCGGCGGGCAGGCCCGGGAGGGCATCGCCGATCAGGAGGCGGGCGCCGCTGTCGGTGAGCACGTGCTCGGCGCGGGCGGCGGGCATGGCCTCGTCCAGGGGGACGAGGACGGCCCCGGCCCGCCAGAGGCCGACGATCAGGGGCACCAGCGCGGCGTCGCGGTCGACCCGCAGGGCCACCCGGTCGCCGGGCGTGATGCCGTGCCGGGTCGTCAGCCGGTGGGCGACCCGGTCGGCGGCCGCGTCGGCGCCGGCCCGCGTGAGGGCGGTCCCGGGGGACTCGACGGCCGGTGCGGCGCCGTCGTGCCGGGCGAGGGCGCGCAGCCCCTCGGGGACGGTGGCCCACGCGCGGTCGCCGTCGGGTGCCCGGTTGAAGTCCACCAGGACCCGGTGGCGGCGCTCCGGTGAGAGCACCGGCAGCTCGGCCAGCGGCCGGTCCGGGTCGGCGGCGGCGGCCTCCAGCAGGCACAGCAGGGAGTCCGCGAACTCGGCCACCGTCTCGGGCGCGAGCAGCGCGGTGCGGTACTCCAGGGTGGCGTCGAGCGCGCCCGAGGGGCGCGGCCGCAGGAAGAACGTCAGGTCGTACTTGGCGGTGCCGCTGTGCGAGGGCGCCGGGGTGGTGCGGACGCCGGGCAGCTCCAGGGTGGTGGTGGGGCCGCTGTGGAAGGAGTACATCAGCTGGAACAGCGGGGTGCGCCCGCCGGCGGCCCGGCCGAGGCGCTCCAGCACCAGGTCGAAGGGGGTGTCGCGGTGCCTGAGGTCGGCCTTCAGGTGCTGCCGGGTGCGGGCCAGGGCCTGGCGGAAGCTCGGCTCGCCGCTCAGGTCTCCGCGGTGGGCCACGATGTTGAGCAGCGGGCCGACCACGCCGGCCAGCGCGGTCCTGTTGCGGGTCGCCACCGGCATGCCGACCACCAGGTCGTCCTGGCCGGTCCAACGGGCGGCGGTGGCGCAGTAGGCGGTCAGCAGCACGGTGGACAGGCTGGCCAGTTCGGACCGGCCGAAGGCGCTGAGCCGGGCCGCCAGTTCGGCGGGGACGGTGAAGTGGTGCAGCGCCCCGGCGGCCGGGTCGGTGCCGCGCCCCGGGTCGGCGGGCAGGTCGGCGGTGGGCAGTTCGCCGCCGAGCCGGGCCGTCCAGTGGTCGAGTCCGGCGCCGTCGCCGGCCCCGGTGCGCTGCCAGGCGGCGTAGTC
Organism: Kitasatospora sp. NPDC048545; assembly: GCF_040651155.1. Lineage (NCBI taxonomy): Bacteria > Bacillati > Actinomycetota > Actinomycetes > Kitasatosporales > Streptomycetaceae > Kitasatospora > Kitasatospora sp. NPDC048545. The sequence continues at coordinate 63,137 of NZ_JBEZIQ010000034.1, forward strand.
CCCGAAGTCGGGGCCGTCCGCCCGGGCGGGGGCCTCGGCGGTGCCGAGCGCGGCGGCGTAGCAGGCGGCGAGGGATTCGAGGAAGACGCCGAAGCCCCAGGCGTCCACCACGATGTGGTGGGCGGTGAACAGCAGCAGCGAACGGTCCTCGCCCAGCCGGAACAGGTGGGTCCGCATGAGCGGGGGCCGGTCGAGGTCGAAGGGCACGGCGACGGCGCGGGTGACCAGCCCGGCGAGGTGCTCCTCGAGGTCGGACTCGGGCACGCCGGTCAGGTCGACGGTCTCGACGCCGGGGCGGACGCGCTCGGCGAAGGCCTGGTGCGGCTCGCCGTCCGGGCCGGTGACGACGGCGCAGCGCATCATCTCGTGCCGTTCGGCGACGGCGTCCAGCGCCCGTTCCAGGGCGGCCGCGTCCAGCGGACCGCTGACGTGGAAGGCGGCGCTCTCGTTGTGCAGGGCGGTGCCGGGCAGCACCTGTTCGGCCCGCCAGATGGACCGCTGGGCGTACGAGAGCGGGGCGCGGCCGAGGTCGGCGCGCACCGGCAGGGAGGTGTCGCGGCTCATCGGCGCTCACCGTCCGGCTCGGCCCCGTCGCGGCCGGCGGCGACGGCCGCGGCCAGCCCGGCGACGGTGGGGGCGCCGACGTACACCCGCAGCGGCACCTCGACGCCGAAGCGGGTGCGCAGCCCGTCCAGCAGGCGGGCGATGCCCAGCGAGTCGCCGCCGAGCAGGGCGAAGTCGTCGTGCCGGCCGACGGCGGGCACGTGCAGCAGCTCGCGCCACAGTTCGGCGATCCCGGCCTCCAGGCCGTCCAGCGGCTGTTCGCCGGTGTGGCCCGCGCGCGCGGCGGCGGGGCTGGGCAGCGCCCGCCGGTCGGCCTTGCCGCTGAGGGTGCGCGGGATCGCGGCGAGCCGGAGGTAGAGGGCGGGTCGGGCGGCGGCGGGCAGGCCCTCGGCGGCGTACGCGCGCAGTTCCTCGTCGGTGACGGCGGCGGCGACCAGGTAGGCGCAGAGCACCGGTTCGCCGTCGGCCTCCTCGGCCACGGCGGCGCAGACGTCCGCGACCCCGGGGTGGCGGCGCAGCAGGTCCTCGATCTCGCCGAGTTCGACCCGGGCGCCGTTCACCTTGACCTGCTGGTCGCGGCGGCCGAGGACCTCCAGGACGCCGTCGGCGCGCAGCCGGCCGAGGTCGCCGGTGCGGTAGCGGTCCGGCCCGACGAAGCCGCCGCGGGCATCGCCCAGGTAGCCGGCCAGCGGGAACGGGGTGCGGATCTCGATCTCGCCGATCGCCTCGGTGACGGGGCGTCCGGCGGCCAGCACGGTGACCTCGACGCCGGGCATCGGCAGGCCGGCCGGGACGGTTCCGGCCTCGGTGTCCTCGGCGGTGAGCCGGCGGAAGACCTTGGTCATGGTGGTCTCGGACGGCCCGTACAGGTTGACGAGGTCCTTGTCGGCCCCGAACAGCCCGCGCCACCAGGCGACGTCGCCGGGGCGGACCGGCTCCCCGGCGAGCAGCGCGGCGCGCAGCCGGGGCAGGGAGCCGGCGGTGAGCCCGGCGGCGCGCAGGGTGCGGAACACGGTGGGGACGCAGTGCAGCAGTTCGATCCGCTGCTCGGCCAGCCAGCGGCCGAGGGCCGCGCCGACCGGGACGGCGCCGGGTGCGGGGACGACGGCGGTGCCGCCCGCGCAGAGCGGGACCAGGGCGTCGCGCAGGAAGGCGTCGAAGCCGGGGGAGGTGAGCATGGAGACCCGGGTGCCGGGCGTGACGCCGAACTCGGCGATCTCCCAGTCCAGGAAGTGGGCGACGGCCTCGAAGCTGCCCCGGATGCCCTTGGGGCGGCCGGTGGTGCCCGAGGTGAAGTAGACGTAGCCGGCGTCGGGGCCGTCGAGGCCGCGCCAGGCGTCGGCCGCGAACGGCAGGGCGGTGACCGACTCGGCGTCGAGCAGGGGCAGCGCGTCCTGGCCGGCGGCGGCCAGCGCGGCACGGCCCGCGGCGTCGGCGAGGACGGTGCCCGGCCGCAGGTCCTCCAGCAGGGCGGTCCAGCGCGCGGCGGGCTGGCGGGTGTCCACGGGGGCGAACGGGCGGCCCGTGGCGGCGCAGGCGAGGACCGCCGCGACCACCGGGACCGGGTCGGCGCAGACCACCAGGACCGGGCCGGTGCCGTCGGCGAGCCGGGCACGCAGACCGGTGGCCAGGTCGGCCAGGTCCCGGTGGCTCCAGTCCCGGTCGGCGGTGGCGAGGGCGGGTTCGGCGGCTCGCTGCCCGACCTGGTCGGCCCAGCGGTCGAGGATGCTCGTGCGGCTCACAACTCTCCGTTCATGATCCGGTGCGCCACGACCGTCAGCGGGTCGAGGGAGGGGAGGGACTCGCTCAGACCGGCGTCCTCGATCGCCCTGGTGACCAGGTGCAGCTCGGTGCAGGCGGCGACGAAGGCCCGCACCCCGTAGCGGGGCAGGGTCTCGCGCAGGAAGTCGATGGCGAGGGCGGGGTCCTCGCCGCGCTTGAGGCGGTGGATCCGGTGGTGCAGCGCCTCCTGGTCGGCCGGGCGCAGGGCGACCAGCCGTTCGGCGGCGCGGGCCCCGGCGGGCCCGGAGGTGAGGATGCCGGCCCGGGCGGTGCCGGAGGAGCAGAGCAGCAGGTGCGGCTCGGTGGCGGCGGCCAGTTCCTCGTGCACCACGTCGACCAGGGAGACGCAGCTCGCCGCGAGGTCGGCCGGCAGGTCGCCGAGCACGTGGTGGGCGGTGATGCAGGCGATCACGGTGCGCTCCGCGCCGGCCGCCCGCAGTCCGCGCAGCGAGGTCTCCACGGCGCGCCGCAGCGCGTCGAGTTCGCCGCTGCCGATGGCCTCGGTGCGGTCGACCACGGCGGGGTCGGACCAGAGCAGCAGCCGGGGGGTGTCCTGTTCGGGCTGGAGTCGGCAGGCCCGGTAGACGGTGCGCAGCAGTTCGGTGGAGGCCAGCGGGCCCATGCCGCCGAGCACCCCGATCAGCGGGTGGCGTGGGCGGGTGCCGGAGCCGGGGGCCGCGTCGGTGGTGGTGGCGGTGGCGGTCATCCCAGACACGGCAGATCGAACTCCTCGACGAACAGGGCGAAGGTCGCGACGAGCATCAGGTAGTCGGTGTCCAGGTGGGCGTGCACCTGGTGGCCGTCGGCGCGCTGACGGGCAGTCAGGGCTGCAACGGTGTCCGGGTTGAAGTAGCCCTGACGGCGCACGGTCGCGGGGGAGACCAGCTCCTCGAACCAGTCGGCGCCGGTGCTCAGCAGGTGGCTGCTGGTCTGGCCGCGGAAGCCGTACTTCTGCCGGCTGAGCACCTCGCCGGGGACGAGCCCCTCGGCGGCCCGGCGCAGCACGGCCTTCTCCCGGCCGTGGGCGAGCATCAGCTCCGGCGGCAGCGTGGTGGCGTGGTCGACCACGGCGTTGGCCAGGAAGGGGAAGCGCAGCTCGACGCCGTTGGCCAGGGCCATCCGGTCGCCGTGGTCGCCGAGCAGGTGGTCGGCGAGCCGCAGGTGGTAGTCGAGGTAGGAGCGCTGGTGCAGGGGGTGGCGCCCGGCCAGCCGGTCGGGGTCGACCAGGCGCTGGGCGGTGACGGAGAACTCGTCCAGGGAGGGGGCCAGGTCCTCGGCGTACAGCTCGCGGCGGAATTCCTGGGCGGGCAGCTGGTCCTGCTCGTAGGCGAGGTCGACGCCCCACATCCGCTCGCGGAACTCCCGTTCCAGGGAGGCGTCGAGGCCGGTGAGCCGGCTGCCGCCGAGGCCGGTGGCGTCGAAGCGGTAGCCGGGGTAGCCACCGAAGAGCTCGTCGGCGCCCTCGCCGCTGAGCGCGCCGACCGTCCCGGCGGCGCGGACGGCCTCGGACAGGGCGAGCGAGCAGACGTTGTAGGACTCGCGCACGGGGGCCTCGGCGTGCCGCACCATCGCGGTGATCCGCTCGGCGACCTCGTGCTCGCCGACCGGGACCTCGTGGTGGTCGGTGCCGAGCTTGCCGGCGACGAGCCGCTGGTGCGGGCCTTCGTCGAAGTCGCGGCCGGGGAAGGTGACCGAGAAGCTGGGCCAGGCGTGGCCGGGCCGGGCCCGGGCCATCAGGGCACCGATCAGGCTGGAGTCGAGGCCGCCGCTGAGGTACATGCCGATCGGCACGTCCGCGAGCAGCCGGCTGCGGACGGCCGCGTCGAGCAGGTCGGCGGTGCGGTCGGCGTACCGGCCGAGCTCGCGGTCCAGGTCCGCGGGGGCGACCGGGTCGAGGTCGGCGGCGAGTGGGAAGTCGAGGTCCCAGTACCGCTCGGTGCGTACGCCGGCGGCGTCGGCGACGAGCCGTTCGCCGGGGCGCAGGGCGCTGATGCCCTCGAACATGGTGCGCGGGCTGACCAGCCCGGGCAGGGTCAGCACCTGGTCCAGGCCGCGCAGGTCGACCCGGGCGCGGACGGCGGGGTGGCGCAGGATCGCCTTGATCTCCGAGGCGAAGACCAGCAGGCCGTCGACGACGGTGTAGAAGAGCGGGACGATCCCGGCGCGGTCGCGGGCGAGCAGCAGCCGCCGCTCGGCGGTGTCGTGCAGCGCGAAACCGAACTGGCCGTCCAGGTGGGCTGTCAGGTCCTCGCCGTACTCCCGGTACAGGTGGACCAGCACCTCGGTGTCGTTCTCGGTGCGGAAGCGGTGGCCGCGGCGGGCCAGTGCCGCGCGCAGTTCGCGGTGGTTGTAGATCTCGCCGTTGCAGACCGAGACCAGCGAGGCGTCCTCGGTGCGGTGCGGCTGGTTTCCGTGGGCGAGGTCGTTCAGTGCCAGCCGGCGGAAGCCGAAGGCCACGCCGTCGCCGACGTGGTGGCCGTCGTCGTCCGGGCCGCGGTGCACCAGGCACGCCGTCATCGCCCGGACGGCGTCGGCATCGGCCGGGCGACCACCGCCCAGGACGAATACGCCGGTTATTCCGCACATTGTGTCCGTCCCTCTCCCGTCGGATGTTCGCACGAGCTGCCGGAAATACTCTGGAAATATCCGCAAGAAGCCCGGACGGATAGCACCGTAACAGAGCCCGGCGGCCCGGGAAAGACCAAGATCCTTAATTCTTCTTCAGGCAGTTTCGGGCATGGCAAGGCCTCGGAGTGGCCGGATCCAGCATTTTCCGGGCACGCCGAATTGCGGGCTGGACCAACCCGAAAATTAGCGCCTAAAGTCTTCCCCGGAGGCCTGCCGAGCAGGCTTCGTCGAATTGAACGGGAAGGGAAAAGAAACAGCTATGACCGGATGGCCCGCCATATTGCCCGACGAGGTGGCCCGGTGGACGCCGTGGCACCGGGACGCCGAGCCGAACGGGCGGACCGGGCCCGTGCGCGTCTACTGCCTGCCGCACGCCGGCGGCTCCGCGAGCGCCTACCTGCCGTGGGCCCGGGAGACCGGACAGCCCGACCTGACGATCGTTCCGGTGGAGCTCGCCGGCCGGGGCACCCGCCTCGCCGAGCCGTCGGCGACCGCCATGGACGAGGTCGTCGACGGCCTGCTCGCCGTGCTGGCGAACCGCCCGGCCGACGAGCCGTTCATGCTCCTCGGCCACAGCATGGGCGCCCGGATCGTCTACGAGACGACCCGCCGGCTCGCCGCCGCAGGACGGCCGCTGCCGCTCTCCCTCGTGGTCTCCGGCGGACGGGCGCCCGGCACGCCGGACGTCGCCCGGCTGCACGACCTCACCGACGACGACCTGCTGGACCGGATCGTCGAACTCGGCGGCACCCCGGCCGAGGTCCTGGAGTTCCGGGACCTGATGCGCATGGTGCTGCCGGTGCTCAAGGCCGACGTGACGCTCCTCGCCGAGTACAACGAGCGGACCCGGCCGACCGTGCTGCCCTGCCCGGTGCTGGCGCTCGGCGGCGCGGACGACCTGATGGCCGGACCGGAGTGGATCACCGGCTGGCGCTCCACCACGGCGGAGCGCTTCCGCCACCGCATCCTGCCCGGCGACCACTTCTTCCTGCACCAGCAGCGCGCCGAGGTGCTCGCGGAGCTCGCGGCGGAGGCCCGGGCGGGCCTGGAGGTGTCGGGCGCCTGACCCCGGCCGCCCGGCCCCGTGCACCGGGACCGGGCGGTGGGCGGTGGTCCGTCCGGAGCGCGCCGGACGGACCGTCATCGCCGGCCCTCGTCGGCCCGGCGCAGGGCGGTGGCGACGACCCGGGCGATCTCGTCGATCGGCCCGGCGTTGGCCAGGTCCAGGTGCCGGGCGGCGATCGGGTGGTCCGCCACCGGCCCGGTGGTGTGGGCCGACCACGCGGCCACCGTCTCGTCCGAGCGGTGGTCGGCCGACGCGGTGAAGGCGATCAGCGGGGCGTCGAGCACGCCCGGGGTCCAGCCCGCCATCAACTCGGCGTGGTAGCGGCAGGAATCGAGGAACACCGCCAGCTGGTCCTCGTCACGCGGCGCGGCCTCGCGCAGCGCGACGGCCAGCCGGTCGAGCAGCTCCGCCGGCTTCGGCCGCCACTGCTCCGACCGCACCGCCGCGACCTCGGCGTCGGGAGCTCCGATCGAGGTCAGCAGCTCCGCCAGGACGACGGTGTCGGTGACCTCCCCGGAGCCCGCCGTCGCGGGGTGGCTGTCCAGCAGCGCGACCAGGTCGACCTCCTCGCCCGCCTCGCGCAGCAGGACGCCGATCTGATGGGCCACCAGCCCGCCGAAGGACCAGCCGAGCACCCGGTAGGGGCCGTGCGCCTGGACGGCGCGGATCCGGGCCAGGTACTCCCGCGCCAGCCCGTCCAGGGTGGCGGGCCGCTCACCGCCGCCGACCGGGCCGATGCCCTGGAAGGAGTGCACCGGCTGGTCCGGGTCGAGGCCGCGCAGCAGCCCGAGGAAGCCGAGGCCGTCACCGGTCACCGGGTGGACGCAGAACAGCGGGGCCCGGTCGCCGCCGCCGCGCAGCGCCAGCAGCGGCTCGAAGGCCTGGCCGGCCGGGCCGGGCCGCTCCGCCAGCCGCAGCGCGAGCCCGGCCGGCGTCGGCGCCTCGAACAGCGCCCGGACGGGCAGCTCGACGCCGACCTCCGCCCGGATCCGCTCGACCAGTCGGATCAGCAGCAGCGAGTGGCCGCCGAGCAGGAAGAAGTCGTCCTCCGGCCCGACCTCGGGCACGCCGAGCAGCTCGGCGAAGAGTGCCACCAGGGTGCGCTCGGCCGGCGTCCGAGGTTCCCGCGCCCGGCTCTCCACGTGGGTCTGCGGTTCGGGCAGCGCCCGGCGGTCCAGCTTGCCGTTGACGCTCACCGGCAGGGAACCGAGCAGCACGTAGGCGGTGGGCACCATGAACTCGGGCAGGTGGCCGCGCAGGTGGGCGCGGAGCGCGGCGGCCGTGGGCGGCTGCGCCGAGGGGTTCGGCACCGCGTAGGCGACCAGCCGGACGGCGCCGGCCCGGTCCTCGCGGACCGCGACCGCGCAGGCCGTGACCGCCGGGTGCTCGCCGAGCCGGGTCTCGATCTCGCCGAGCTCGATCCGGTAGCCGCGGACCTTCACCTGGCCGTCCACCCGGCCCAGGTACTCCACGGCGCCGTCGGGGCGGCGGCGGGCCAGGTCCCCGGTGCGGTACATCCGGGTGCCCGGCGCGCCGTGCGGGTCGGCGACGAAGCGTTCGGCGGTGAGCGCCGGGCGGCCCAGGTAGCCGTAGGCGAGCTGCTCGCCGGACAGGTAGAGCTCGCCGGGCACGCCAGCCGGGACGGGGTTCAGGGCGGCGTCCAGGACGAGGGCGCCGGTGTTTTGGACCGGCCGTCCGATCGGCACCGGGCGCGGCTGCTCGTCGGCCGGCCCGCACTCCCAGGCCGTCACCTCGACGGACGCCTCGGTGGGCCCGTACAGGTTGGCCAGCCGGACGCCCGGGAGCACCTGCCGGAACCGGCGCACGGTCGCCGCCGACAGGGCCTCGCCGCTGGCGACCACCAGGCGCAGCCCGGCGCAGTCGGCGGCCCCCGGGTGCTGCAGGAAGGCGTCCAGCATGGACGGCACGAACTGTGCGACGGTGACGTCCTGACGTCGGATCAGATCCGCCAGGTACCCCGGGTCGCGGTGCCCGTCGGGCTTGGCCACGACCAGGGTGCCACCGGCGACCAGCGGCCAGAAGAACTCCCAGACCGAGACGTCGAAGCTGGCGGAGGTCTTCTGCAGCACCGCGTCGCGGGCCTCCAGTCGGTACTCCTCCTGGCCCCAGAGCAACCGGTTGACGATGCCCCGGTGCGGGACCAGCACGCCCTTGGGCCGCCCGGTCGAGCCGGAGGTGTAGATCACGTACGCCGGGTCCTCGGGACCGGGGGCGGTCGGCAGCACGCCCTCGGGCGCCGGCAGGTCCTCCGGCGACAGGCACGGCACGCCCTCGGCGGGGCTCAGCACCGCGAGCTGCTCCGGGGCGGCGATCACGGCGGCCGGGCGGGCGTCGGCGAGCATGAAGGCGAGCCGGTCGGCCGGGTAGTCGGGGTCGAGCGGGACGTAGGCACCGCCGGCGCGGTGGACGGCGCACAGCGCGACCACGAGCTCCACCGAGCGGGGCACGGCCACCGCGACCCGGCTGCCCGGGCGGACGCCGACGGCGGCCAGCCGGCGGGCCATCGCCTCGATCCGGCGGTCCAGTTCGGCCGGGTCGAGCGCCTGCCCCTCGAAGACCAGCGCCGGGGTGGCGGACGGTGCGGCGAGCCGCTCGCGCACGAGCGCGGCCAGCGTGGTCGGGGTGAGGTCCCGGCGCTCGCCGAGGGAGGCCGCCAGCAGTCCGGCCCGCTCGTCGGCCGCGGCCAGCGCGACCCGTCCGATCGGCTGCTCCGGGTCGGCCGCCGCCGCGCCGAGCAGCCGGACCAGGTGGCCCGCGATCGCCTCGACGGTGGCCCGGTCGAACAGGTCGGTGCGGTACTCGATGCCGCCGCTCAGCTCGCCGTCCGGCCCGTCGGGCGCGCCCAGGGTGACGGTGAGGTCGAACTTGGCCGGGGCCAGGCCGGCGGTGAGCACCTCGCTCGCCAGCCCGGGGATGTCCACGGCCGGGCCGGCCTGGTCCATCACCAGGGCGACCTGGAACAGCGGGTGGCGGCCGGGGGAGCGCTCCGGGTTGGCCAGCTCGACGATCCGCTCGAACGGCAGGTCCTGGTGCGCGTAGGCGGCCAGGTCGGCGTCCCGGACACGGAGCAGCAGTTCGCGGAAGGCCGGGTCGCCGGCGGTGTCGGTGCGCAGCACCAGGGTGTTGACGAAGAACCCGACCAGGTCGTCCAGGGCCTCGTCGGTGCGGCCGGCGACCGGGGTGCCGACGGGGATGTCGGTGCCCGCGCCGAGGCGGGTGAGCAGGGCCGCCAGGCCGGCCTGGACGGCCATGAAGAGGCTGGCGCCGTGCTCCCGGGCGAGGTCGGCCAGGGCCCGGTGGTCGGGGCCGGCCAGTCGCAGCGGGACGCGGCCGGCCGCCTGGCCGGTCTCGGCGGTGCGGCGCCGGTCCACCGGCAGCGCGATCTCCTCGGGCAGGCCGGCCAGGGCCTCGCTCCAGAACTGCCACTGGCGTGCGGCCGGGCTGCCCGGGTCGCGGTCGTCCCCGAGCAGCGTGAGCTGCCACTGGGTGTAGTCGGCGTACTGGACGGGCAGGGCCGTCCACTCGGGCGCGCGGCCGGTCGTCCGGGCACGGTAGGCGGTGCCCAGGTCGCGGGCGAGCGGGCCCAGCGACCAGCCGTCACAGGCGATGTGATGGACCGTCAGCAGCAGGACGTGCCGGTCCGGCGCGAGGCCGAACAGGTGGGCGCGCAGCGGCGGGGCGGCGGCGAGGTCGAAGGGCTCCGCGGCGGCGGTGCGCAGGGCCTCGGCGAGCTGCTCGTCGGTGGCCCCGGCGGCAAGGGCGGAACGGCGCAGCAGCGGGGGCAGGCCGTCCGGGTCGAGGACCAGCTGCCGGGGGCCGGCCGCGTCGGCGGGGAAGGCGGTGCGCAGGGCCTCGTGGCGGACGGCGCAGTCGTGCAGCGCGGCGGCGAGCGCGTCGGCGTCCAGGGCACCGTCGAGGCGCAGGGCGAGCGGGACGTGGTAGGCGTCGCTGAGCGGATCCAGCTGCTGCAGGAACCAGAGCCGGCGCTGCGCGTGCGAGAGCGGGACCCGCTCGGGGCGGGCAACGGCGGTCAGCGCCGGGCGACATCGCCCGGTGTCGACCAGGCGGGCCAGCCCGGCGGCGGTCGGGCTCTCGAACACCGCCCGGATGGGCAGTTCGGCGCCCAGCGCGGTGCGCGCCCGGCTGACCAGCCGGGTGGCGAGCAGCGAGTGGCCGCCGAGTGCGAAGAAGTCGTCGTCGGGGCCGACCTCGGGGACGCCCAGGACCTCGGCGAGCAGCGCGCAGAGCGCGGCCTCGCGGTCGTCCCGGGGGGCCCGGGCCGGGCCCGCGGTGGCCCGCAGGTCGGGCTCGGGCAGGGCCGAACCGTCCAGCTTGCCGCTGGAGTTGAGGGGCAGCCGGTCGAGCACGGCGTACGCCGCCGGGATCATGTAGTCGGGCAGCTGCCCGGCCAGCAGCTCGCGCACCTCGGCGAGGTCGGGCGCGGTACCGTCCCCGGTCACCAGGTAGGCGGCGAGGTAGCGCTCCTCGGCGCTGCCGCCGCGGGCCAGTACGGCGGCCTGGAGGACGGCGGGGTGGCGCAGCAGCACCGCCTCGATCTCGCCGGGCTCGATCCGGAAGCCGCGGACCTTGATCTGCCCGTCGGCCCGGCCGAGGTATTCCACCTGGCCGTCGCGGCGCATCCGGGCGAGGTCGCCGGTGCGGTACATCCGGGCGCCGGGCGGGCCGTACGGGTCGGCGACGAAGCGTTCGGCGGTGAGGGCGGGGCGGCGCAGGTAGCCGCGGGCCAGGTGCGGCCCGGACAGGTACAGCTCGCCGGGCACCCCGAGCGGGACGGGCCGGAGCAGGTCGTCCAGCACGTAGGCGCGGGTGTTGTCGAGCGGGCGGCCGATGACCGGGTTCGCGCTGTCCGTCAGGTTGCAGGCGAGCGCGTCGACGGTGCACTCGGTCGGGCCGTAGTAGTTGAAGACCTCGACGTCCGGCAGTGCGGAGAGCTCGGTCCACAGGGCCGGGCCGACCGCCTCGCCGCCGAGCATCAGCACGGTCGGGCGGTGCCGGTCCTCGGCGAACAGGCCGGCCGCGGTGAGCGCCGGGACGTACGTCGGCGTGAGGTCGAGGAAGTCCAGGCGCTCTCGGCGGACGTAGTCGACCAGGGCCCGCGGGTCGAGCCGGACCGCGTCGCTCAGCAGGTGCAGCGGGTGGCCTTCGAGCAGCCAGAACAGCGGCTCCCAGGCGGTGTCGAAGGTGATCGAGGCGACCAGGCCGAGCTGCAGGCGCCGGCCCCCCGGTCCGCCGGACGGGCGGACCATGCGGGTGCGGTGGTGCTGCATCAGGCTGCTGAGGCCGCCGTGCGGGATCACCACGCCCTTGGGCACGCCGGTCGACCCGGAGGTGTGGATGACGTAGGCGGGGTCGAGCGGCCCGGTGGGGCCGGTCCGGTCGGCGTCGGTCAGGTTCCCGCCGGGGTGGGCGGCGACGGCGGCCCGGACCCCGGGGTCGTCGACGGCCAGCACGGGCGCGCCGTCCGGCAGCCGGCCGGCGTCGGCGGTCGTGGCGAGCACGCAGACCGGGGCGGCGTCGGCGAGGATGCCGGCCAGCCGCTCGCGCGGCATGACGGGGTTGACCGGGATGTACGCGGCGCCCGACTTGAGGACGGCGAGCAGCGACACGTACAGGTCGGTGGTGCGCGGCAGTGCCAGGACGACGTACCGGTCCGGGCCGGCGCCGCGCCGGACGAGCTCCCGGGCCAGCCGGTTGGCCCGCTCGTTGACCTCGGCGAAGGTGAGCCGGCCGTCCTCGGCGACCAGCGCCGTGACCCCGCCCTCCAGGGCGGCGCGCTCCTCGAAGGCAGCGTGGTAGGTGGTGGTGGCCGCGGGCAGGGCGGGCCCGGCGGCGCGGTCGAGGAGGTCGAGCCGCTCGTCGTCGGTGAGCAGGTCGTACGCGCCGATCGGGCGGTCCGGGTCGGCGGCGGCCGCGGCGAGCAACCGGCCGAGCCGGGCGGCCAGGGCCTCGGCGCCGGCCCGGGTGAACAGGTCGGTGCTGTACTCGACGAAGCAGCCGAGCCCGGCCGGGGCGCCGTCGGCGTCGTGGGTCTCGCGGATGTTGAAGGACAGGTCGAACTTGGCGCCGCCCGGGCCGGCCTCGGCGATCTCGGTCGCGATGCCGGGCAGCGTGAGGGACGCCTCGGGGGTGTTCTGGAAGGCCAGCATCACCTGGAACAGCGGGTGCCAGGCCAGCGAGCGGTGCGGGTTGAGCGCGGTGATCAGCCGCTCGAACGGGAACTCCTGGTGGGCGAAGCCCTGGAGGTCGGTGCGGCGCACCCGCTTGAGCAGGTCGCGGAAGGTCGGGTCGCCGGAGGTGTCCAGGCGCAGGACCAGCGGGTTGACGAAGTAGCCGACGACCTCGTCGTAGCGCTCGTCGGTGCGGCCCGCGATCGGGCTGGCGATCGGGATGTCGGTGCCGGCCCCGGAGCGGGTCAGCACCGCGGCCAGCGCTGCCTGCAGCACCATGAACATGCTGACCCGGCAGGAGCGGGAGAGCGCCAGCAGCTCGCGGTGCAGCCCGGCCGGGAGGTCCCAGGGGAAGTACTCGCCCCGGTGCGACATCGCGGCCGGCCGGGGGTGGTCGGTGGGCAGCTCCAGGAAGTCCGGCAGCCCGGCCAGGGCCTGGCGCCAGTAGGCGAGTTGGCGTCCGCCGCTGCTCTGCGGGTCGTCCAGGTCGCCGAGGTTCTCGTGCTGGCGCACGGCGTACTCGGCGTAGGTGGCGGGCAGCGGCGACCAGACGGGCGCCCGGTCCTGCGTCCGGGCCAGGTACGCGGTGCTCAGGTCGCGGGCCAGCGGTGCCAGTGACCAGCCGTCGCCGGCGATGTGGTGCAGCACCATCAGCACCACGTGCTGCTCCGGGCCGAGCGCGAACAGCCGGACCCGCAGCGGGGCTTCCGCCCGCAGGTCGAAGACGTGCCCGGACTCGGCGTCGACCAGGGCAGGCAGCTCGGCCTCGGTGGTCGGCACCACGGTGAGCACCGGCGGCACCTCGGCCATCGGCAGCACGTGCTGGCGCGGCACGCCGTCCCGCTCGGGGAACAGGGTGCGCAGGGCCGCGTGCCGTTCCAGCACGTCGGCCAGCGCGGACCGCAGTGCCTCGTGGTCGACCGGGCCGGTCAGCCGCAGTGCCACCGGGACGTTGTACGAGGCGTCGCCGCCCTGGAGGCGGTCGTTGAACCAGAGCGCCAACTGTGCGTACGAGAGCGGTGTTTCCGCGGGCAGGCTGTGTTCGCCCAGCACGGGGCATCCCTCCAGGTGAACCCGTCCCGCCGGCCGGGTGGGCCGGGCGGGCCGGAGGTGGTGGTCCGGTGGCTCGTGGCCGTTGGGGCCCGCCGACGTCCCTCGGCGGGGGTACTACCGCGGGGCGCGGGTGGGTGTCACGCGGTCCAGCGGTAGGTCATGTCGGGCTCGTTCTCCTCGTTGCGGCTGCCGTCGTCGGTGTCCACCACGACGAAGCCGTGCCGCTCGTAGAAGGCGCGGGCCTCGGTGTTCTTCTGGAAGACGTGCAGCGAAAGCTCCTGCGGGCTCGCCGACTTGACGGCCTCCAGCAGCTGCGTCCCGATGCCCCGGCGGCGCACGTCGGGGCGCAGGTAGAGGTGGTCGAGCAGGGTGCCGTCGAGTGAGGCGAAGCCCAGGAGGGCGCGGGTGCCGGCGTCCTCGGCGAGCCAGACGCGGGTGCCAGGCAGTACCACGTGGGTGATCCAGCCCAGGGTGGCCTCGTCGCTGTGCAGTCGGGGGAGGTACGGCATGGTCGCGGCACGGGAGGCCAGGAAGACCTCGGTGACGGCGCCGGCGTCCTCGGCCGCCGCAGCCCGCAGTTGGACGGTCCCGGTGAACGGCGCGTCGGATTGCATCCACAACTCCTCGATCGGGGCATCATGGGCAGTGCTGCCGCGGGTGGACCACCGAGGACGGAACATGCGAACGGCACCCGCCGCGATCCGATGTCGAAAATCGGGTGCGCAGCGGGTGATTGAGCCGAATTCCCCCCGGATGGGCCGTGTGAAGCGGACCCAGCGGCATTGATCTTCGGTCAACATAACACCTGGTCATGGACATGGGAACCCCCCTGAGCGGGTTCCTGACAAGGCGATTCTGCGGTTAGATGAGCGCGCGCCGTTCGTGCGATCGGAACCCAACCGGCGAGGCCCCGGCGGCCGTTGTGAAATCGCGTCGGACGGACGCGTTCCGCACGCGGCCGGAAGCCGGGCCCGGAATTCCGGTCCCGAGGACGCCCGCCGGCCCGGGACGGCGACTTCCGCGACTTCCCAGACCCTTCCCGAGAACCCTCGGGAACCCTCCCGAGACCCTTCCCGAAAGGAGCGGCCCGCGTGGACACCCCTGCCGTCCGAATCAGCGGTGCGGTCAAGACCTTCGGCGCCACCACGGCGGTCGGCGGCCTGGACCTGGAGGTCCCGGCCGGCATGTTCCTGGGCCTGCTCGGGCCCAACGGCGCCGGCAAGTCCACCACCATGCGGATGCTCACCGGACAGACCCGGGCGGACGCGGGCACGGTGGAGGTGTTCGGACACCGGATGCCGGACGACTCCCGCCGCGCCCGGTCCCTGGTCGGCGTCGTGCCGCAGCACGACAACATCGACCCCGAACTGACGGTGCGGCAGAACCTGGACGTCTTCGTCCGGTTCACGGCACTGCCGCGCGCCGGGTACCGTGACGCCGTGGACCGCGCGCTCGCCGCGGTCCGGCTCACCGACCGCGCCGACACCCGGGCCGACGCCCTCTCCGGGGGCATGCGCCGCCGGGTCCTGCTCGCCCGGGGCATCGTCAACAACCCGCGGCTGCTCCTCATGGACGAGCCCACCGTCGGCCTCGACCCGCAGATCCGCCAGGACCTGTGGGACGTCATCGACGGGATGCGCGCCGCCGGCACCACCGTGGTGATGTCGACCCACTACATCGAGGAGGCGGAGCGGCTCGCCGACGAGGTGGCCGTGGTGTTCGGCGGCCGCATGATCGCCCGGGGCACCCCGGCGGAACTGCTGCGCGCGCACGCGGGCGCCCAGGCCGCCGAGTACCGGGGCGACGCCGCCCGCCGCGAACTCGTCGAGGCCGAGGCCACCCGGGCCGGACTGCCCAGCCGGCGCACCGGCCCGGCGGTCTCCGTCCTGCGGGCCGAGACGATCACCGCGGAACTGCACGAGCGCCTCGGCCCGCCTGACGTGCTGCGCCCGACCTCCCTGGAGGACGTGTTCGTCGCACTGACCGGAGAACTGTTCGGCTGAACCCCGCCGCGCGGCCGAGCGCCGCCGGCCGACCGCCCCCGACGGGGGCGGCACCGGACGGAGCCGTGCCGCGCTCCGGCCACCGGCGGGAGCAGGGCCCGCCCGCCCCCACAGAGAGGACACCCGATGACCACGGCGACGCCCGCGCCCCGCACCGAGGCGCACACCGGTTCCGCGCCCGACCCCGGCCGACCCCCGGCCCTGTGGCCGACCATGCGGGCGGTCTGGCTGCGCGAGCTGCTGCTCTTCCGCCGCTACTGGCCCGCCATCACCTTCGGCTCGCTGATCGAGCCGCTGGTCTACATGACCGGCTTCGGCCTGGGCTTCAGCCGGCTGATCGACTCCGTCCAGGGCCACCCGTACCCGCAGTTCGTCGGCGTCGGCATGGTGGTCACCTCGGTGCTCTTCGCCTCGGCCTTCGCCGGGATGTTCGAGAGCTTCAACCGCCGCAAGTACCAGAAGATCTACGACGCCGTGCTCTGCCAGCCGGTCGACGTCTGGGAACTGGCCACGGCCGAGGCCTCCTGGATCGCCGTCAAGTCCTCCGTCTACGGCACCGCGCCGCTGCTGGTCACCCTCGCCATCGGGCTGCCGCCCGGCCCGGAGCTGCTGCTGGTGCCGCTGGTGGCCCTGGTGTCCGGCTTCGCGTTCGCCCTGCTCGGCATGTGGGTGTCCTGCCTGGTGCCGGCGATCGACTGGCTGCGGCTCGTGGTCTCCGGCGTGCTGACGCCGCTGGTGATGGCCGCGGGCGTGTTCTTCCCGCTGGACGGGCTGCCCGGCTGGGTCCAGGGCGTCGCCGCCGTCAACCCGATCTACCACTGCATGCAGCTGGTCCGGCACGCCGCCTTCGGGGCGCTGGGCGCGGGCGACGCGCTGCACGGGGCCGTGCTGGTCGTCTTCGCCGCCCTCGCCTGGTTCCTGGCCGTCCGCGGGATGCGGCGCCGGCTCATCGACTGACCGGCCCGGAGCCCGTTCCCGCCCTCCCGGGCCCGTCCCGCCCGCACCGGGCACCCCCTGACCGAGGAGAACCATGCCGAACACGGACACCACCGGGCCGGGCCCGGGCGACCGGACGCCGGTCCGCACCGCGACCCCGCGCCGCCTGCTGATGTGCCCGCCCAGCCACTTCGACGTCCACTACTCCATCAACCCCTGGATGCACCCGGAGAAGCCGGTCGACGCAGCGCTGGCGCTCGCCCAGTGGACCCGGCTGCGCGACCTCTACCGCGAACTCGGCCACACCGTCGAGGAGATCGCCCCGCTGCCCGGCCTGCCCGACATGGTCTTCGCCGCCAACGGGGCCACCGTGATCGACGGGAAGGTCCTCGGTGCGCGCTTCCGCCACGCCGAGCGCACCGCCGAGGGGCCGGCCTACCTCGACTGGTTCCGCGCGCAGGGCCACACCGACCTCCTGTGGCCCGAGCACATCAACGAGGGCGAGGGCGACTACCTGCTGGTCGGCCGCCGCCTGCTCGCCGGCACCGGCTTCCGCACCGACCCGCGGTCGCACGCCGAGGCGCAGGAGTTCTTCGGTGTCCCGGTGACCGGACTGACCCTGGTCGACCCGGAGTTCTACCACCTGGACACCGCCCTCGCCGTCCTCTCCGACGACGAGGTCATGTACTACCCGGAGGCCTTCACCCCGGGCAGCCGCGCGGTGCTGCGCGAGCTGTTCCCGGACGCGGTCCTGGCGACCGCCGAGGACGCCGCCGTCTTCGGCCTCAACGCGTTCTCCGACGGCCGGAACGTCCTGCTGCCCGAATCGGCCACCCACCTGACCGGCGAACTGCGCCGGCGCGGCTTCGAGCCGATCGGCGTGGACCTCACCGAACTGCTCAAGGCCGGTGGCAGCGTCAAGTGCTGCACCCTGGAGCTGCGGGGGTAGCCGGCGGTCCGGGGGACGGGGGACGGGGGACGGGAGCTGCGGGCCGTCGGCCCCCGTTTCTCACGCCGCCGCGCGTTCGACCCCGGCGAGGACGGAGCGCGGGAGCCAGAGGCTGCCGGTGCCGGCCAGGGCGACGGCCGCCGCCCCGACCAGGACCGGGACGACGCCGACCCGTGAGGCGAGCCAGCCCCCGGCGAAGGCGCCGACCGGCAGGGTGGCGGTCAGCACCGCCTGGAGGAAGGCGTTGACCCGGCCCAACAGATGTGCGGGCGTGGCGAGTTGCCGCCCGGTGGTCATCGCGATCGACCACACCGTGGCCAGTGGGGCGAACAGCAGCTGGTACAGCACCAGCACCGCGAACGCCGCCCCCAGCGAGGCTGCCGGGATGAGGAACAGGGCGGCCCCCGCGCCCACCGCGCACACCCGGACGGCCCGGGTCGTGCCCAGTGCCCGGGCCACCGGGGTCGCGGCGAGCACGCCGGCGCCCGTGCCCACGGCGTACGCGGCGTAGACCGTGCCGAGCTGCCACGGGGCCAGCCCCAACTCCCGTTCGGCGTACAGCACGAACAGGCCGCTCGCGGCGCCGCCGCCGAGGTTCAGTCCGGCCGCGGCCAGGGCCTGGCGACGCAGCGGCGTCTCGCGCCGGATCACCGCCAGCCCCTCCCGCAGGGCCTCGATCCGGGAGCGGGCCCCCGCGCCCGCCTCCCGCGGCGGGCGGTCCAGTGACGCGGGCAGGGCGAGGAAGAGCGCGCCGCCGACGAGGTACGCGGCGCACTCCACCAGCAGCGCCGGCGCCGGGTCGACGAGGCCGATCAGGACGCCGCCGAGCGCCGGCCCGCCGATCAGGCCGACCGTCCGGGCCCCGGTGAGCGAGGAGTTGGCGGGCAACAGGTGCGCGGCGGGCACCACGCGGGGCAGGCCGGACTGCAGCGCGACGCCCTGGACGGAGCCCAGCGCGCCGGAGAGCGCGGCCGCGGCGAACAGGTGCGGCCAGGTCGGTCCGTCCAGTGCGGCCGCGAGCGGCACGCTCCCGACGACGGGCACCTGGAGCCAGGCCCCCGCCACCAGCAGCCGGCGCAGCCGGGCCCGGTCGACGAGGACGCCGATCAGCGGGCTCAGCAGCACCCCCGGCAGATAGGTCACCGCCACGAGCGCGGAGACGCCCAGCGGGCCGGCGCCCAGATGGGCGATGGCCAGCAACGGCAGTGCCAGGGCGGTGACCTGACGGCCCACCGAGCCGGTCAGCTGCTCGACCACCAGGAGCAGCAGTGGCCGGTTCCGGCGTAGCGGCGGGGGTGGGTCCGCGTCGGGGGAAGCTCCCATGACCGTCTCCTCCGTCAGTCGACCGGCATGCACCTCGGACCCTACGCGAAAGCGGCGGGCGCACACCCGGACATCCGGATTCCCGGCGGCGCGCTTGTACCCCAAGTAGGCGAAATCAAACGGAAGTTGCGATCTCGATCGCGTTGACCTTGCATGAGCATGGCGCTTAGGGTCGTGGGACAGCTGTTGTCTGAGAGGAGTCAAGGATGACGCAGAACACGACAGAAACGCCCAGCTACGAGTCGTTGGTCGAGGACGCGCTGCGGGAGCTCTCCGCGGCCGAGTCGGCCGAGGTGCTCGTGCCGGTGGGCAGCGGCGACGAAGGCCCGCTGATGGCCTGGTTCGTCGCGACCTGACAGGTCCGGCAAAGCCCTCGGGAGTTCCGGCCGCGGCGCACCGCCGCGGCCGGAACTCCTCGTGACAGCACCGAGAGCCAGAGGAGCGAGTCTTGACCGATGTGCAGTCCGACCGCGACGTACGGGACGGAGTCGACGCACTCCTCGACCGGTACGCCGGCCTCTCCGTACGCGACCACTGCGTCGTCGTCTTCTCTCCGGACAGCCGGGAACCGGCCGCCTGGCTGGTCGCCGGACTCAAGCAGCGCGGGCTGAGTGCCCAGGTCATCGGCATGCGCCCGCTGGTGGACTACGGCTTCGCCGCCCGCCTCAAGGCCGCCGTGCCGGACCCGGAGTCCTTCACCGGCCGGCTCGTCGTCTTCACGCTCGAACGCGACACGATGTCCCACTTCGCGCAACTGCTGCACGTCATGCAGCAGTTCGGCAGCGACCGGTGCATGGTGGTGCGCATCATCAGCGCCTCGCGGGAGTTCTTCGAACAGGCCCTCAAGCTCGGTCCTGAGGAACTCAGCGCCCGCAACGCCACACTGCTCACCCGGCTGACGAAGGCCCGCAGCGTCCGGGTCCGCAGCAAGGGCGGCACCGACCTGCGGATCCGGCTCGACGCCGGGCGCTACGACTGGATCAGCAACCGCGGCGTGTGGCGCCCGGGCGGCTTCACCATCCTCCCGGCGGGGGAGATCGCCACCTACCCGGCCGGCATCGAGGGCCGGCTGGTCGCGGACGGCGCGCTCAACTGCAACGTCATCACCCGGATCGACACCCGGCTGGGCGCCCGGCCGCTCACCGTCGACATCGCGGACGGGCGCGCCACCGGGTTCTCCGGCGGCTCCGACGAGGTCCGCGAGCTGGTGGAACTCTGCTTCAGGCAGCCGCACGGCACCCGGGTAGGCGAGCTGGGCTTCGGCACGAACTCCGGCATCGGCCTCTTCATCCCGGCCAACTCGCACATCAACGAGCGACGGGTCGGCGTGCACATCGGATTCGGACAGCACAACCAGGACCGCGCCGTGGTCGGCTACGAGGAGAAGGTCCACCTCGACCTGATCACCGACGGCGCCGAACTCCACATCGACGACGACACCGAACCCGTCGACCTGGCGGACCTCCGGGTGACCGGTGCCGAACACCCCGCCCTGGTGCGGGACGAGGACATCACCGGTGACTGCTGCGGGTTCGGCTACGGAGAGCTGACGGACCCGGTGGCGGCGAGCGCGATCGGCTGAGCATGCCCGACCTGAAGACCGCGCTGACCGGCAAGCCGACCGGCAGCGCCATGGAACTGCGCGACTTCCGATTCCTCTGGGCCGGCCAGGCGGTCAGCGCCGTCGGGGACCAGCTCTTCAACGTGGCCGTCTCCCTCCGGGTGCTCGAACGCGGCGGCGACGCCGGCGACGTCGGGCTGGTGATCGGCGCCCGGATGCTCGCCACGGTGCTGTTCGCGCTGCTCGGCGGTGTCTGGGCGGACCGGGTGCCCCGCCGGCGGGCGATGATCATCGCCGACGGGTTCCGGCTGGTCGCCATCACGGTCGTGGTGCTGGGGGCGTTCGACACGGCGACCCTCTCCCTGGCCGTGATGACCTTCCTGGTGGGCAGCGGCGAGGCGTTCTTCCGCCCCGCGTACGGCGGACTGGTGCCCTCCCTCGTCCCCGAGGACCGGCTGCTCAGCGCCAACGTGTGGCGCGGCAGCACCGAGAGCGCCGCCGCCGTGATCGGGCCGGCGCTCGGCGGCGTGCTGGTGGCCACCGTCGGCACCCGGGTGGCCTTCGCCGCCAACGCGGCCACCTTCGCGGTGAGCCTGCTGTGCGTCCTCGCCGTCACCGAGCCGCCGGTGCGACGGCCGCAGGCCCGCTCCTCGATCCTCCGGGAGGCCAGGGAGGGGCTGGCGGCGGTGCGCCGGGTCCGCTGGACCTCGGCCCTGCTGGCGATGACCGCCGTGCAGACCATGCTGGTCGTGGCGCCGCACATGGTCCTGCTGCCGGTCATCACCCAGGAGAGGTTCGCGGGGCCCTCCAGCTACGGCCTGGTCATCGCCATGTTCAGCCTGAGCGGCTTCGTCGGCACGATCGTCGTCGGGCGGATCAGGCTGAAGCGGCCCGGATCGAGCGCGATGGTCTTCAACGCGCTCTTCACCACGGTGCCGCTGGTGCTGCTCACCCCGTTCTCGCTGGGGTGGGTGGTGGCCGGCTACATGGTCGCGGGCTTCGCAATGATGCCCTTCAACACCCTCCTGCACACCGCGCTCCAGCGCCAGTTCCCCCCGTCGATCCTCGGCCGGGTCAGCTCGGTCGACTGGCTGTGCAGCCTCGCCCTGCTGCCGCTCGGCCTGGCCCTGATCGGGCCGCTGGCCGACGCGGTGGGCCGCACGACCGTGCTCGCCGGCGCCGCGGTCGTCCAGCTCGGCACCGCACTGCTGGCGCTGACCGTGCCCGGCGTGCGCGATTTCCACCAGGAACAAGAGCCCGTTCTCGAAGACGCGGAGGTATGACATGGCGCTGGAGAAGCTCCTCGACGACCCGTCGAAGCTGTCGTCCATACGGGACTCGGAGCCCTACGTCAGCCGGGACATGGGCGCACTGGACGACGTGTTCTCGACGGAACTCGCGCAGCGGCTGCTCTTCGAGCGCGGACTGCGCACCCCGTACGTCAGACTGTGGCGCCACGGCCAGGACATCGGCGTCCGCAACGCCGCCAAGCCCGGGGACGACGGCTCCGACGAGCGCCGGGTGCTGTCCGGGCTGGTGGACCCGCGGTACGCGGTGTCGCAGATGGGGCAGGGCGCGACGCTGGTCTTCCAGGCGATGTCCACCTACTGCCCCGAGGTGGAGGCCTTCTGCACCGAACTGTCCGGCGAGATCGGCGTCCCCGTCGCCGCCAACGCCTTCCTGACCCCGCCGCACTCCAAGGGCGCCGAGGCGCACTACGACCTGGCCGGCATCTTCCTGCGGCAGCTGGCCGGCTCCAAGACCTGGCGGCTGCACGAGCCGCCGATGAAGTGGCCGGTCAACCGGTCCAAGCCGGGCGTGACCCCGCGGACCCCGCTGGCCCTGGAGGTCACCCTGCACGCCGGGGACTGCCTCTACCTGCCGCGCGGCTTCTACCACGAGGGCACCACCGACGACGAGGGCTCCGTGCACATCGCGTTCTCCGACGGCGTGGAGGACACCTGGACGCAGATCCTGCACGACGTCCTCGACCTGGCGGTCGAGCGCAGCGCGGCCCTGCGCGGGCGGCTGCCCAGCAAGGCCGAGGCGATGAGCGGACAGTCGAAGGAGATCTGGCAGGAGGTCCGCAAGGACGTCTTCCACATCCTGGAGAACCTGGGTGACGAGGTGGTCTCCGCCCTGATCGTGCGTCGGCTCCAGGCCCGCGAGCAGCAGCTCAAGCGGGCGGAGGAGTCCTCGCTCACCGAGATCCTGGGCGTGGCACCCACCCCGGGCGAGGCCTGATGGGCACCGGACGGGACGAGGCCGTCCGGGTCGGGATGACCCCGGACGGTACCGTGGCCCTCGTCCGCAGCTACCACCGGGAGGTCGTGCGCCGCCTCGGACCGCTGCCGGGCGGCGCCCCCGCGCCCGCCTGCCTGCACCCCGGCCTGGTCTGGGCCGCCGACCGGCCGGCCACCGGGGCCGGCGCCCCGGACGACCCGGCGGACGGCCCCGCGGCGGCGCCGGACCCCGCCCGGACCGCCGGGCTGCTGCGGGAACCGGCCACCGCCGGCCTGATGCCCCCACTGCGCCACCTCACCCCGGACGGCACGGCGGCCGACCCCGACTGGTGCCGCTGGGGCACCGGACAGCTGCGGGCCGACATCCGACGGACCGGCGGCACCGGCGACGCCGACTTCGGCACGCTCGACCCGACCGAGGGCATCGCCACCCTGGAAGCCGCCCGCACGACCCTGCGCAGGGTCTGGCCGGAGGCCGCCCTGGAGACGGACCTGCTGGTCCGGGTCATCGTGCACGTACGCGGCGGCGCCTTCCGCTCCGCCACCCTGCGCCCGACCTTCGGCGCCGTCTACCTCGGCACCTCCAGCGTCGCGAGCCCCGCCGCCGCCTTCGAGGCGCTCCTGCACGAGACCGGCCACCACGCGCTCTACCTGCGGAACGTCTTCGAGCGGTACGTGACCAACGGCGACGTCCTGGTGAGCCACCCGCTGCGCCCCGATCCGCGACCGGTCACCGGGGCCGTGCACGCCGCGCACGTGCTGGCCCGGATGGCGCACGGACTCGCCCGCTGGGCGGCCGAGCCGGGCGCGCCGCCGGAGGCCGCCGAGCGCCGTGACGACGCCCTGCGGCGGCTCCGCGGGACGATCGCGGCGCTGGAGCCGGTCGCCGAATGGACGGACGGAGGCCGGCGGTACTTCGACGACCTGCTCCGCTGGGAGAAGGAGCTGACGGCGGCCCACCCGCTCTGACGGCCCACCCTCTCTGACGGCCCGCCCGCTCCGGCGGCCCGCCCCGGGGTCAGGGGCGGGCCGGCCGCGCCCCCACGACGAGCCACTGGGCCGGGAGGTCGATCCGCCGGCCGTCGGGGGCGGACCCGGGCAGCGCCGGGTCGGTGACGTGCGGAGCGAACAGCGCGAGGTGGCGTTCCGCGGTGAGGGAGGGCTCCGCGTCCCAGATCACCGAGCCCGGTTCCTCGGGCGCGTCGCGCCAGAAGCCCTCCCAGACGTCCCTGTACCGAGTCGTCACGCTCATGGCGGAGACCTCCGGGTGTCACGCACAGTGTCGGGACCGTGTCTATCGGTCCCCGGCGGAAGCGGCAAGCACCGTTCGGCGCAACACGGGATCAGGTCCCGGCGCGGGTCCGGCGCAGCAGGTACGCCCCGGACACGGCGGCCAGGGCGGCCATGCAGGCGGTGAAGACCAGGCCGGCCTGGGCCAGGCCGATCGGACCGGTGAGCAGACCCACCCCGATGACCGGGATCGAGATGCCGAAGTAGGCGACCACGAACAGCATCGACAGGGCACCGCCGCGGTGTTCGGCGGGGCTCGCGGCGGCGATCTCGCCCACGGCGCCGCGCAGGCCCATGCCCTGGCCCACGCCGCCGACGAGGGCGGCGAGCACCATCGGCGGCAGGGTGGTCCGGGCGAGCGAGACGGCCAGCAGGGCCATTCCGGCGATGAGCACCAGGCAGCCCAGCGGGATCGCCCGGGCGGTGCCGAGCCGGGGCACCAGGAGCTGGCCCAGGGTGGAGGCGAAGAAGGCCGTGAAGACGATCAGGCCGACGACCGCGTGGTTGTGGACGTCCAGCTCGGTGGCGAGGAAGGCGGGGCTGACGGAGGTGAAGACGCCCAGCAGCGAGAAGCCCGCGAACGCGGCGATCCCGGCCGGGACGAAGACCCCTCGGACCTCCGGCGGCAGCGACTGCCGGACGGGCCGGGCGGTGCGCAGCGGGCGGGCCCCGGTGACCGTCTCCGGCAGGCGCAGGGTGAGGGCGAAGGACACGGCCAGCAGCACCAGGTGCACGACGAACGGCAGGACCAGCGGGTCGGGCGCGTACTCGGCGAGCAGGCCGGAGAGCAGCGCCCCGCAGCCGAGGCCGCCCATGTTGGCGGCGGTCGCGACGAAGCCCGCGCGGGCCCGGCTCGCGGGCGGGGCGAGCTCCAGCACGTAGGCGGTGCCGGCGCCGGTGAACAGACCGGCCGAGAAGCCGGACAGCAGGCGGCCCAGGCAGAGCAGCGGCACGTCGTCCGCGGCCAGGAAGACGACGGCGCTGCAGGCCGCGAAGCCGAGTGCGCCGAGCAGGACGGGGCGGCGCCCGACGGTGTCGGAGACGTTGCCGACCAGCAGCAGGACGCTGATGACGCCGAAGGCGTAGACGGCGAACACGACCGTCACCGTCAGCTCGGAGAAGCCGATCTCCTCCTGGTACAGCCCGTAGAGCGGGGTGGGCAGCGTGGTGCCCATCATGCAGACGGCGAAGGCGGCGGCGGCCACGAGGTAGCCGAAGCGGCCTGCGGCGGGCCGGGCGGTCCGACGGTCGGTCATCCGACCACGATAGGCACGCCGTCGGGTCGGCCCCGCGCCGTGCCGGGGCGTGCTGCGCCGAATGGCGGCCGTCGCCCGGGGCGTTCCGGGCCTGTGGGACCGTCTCGGATCGGATGGGTGCGGGGACGGGCGGGGGTGAGGGGTAGGGGGACAGGTAGGGGCGAGGGTGGGGACGAGGGGGCATGAAGTCGCGGATCGGGGTCAGAAGGGTGGGTGCACACCGACCACCTCCTTCGGAAGGGGCCCCCGTGGCCGACGACTCCCGCCCCGCGGCACCGGAACAGCAGTGGACCCGGCCCTCGGAGGCTGCCTGCCGGACCGTCGACAGCGTCCTCTTCCTCGGCTCCGCCGGCGAGGGCGGCGCGGCCCTGGAGGAACGCCGGCGCGTGGCGAAGACGGTCTGTGCCGGCTGCGCGGTCCGGGTGGAGTGCCGCCGGCACGCGTTGGCGACCCGGGAGCCGTACGGCATCCGCGGCGGTCTGACCGAGGAGGAGCGCCGTTCCCTGTTCACCGGTGGTGCCGGCCCCGCCGTCCGGGCCGTGTGACGGCGGGGCCGGCGGCCCGCCCCGGGCGGGTGAGGTGCCCGGGGTGGGCCGTCGGCGGGGGTGGGGCCGGTGGGCTCAGGAGGTGACGATGCCCGGATCGGAGAGGCCCGGGGCGCCGGTCTCCACGTGGCCGGCCAGGCGGCGGACGAAGTCGGCGGTCGCGGCCGAGGTGACGGTCACGTCGTACCAGTTGCGGCAGGCGCCGAGGTCGACGCTGTACGCGACGGTCGCGCCGCGGCGGACGGTGACGGTCTGCGGGGTGCCGGCGTAGGCGTTGGCGATGGTGAGGACGACGTCGGCCGCGCCCGCGTTGGTGAGGGTGAGGTCGAGGTTGCCGGTGGTCGCGTTGTGGCGTGCGGTGACCTCGGGCCCGGCGGTCCTGCCGGGGTTGCGGAAGCGGCGCAGGAACCCGTTCGGCCCGTGCACGGTGAGGTCGGTGACGCCCTTGGAGTAGGTGGTGTTCCAGGCGTCCCCGATCGACTTGCCGGCCTCGGCGGTGTAGGTCCACGGGCCGTCGGTGCGGTTGGGCGAGGTCACCAGGAACTGGGCGCCGGCCGCCGCGCCGCCGCTGAACGCGAGGCGGTACTTGCCGGTGCCGGTGTCGGCCGCGCCGTCCACGGACGGGGCGTACTTGAGCGGGCGGGTGGGCTTGGCGCCCGGCTCCTGGACCGGCATGGTGCCGGTGACGGGCGGGGTGGGCACGTAGTCGGGGTGCCGGTTGCGGTCCGGCGGGAGGTAGCCGGCCGTGGAGGGCAGCGCGGCCTTCGCGGTGTTCGACGCGGTGAAGTCGAAGGCGGAGGTCAGGTCGCCGCAGATGGCGCGCCGCCAGGGCGAGATGTGGGGCTCCAGCACGCCGAAGCGGCGCTCCATGAAGCGGATGATCGAGGTGTGGTCGAAGGTCTCCGAGCAGCTGTAGCCGCCGGTGCTCCAGGGCGAGACCACCAGCATCGGCACCCGCTGGCCGAGGCCGTACGGGCCGGCCGCGTTGCCGATGTTCCCGGTGAAGCAGTCGGCCGAGGTCGCGACGGTGGACAGGCCCTGGGAGGCCGAGGACGGCGGGAACGGCGGCACGACGTGGTCGAAGAAGCCGTCGTTCTCGTCGTAGGTGATGAACAGGGCGGTACGGGCCCACACGTCGGGGTTGGAGGTCAGCGCGTCCAGCACCTGGGAGACGTACCAGGCGCCGTAGTTGGCGGGCCAGTTGGGGTGCTCGGTGAACGCCTCGGGGGCGGCGATCCAGGAGATCTGCGGCAGCGTGCCGGCCTGGACGTCGCGGCGCAGGCCGTCGAACAGGCCGTCGCCCGCCTTGGCATCGGTGCCGGTGCGGGCCTTGTCGTACAGCGGGTCGCCGGGCTTGGCGTTGCGGTAGTTGGTGAAGTAGAGGAGCGAGTTGTCGCCGTAGTTGCCGCGGTAGGCGTCGCTTATCCAGCCCCAGGAGCCCGCCGCGTCCAGGCCGTCGCCGACGTCCTGGTAGACCTTCCAGGAGACCCCGGCCTTCTCCAGGCGCTCGGGGTAGGTCGTCCAGCCGTACCCGGCCTCCTGGTTGCCGAGGACCGGCCCGCCGCCGGTGCCGTCGTTGCCGGTGTACCCGGTCCACATGTAGTAGCGGTTCGGGTCGGTGGAGCCGATGAACGAGCAGTGGTAGGCGTCGCACAGGGTGAACGCGTCGGCGAGCGCGTAGTGGAACGGGATGTCCTGGCGGGTCAGGTAGGCCATGGTGGTGGCCGTCTTGGCGGGCACCCACTGGTCGTACCTGCCGTTGTTGAAGGCCTTGTGGCCGCCGGCCCAGTCGTGGTTGAGGTCCTGGACGAACTGCATGCCCAGGTCGTCCACCCGGGGGCGGAACGGCAGCACCTCCTTCTTGCTGCTGTCCGTCTGGTGCCACACCGACTTGCCGCTCGGCAGGGTCACCGGGCGGGGGTCGCCGAAGCCGCGGACGCCCTTCATCGCGCCGAAGTAGTGGTCGAACGAACGGTTCTCCTGCATCAGGACGACGATGTGCTCGACGTCCTGGAGGGTGCCGGTGGCGCCCTGCGGGGCGATCGCCGCCGCGCGCGCGATGCTCTGCGAGAGCGTGGAGAACGCGGCGGTGGCGCCCGCGAGTTGGAGGAAACGACGGCGGTTCAGCTCTGCCATGGGTGGATTGACCTCTGGGTGTCGCGAGGGTGGAGGACGGCACCCCAAGGACAGCGGCTGCGGGGTACCGTCCGGCGGACCATTCATGACTGCCCGCTGTACGGCCGACGAACGCCTCAAGTTGTCTGAACACGTTCTGTCGACGGAACGTCGGCGGCCGCCCTCCGCGCGTGTTGCCGCATGTGGTCGGAGCCACACCCGGAGTGGTCATCGCAGGTCCTGACGGGCATTAGCCTTGGGTGCCCTGGGCGGGCGGTCCGTCCGACCGACCCGAGGGGAACGAAGACGTGGCGCACGACAGCCGGGTCCCGGCCGTGGTGGGGCGGCAGCGTGAGACGGAACTGCTCACCGCGGCCCTGGTACAGGCCGAGGACGGCGGCAGCGGGTCCACGGTGCTGCTGCGCGGCGAGCCCGGCGTCGGCAAGTCCACCCTGCTGGGCTGGGTCGAACGCGCCGCCCGGGAGCGGGGCTTCACCGTGCTGCGGGCCGTCGGCGCGGAGGCGGAGACCGACCTCGCGTTCGGTGCCCTCCACCAGGCCTTCCGCCTGCTGCTCCAGCACTCCGACGCGCTCTCCGCCCACCAGCGGGACGCCCTGGAGAGCGCGTTCGGTGTCCGCTCCGGCACCCCGAGCGGCTTCGCGGTGGGAGCCGCCGCCCTGGCGCTGCTGGAGGAGGCGGTGCGGACCGCCCCCGTCCTGCTGGTCCTGGACGACCTGCACTGGATCGACTCGTCGAGCGCCACCGTCTTCGCCTTCCTGCACCGGCGCGGCGCCGAGGTGCCGGTGGTGATCGTCGGCGCCAGCCGCCCGGACGGACCGGCCGCGCAGACCTGGTCGGCCGAGGCCGTCGAGGTCCGCGCGCTGCCCCGGACGGACGCGGCCCTGCTGCTGGGCACCCGCTACCCCGACCTTGCCGCGCCCGCCCGAGACCGCGTCCTGGCGGAGGCGGCCGGGAACCCCCTGGCCCTGGTGGAACTGCCGCACCAGCTGGCGGACGCCCAGCAGCGGGGGACCGCCCCGCTGCCCGAACGGCTGCCACTGGGACGCAAGCTGGAGCGGATGTTCGCCGAACGGCTGGACGCGGTGACGCCGGAGGCCGGCCGCTTCCTGCTGCTCGGCGCCCTCGCCACCGGACCGGACTTCAGCAACGGCGGCTGGCTGCGCGCCGTCGCCGACGACGACCCGCAGCAGACCCTGGCCCGCATCGAGGCGGACGGCCTGGCCCGGCTCGACCCGGCCGGCCGGCTGGTCTTCCGCCACCCCCTGGTCCGCACCGCCGTCGTCGCCGCGGCCTCCGACGCCGCGCGCCGCGAGGCCCACCGCGCCCTGTCCGACGTCCTCGCCACGGACGACCCCCAGCGGCTGGTCCACGAGGCCTCCGCCGCACTGCTGCCCGACGAGGACCTCGCCCGCCGCCTGCAGGAAGCCGGCCGCGACCTCGCCCGCCGCGGCGGCGACGCCGAGGGCGCGCTGCTGCTCGAACGCGCCGCCGTCCTCAGCCCCAGCTCCTGCGACCGGGTCCGCCGGCTCACCTGGGCCTCGGTGATGTCGGCCCGCGGCGGACAGCTGCGCCACACCGCCGCCCTGGTCGACGAGTTGAAGACCAGCACCGTGCCGGCCGACGTCGCGCCGCTGTTCGCGTACGCGGTGGTCTACGCCGACCAGAGCCACCACGTCGACTTCGAGTCCTCCGCCGCGCTGCTGCCCGGCGTCCTCGACGCGCTCACCGCCCCGGGCGCCGACACCTTCGGCGGGCTGACCGAACAGGTCTTCTTCAAACTGCTCCTGGCCGCCACCTACACGGACGACCCCTGGGCCTGGCGGGCCCTGGAACGGCACCGGGACGAGGTCTCCGCGGCGGGCCGGCTGTGTCTGCGGGCCTGGACCGATCCGGGCCCGGACACGGTCGCCACCCTGCGGGCCGTCGCCGAGGGCATGACGGAGGAGCAGGAGGCCGGGGCCGCCTGGCTGCTGCTGTGGACCGCCTCGGCGCTCGACTGCCCCGAGGACGACCTGTGGCAGCGCTTCACCGGCCTGCACAGTTACGCCACCCAGGGCTCGATCGCCAAGGCCAAGTGCCACCAGGACTTCCTGCTCGGCCAGTGGGACCGGGCCGCCGTCTGCCTGCGCGAGGCCGAGATGGCCGACGAACTCGGCTACGAAGCCAACGCGTTGATGTTCCGCCAGTACTACGCCCACTTCCTGGCCGGCCGGGGGGACGAGGCCGGACTGCGGGAGGTCGACGAGGCGATCCGGCCCGTCGCCACCCGGGCCCGGATGCGCTACGTCCTCGACCGGCTCACCCACCTGCGCGGACTGGTCGCGCTCGCGCACGGGCACCACGAGGAGGCGTACGCGCACTTCTGCGAACTCACCCCGCCCGGGCGGCTGCCCGGCGGCCCACCCTGGCACCACGCCCTGGTCCTGGACCTGGTCACGGCCGCCGTGCACACCGGCCGGCGCGAGGAGGCCCGGGCCCACCTCGCGGCCGGGCGGGCCGCCCGCTCCGCGGAGATCTCCTCCCGCCACGCCTTCCTGTGCGCCGCCGCCGGGGCCCTGGCCGCCGACGACGAGGAGGCCGACGCCGCCTACCGCGCCGCGTACGCCGTCCCCGGCGCCGAGCGGTGGGTGTTCGACCTCGCCCGGCTGCGGCTCGCCCACGGCTCGTGGCTGCGCCGCCGCCACCGGCCCGGCGCCCGGGAGCCGCTGCGCATCGCCCACCACGTGTTCCGCCGCCTCCGGGCGGACCCCTGGGCGCAGCGCTGCGAGGAGGAGCTGCGGGCCGCCGGCGAACCGGTGGCACCGCCGCCCGGCGCACCGGCCGCGGAACCGTCCGGCCTCACCGGCCAGGAGCTGCGGATAGCCCGGCTCGCCGCGACCGGGCTGACCAACAAGGAGATCGGCCGCCGCCTCCAGCTGTCGCCCCGCACCGTCGCGGCCCACCTCTACAAGATCTTCCCCAAGCTCGGCATCACCTCGCGGGCCGCCCTCGCCCACGCCCTGGACAGCACCTGACCTGCACCGGCGCCCGCCGGCCGGTCGCCCGCGCGGCTCCGCGGCGGGCTGCCGGAAAGTGCAGTCAGATGACCTAACGGCCCCCCGCATCCGCGCGCCAGGCTGGGTCCGCAGGAGGTCGGCGGAAGGGCGGTCAGATGGGTGTGCGGGTGACGACCGCGTCGGTCGCGGACGGGGACAAGGCGGCGTACTGGCGCGGGGCGGTGTCGCGGGCGGTCGTCCCGGTCGAGGTGCACCCGCGCACCGAGCGGCCGTTCGACGCAGTCCTGGTGTCCCACCGGCTCGGCTACCTGCGGATCTCCACGCTGGAGGCGGACGCCGCCCGGCTCTCCCGCACGGCGGCGCTGATCGGACGGGCCCCGAGCGGCGAGCCGCAGGTCGGGGTCGGGGTGCAGGTTCAGGGGCGGGCCGTCCTGGAACAGGACGGGCGCCGGGCCGAGGTGCCGCCGGGCGGGCTCGCGGTGTACGACACGGCGCGTCCGTACGTCCTGGACTACCCGGAGCGCTTCCGCGCCCACCTGTTCCACCTGCCGCGCCGGCTGCTGGGCGTGCCGGAGCGGGAGCTGCGGCAGGCGGCGGCGACGGCCGTCGGCCCCACGGAGGGCTGCGGGCCGGTGCTGCTGCCGTTCCTCGGCTGCCTCGCCGCCTCGGCGCACTCCTACCCGCCCCCGGTCGGCGACCGGCTGGCGGGCAGCGTCGCGGACCTGCTGAGCGCCCTGGTGACCGAGCTGGCCGGCGCCCGGCCGGCGGCGCGGGCGGACGCCCCGACCACCCACCTGGTCCGGCGGGTGCGCGAGTACGTCGACCACCACCTGGCCGACCCGGAGCTGGCGCCCGAGCGGATCGCGCACGCCCACCACATCTCCGTGCGCTACCTGCACCGGATCTTCGAGGGGGAGGGGGTGACGGTGAGCCGGCTCGTCCAGCAGCGCCGCCTGGAGGCCTGCGCCCGCGAGCTGGCCCGGCGCGGCCGCACCGCGCCGACGGTCTCGGCCGTCGCCCAGCGCTGGGGCTTCGTCAACCCGGCGCACTTCAGCCGGATCTTCCGCGCCGCGTACGGCGTCTCGCCCCGGGAGTGGCGCGACCTGCGGGACGGACACGACGCGTGCGACCTGCGGGATGGGCGCGATGTGCGGGACGCGTGCGACGTGCGCGACGGCGACGCCGGTTGACGCGCCCAGTCCGCCCCGCGCCCCCGTCCGCCCCGCGCCCCCGTCCGCCCCGCGCCCCCTTCCGCCTCCCCCCGTCCGCCCCGTCCCACAGCCGTTCCAGGAGCACCGATGTCCGTCGTCCTCGACACCACCGAGGTACCGTCCGCCGACCGCGCGGAGTACTGGCACGAGGCCGTCTCCCGCACCTTCGTCCCGCTCGACGTGTCGCTGCCCGACGGCGTGCCGGGCCCCGGCACGATCACCAGCCACCGGCTGGGCGACCTGCAGGTCGCCCTGGTGGAGGCCGGGCCGCAGCGGGTCGAGCGCAGCGCGGCGCTGATCGCCCGCGGCGGGGAGGACCACCTCACGCTGGCCCTGCAGCACCGCGGCACCGCCCGCCTGGTCCAGGACGGCCACCGGGTCGAGCTGCGGCCCGGCACCTTCGCGGTCTCCGACGCCGGGCGCCCGTTCGCCAAGGACCTGCCGGACGCCTTCGCCTTCACCGCCTTCCACTGGCCGAGGTCGGCCGCGGGCGTCCGTGAGGAGGACCTGCGGGTGCTGACCGCGACGGCCTTCCAGGGCACCGGCGGCACCGACGACACCGCCCGGCTGGTGGCCGGGTACCTGGAGTGCCTCTCCCGGTCGGCCGGCTCGATGGAGCCGCACGTGGCGTCCTGGCTCGCGACCACGGCGCTGGACCTGTTGGCGGTGCTCGCCCAGGAGCGCCGCGGCCGGTTCGTGCCGGAGGCCCCCGAGGCGGCGCTGGCCACCCTGGCCCGGGTGAAGGACCACGTCCTGCGCCACCTCGGGGACCCGGACCTCTCGCCGGAGTCGATCGCGGCCGCCCACCACGTGTCGGTGCGGTACCTGCACAAGCTCTTCCGCTTCGAGGGCGTGACGGTGGCCCGCTGGATCCAGCTCCGGCGGCTGGACGTGTGCCGCCGGGACCTGGCCCGCCGCTCGGCCGACCGGCCCACCGTGGCGGCGGTGGCGGGCCGGTGGGGCTTCGTGAGCGCCAGTCACTTCAGCCGGGCCTTCCGGGCCGTCTACGGGATCTCCCCGCGCGAGTGGCGGGCCCGCGCCGGGGCGGGCGCCGGAGCCGTCGCCGTACGGCCGTCGGCGGCGGCCCACCTCGTGCCCGGTGCCGAGCCGTCCGGGCAGGGCGTCGCGGTCTGAGCACGCGACGGCCGGGCGGGATCAGCACGCGGCGCTGCCGCTCGGGACCGCCACGCGGGACGGGCCGGAAGGGGCCGTCGGGTACGCTGCCGCGCCCGACGGCCCCTTCGTGGTGGCCGTTCACCGTTCACCGTTCGGCGTGGACCTCCGCGACGTAGCCGCCCGGGAAGCGCACCATCGCGCTGTCCCGGCCGCCCGCCGTGACCGGACCCCACAGCACCGACGCGCCGGCGGCCTGCGCCCGCTGCAGGGTCGCGCCGAGGTCGGGCACGCCGTAGCCGGTGAGTTCCCGGCCGAAGGGGTACGGCAGGCCGCCGTCGGTCACGGCGACCGTCGTGGTGCCGAAGCCGGAGGTGAGCCGCAGCAGCCGGTACGTGGTGCCGGGCAGCCCGATGGCTGCGCCGTCGGCCCGCCGGTCGTCGGAGACGATCCGGCCCCGGGTGAAGGCGAGGTAGCTGTGCAGGAAGTCGCCGACCGCGTCGGGCGAGAGGTAGAGCCGGTTCTCCGGCACGCTCGCCAGGTCGGGGTAGGACGGCGGGGTGGTGTGCACGTAGAGCTGGGCGTCGATCCCGCCGGGGAAGCGGATGACGGCGTCCCGCCCGATCGGGTCGGCGAACGGGGCCACCGTCACGGCCGCGCCGTCGGCCCGGGCGGCGCGGACCGCCTGGTCGAGGTCGGTCACCAGCCAGCCGGTGCGCTCGGCGCCGAACGGGTACGGGACGGGCGTGGTGTAGTCGAACACCGACAGGGTGCCGACGGGGGAGACCACCAGCTCGGACAGCGTCCGGCTCGGCGTGGGCGTCACCTGTGTGGCGTTCGGCCCGATCGTCGTCCCGCCGAAGGTCGCCACCCAGCAGGCCGCGAAGGCCTGCTCGGTGCCGGGTTCGACGTAGACGTGGGTGGAGTCGTACTGCGGGCCGACGGCGAACTGCCGGTGCTGGCCCGCGGCCCGGGGCGGGGTGCCCGGGGCCGCCGAGGCGGTCGGGACCGCCGTCAGCGCGGCGAGTGCCGCCACCAGCGGGACCACGCGGCGGACGGAGCGTCGTTTCATCGGGGGACCTCCCGGTCGTCGCCGCGCCCGGCGCCGGCGATGCGGGGCCGGGCGCGTGCGGGTGTGTCGGTGGGTGGGGTCAGGCGGTCGGCGGAGCCCAGTGGGCGTCGGGGGCCGAGAGCCGGTGGGCGGTCAGCGCCGTGGCCAGGAGCAGCAGGGCGGCCAGGGCGAGGGCGGTGGCGGGCCGCCCGTGCAGGACCAGCGCCGCGCCCGCGAGGCCGCCGAGCAGCATCGCCAGGGCGGAGAGGATCCGGCGTCCCGGGCGCGGTGCCGCGCCCCCGGCCGCCGTGGAGTCGGCGGCCAGGCCGGTGAGGGTGAGGGTGAGCACGGTGGTGGTCAGGTCGGGCACGCCGAGCCGCCGGGCCACCGCGTTCTGCAGGCCCATGCCCAGTCCGAGCAGGACGATCAGCGGGTAGCCGTCGGCCCCGCCCGTCCCGCCGACCGCGGCGGTGGCGGCCGCCGCGGCCAGCAGGACGGTCTGGACCGCGGCGGCCAGGGCCAGCAGCCGGCCGCGGTGGGCCGGGGTCCGGCTGCCGAGCCGTCCGCCGACGAGCGCACCGGCCAGGAAGGCCGTCAGCGAGACCAGCGAGGCCGCGGCCGACAGCCCCGGGGCCCCCGCGAGGGCGAACCCCAGGAAGACCACGTTGCCGGTCATGTTCGCCACGAACACGTGGCCGAGGCCGAGGTAGCTCACCGCGTCCACCACCCCGGTGGCGACCGTCAGCAGGAGCAGCAGCGGCGGCAGCGGGCCGTGCCGGTCGGCGCGCGGCGGGACCAGCGTCCGCAGGGCGTCAGCCGACAGGGCGCGCACCGGCCGCCGCCTCCTCGGGCACCGGCGCCCGGTGCAGGACCAGCCGGGTGAGCAGCCCGCTCGCCGGGCCGAGCAGCACGGCCGCGACGGTCAGCCACAGCGGCCAGGAGGTCAGGCCGGCGGCGTGGTCGGCCGACCACCGGCCCGGGCCGGTGAGCGCGAGCGCTCCCGAGACGACGACGAGCACCAGCGGGTACTCGTAGCCGTCGTCCTGCACCCAGAGGCCGTGCGGCAGCTTGACCGTCAGCGCCACCGTCATCACGCCCATGGCGGCCATCGCGGCCAGCGGGGTGAGCGCGCCCAGGGCCAGGAACAGTCCCGAACCGATCTGTCCGGCACCCGCGGCGAGCGCGGTGAGCGTCCCGCCGCCGAAGCCGTCGTGCCGGAACTCCTCCGTCCCGCCGGCGAGGCCGTTGCCGCCGAGCCGGTGACTCACCTTCTGTACGCCGTGTCCGGCGATGAGCAGGCCCACCACCACACGGAGGATCAGCAGTCCGGTGTCCATCGTTCCTGTTCCTGTCCCTGGTCGTTTGTTGCTGTTGCTGTTGCTGTTGCTGTTGCTGTTGCTGTTGCCGATGCGGAGTCGGCGGACGTCGGCTCAGCCCGCGGCGTGCTCGCCGATGACGGCCTGCGCGTAGACGACGCCGAGGCCGTACGCACCGCCGTGCTCCTTGACGATCTCCATGACGGCGCCGTAGGTCTCGGTCCGCGCCCAGTCGCGCTGGAGCTCCAGCAGCACCTGGACCCAGGTGACCGGCACCGCGCCGGCCTGCGTCATCCGCTGGACAGCGTGCTCGTGGGCCTGCGGCGAGACCCCGCCGGAGGCGTCGGTGACGACGTAGACCTCGTAGCCCTGGTCGATCATGGACAGCACCGGCAGGACCAGGCAGACCTCGGTCCACAGGCCGGCGATGACGACCTTGCCGCGGCCGGTGGCCCTGACCGCCTCGACGACCGCCTCGTCCTCCCAGGCGTTCATCGAGGTGCGGTCGAGGACCTCGGCCTTCGGGAAGACGGCGGCCAGCTGCGGCAGCAGCGGGCCGGAGAAGGACTCGGCGGCGACGGTGGTCAGCACGGCCGGGACGTCGAAGGCCCGGGCGGCCTTGGCGAGGCCGACGGTGGCGTTGATGATCGCGGTGCGGTCGCCGCTGCCGGTGCCGAAGAACATCTGCGGCTGGTGGTCCACGAACAGCACCACGGCGTTGTCGGGGGTCAGCAGGTCGGGGCTGGGAGTCGCGCTGACCTGGGTGAGGTCGACCATGAGGGGTTCCTTTCGGTACTTCCGGTGGATCCGCCACGGGGCGTTCCGCGGCGGGAGTCGGGTGGGCGGTCCGGACCGGCCGGAGGGGCGGGTCCGCCCGGCCGGTGGTCCGAGGGCCGGTCGGGCGGAGGGCCGGGTGCGCCCGGGCGCCGGGCGGACCGCGTCCTCAGAGGAGGAAGCAGGGGTCGAACGGCTTGGCCTGCTCGGTCGCCAGGCCGCGTCCCACGCGCCAGTCGCGCTGCAGCTCCGACTCGGCGACGACCTCGCCGAGCAGCTCGGCCTGGCGGGCGCCCCGGCTGCCGGGGCTCCGGTGGTTCTGGTAGCCGCCGAAGCGGGCGACCGGGCTCCATTCCGGGGTGACCGCCGGGAGTTCCTCGTCCATGCCCTCGTAGTCCGCGGCGGCGTGGACGATCCGGCCGCCGACCACGGTCAGCAGGGACTCGATGTGCGGGATCTCGTGCTCGGGCACCGTGAAGAAGTCGTCGGACAGGACCGCAAGGTCGCCGTAACAGCCGGGCCGCAGCACGCCCTTGACGTCCTGCTCGCCGGTGAGCGCGGCGCCCGCCGTGGTGTACATCGCGAGGGCGGTCGCGCGGTCGACCCGGTTCTGCGGCGGCCGGATCGCCAGGCCGCCGACCGTGCGGCCGGAGACCAGCCAGTGCAGGGCGACCCAGGGGTTGTACGAGGACACCCGGGTGGCGTCCGTGCCGGCGGCGACGGTCAGCCCGCGGTCCAGCATCGCGCGGATCGGCGGGGCCTCGGCGGCGGCGCCGGAGCCGTACCGCCGGGTGAACACCTCGCCCTGGAAGGAGAGCCGGTTCTGCACGGCGAGCGAGCCGCCGAGCGCCGCGATCCGGTCCAGGCTGTCCCGGGAGACGGTCTCCGCGTGGTCGAAGAGCCACCGGTTCCCGGCGGGGAAGAGCCCCTCGGCGGCGAGCTTCTCGAACACCGCCAGGTCCCGGCGGATCGTCTCGTCGTACGTCGCGTGCAGCCGGAAGCCCCAGCCGTGCTCCGTGAGCATGCGGACGGCCTTCTCGAACTCGCCCTCGAAGCCGTCGAGTTCGGGGCGGGGTTCGGCGAAGTTCTCGAAGTCGGCGGCGGCCCACGTGAGGTTCTCGCCGGCGCCGTTCAGTCGCAGCCACTCGTCACCGTCGCCGGGGCGGACCGTCTCGATCCAGCGGGTGAGGTCGTCCAGCTCCTGCCCCGGGGTCTGCGGGAAGAGGTGGTAGGCGATGCGCAGGGAGAGCAGGCCCTCCCGGGCGAGTTCGGTGACCGTGGCGTAGTTCTCCGGGAAGTTCTGGAAACCGCCGGCGGCGTCGATCGCCGAGGTCAGCCCGAAGCGGTTCAGCTCGCGCAGGAAGTGCCGGGTGGAAGCCTTGCGCTCCTCGGGCGCCAGGGCGGGTGCCTTGGCGAGGGTGGAGTAGAGGATCAGCGCGGCGGGCGCGGCCAGCAGCATGCCGTTGGGCTCGCCGCCGCGGCCGCGGACGATCCGGCCGCCCTTCGGGTCGGGGGTGTCCCGGGTGAAGCCGGCGGCCTTCAGCGCCGCACGGTTGAGGATCGCCGACTGGTAGAGGTGGAGGACGAACACCGGGGTGTCCGGCGCGGCCTCGTTCAGCTCGGCGGGCGTCGGCAGCCGCCGCTCGGCGAACTGCTCCGCCGACCAGCCGCCGACGACCCGCACCCACTGCCCGGCGGGCGTGCGGGCGGCCTGCTCCCGCAGCATCGCCAGGCCCTGGCGCAGCGAGGTCACGCCGTCCCAGCGCAGTTCCAGGACGTAGTTGAGGCCGCCCCGGATCACGTGCAGGTGCGAGTCGTTGAGGCCGGGCACGACCCGCCGGCCGAGGGCGTCCACCACGGTGGTGGCGGGCCCGATGAGCGGGGCGACGTCCGCGTCGTCCCCGACGGCCGTGATCAGGCCGTCGCGGACGGCGAGGGCGCCGGCCGAGGGGCGGCGGGCGTCCCCGGTGTGGATCTTCGCGTTGCGGACGACGACGTCGGCCGCGTTCTCGACGGCGTGGGGGACCAGCCCGCCGACCGGCATTGCAGGCACCTGTCCAGCCTCCTGTGACGGTTCGGACCACCGCCCCGGTGCGGGCGGTGGAGGGGCGTCCGGGCGGGCCGGGGGTCACGGGACCGGCTCCGCGCCGAACGCCTGATGGAACGTTAAGTCGCCGGTGGGGCAGGGATTTTGCACTGAGCGCACACCCTTCGGTCCGGGGGTGCACCCGCCGTCCGGAGCGCGGTCGCGGACGACGGAAGAGCCCCGGGCCCTCTCCCGTCCGGAGGGACGGGAGAGGGCCCGGGGCTCGGCCCTGTGCCGGGCGCGGGGCGGACGGGCCGCCCGGGGTCACTTCGCGAGGAAGGCCAGCAGCGCCTCGTTGACCTCCTCGGCGTGGGTCCACAGCAGGCCGTGCGGTGCGCCCTCGATCTCCACGTACTCGGCGGAGGGCAGCGCCCGGTGGAACGGCCGCGCGGTGTTCTCGACCGGCAGGATGCGGTCACCGGTGCCGTGCAGGATCAGCGCCGGCACGTCGATGCGGGGCAGGTCGGCGCGGAAGTCGGTGTACCAGGTGGCCGGCGCGGCCGAGGCCGCGAAGAAGCCGCCGCCGGCCGCGGTGTTCCAGCTGTTGCGGACGGCCTCCTCGCTGATCCGGGAGCCGAGGTTCTCGTCCAGGTTGTAGAAGTCCTGGAAGAAGTCGCGGTAGTAGGCGTAGCGGTCGGCCTTCACCGCGGCGACGATGCCGTCGAAGAACTCCTTCGGGGCGACGCCGTCCGGGTTGTCGTCGGTCTTCAGCAGGCAGGGCTCCAGGGAGGCCAGGAAGGCGACCTTGGCGACGCGGGCCGAGCCGTGGGCGGACACGTACCGGGCGACCTCGCCGGTGCCCATCGAGAAGCCGACCAGCACGGCGTCCCGGACGTCCAGGGTCTCCAGCACGGTGTTCAGGTCGGCGGCGAAGGTGTCGTAGTCGTAGCCGGTGGTGGGCTGCGACGACTGGCCGAAGCCGCGGCGGTCGTAGGTGATCACCCGGTAGCCGGCGTCGAGCAGCGCGGCGCTCTGCCGCTCCCAGGAGTGCCCGTCCAGCGGGAACCCGTGGATCAGCACGACCGCCTGACCGGTGCCGTGGTCCTCGTAGTAGAGGTCGATGGGGGTGGTGTTCTCCTGGCCGACGGTGATGAACGGCATGGGCTGTCGTCTCTTCTCTGTGATCCGCTGTGGTGCACCGCGGCCCGTGGGCCCCGGTGCACCACACGCTAGGTCCGGCCGTATGCGGACGGTGTCCGCTGCGGGTACCGGGTGTCGTCCGAGAGCGCCCGACCGTCCGACGGCGGCCCGGTGCTCCGCAGCCCCGGCGGCGGAGCGCCGCTCGGACCGGCCCGCCGCCGAGGCGGGTGGCCGGGCCCCGGGCGGGGAGTTCGGCGAGGGCGGCCCGGTGGTCGTGCGGGGTGCAGCGCCTCGACGAGCGGTTCCCCGGGTGCCGGTTCGCTGCGCCGGATGCGAGTGACAGGGAGGTCGCGGGGAGGTTCGGTGACCGGTCGGACGGGGCCGCAGCGGGCGGACGGCCCGTCTGTATCATTCGTTCGCACGCAGCGGCAGGGGGCAGGGGCGACGTGGACGTGGTGGGGCCGAACGGGCCGGCGCGGGTGGGTCCGTTCCGGGTGGTGGCGGTGCTCGGGCAGGGCGGG
This sequence comes from Kitasatospora sp. NPDC048545, assembly GCF_040651155.1. Classification (NCBI taxonomy): domain Bacteria; kingdom Bacillati; phylum Actinomycetota; class Actinomycetes; order Kitasatosporales; family Streptomycetaceae; genus Kitasatospora; species Kitasatospora sp. NPDC048545. The sequence goes on from NZ_JBEZIQ010000034.1 coordinate 102,829, forward strand.
ATGGGCCGGGTGCTGCTGGGGGTGTCGCCGGACGGGCGGCCCGCAGCGGTCAAGCTGGTGCACGCCGAGCTCGCCGAGGACGACGGGTTCCGGATCCGCTTCCGGCGTGAGGTGGAGGCCTCGCGGCGGGTCTCGGGCGGGTACACGGCGGCGGTGATCGCGGCCGATCCGGAGGCCGAAACCCCGTGGCTGGCCTCGCAGTTCGTGCCGGGACCGGCACTGAACGAGGCGCTCGGGGCGGTCGGCACGCTGCCGGAGGAGTCGGTGCGGCGGCTGGCGGCCGGGCTGGCCCTGGCGCTGGTCGACGTGCACCGGGCCGGGCTGATCCACCGGGACCTCAAACCCTCCAACGTGCTGCTCACCGAGGACGGCGTGCGCGTCATCGACTTCGGGATCGCGCGGGCGGCCGAGGGCCAGGACACCAAGCTGACCCGGACCGGCGCGATGATCGGCTCGCCCGGCTACATGTCGCCCGAGCAGGTCGAGGGGCGGGAGTTGACCCCCGCCAGCGACGTGTTCTCGCTCGGCGCGACCCTGGCCGTGGCCTGCACCGGGAGGCCGGCGTTCCCGGGGGAGTCGCTGCCGCGGATCCTCTTCAACGTGCTGCACGCGGAGCCCGACCTGACCGGGGTGCCGGAGCGGCTGCGGCCGCTGCTGGCCGCGTGCCTGGCCAAGGACCCGGCCGCGCGGCCGACCCCGCAGGACGTGCTGGCGGCGGTCGGGCGGATCGCGCCGGCGGCCCGGCCGTGGCCGGAGGCGGTGCACGGGCTGCTGGCGGCGCAGGGAGCGGGGATCGCGCGGCTGCTGGCGGCGGCCGAACCGGCGGCCGGCGCCGCCGGGGCGGCGGTGGCGGGCCCGGTGGCCGTCGCGACCACGGTGGCGGCCGTCCCGGCCCCCGCGCCGTCCGCCCTCGCCCCGACCGAACCGCAGGCGCCCCCCGCCCGGCGTCGCCGGGGGGTGCGGATCGCGCTGGTGGCGGGCGCGTTCGTGCTGGCGCTCGCCGGCGTGGCGGGCGGGTTGGTCGCCACGGGCGTCGTCGACCTCGACCCGGAGCCGGTCCCCACCCCGGGCAACGTCCCGCTCTCGCAGGTCGAGGACGCGTACGCGGCGGTGGCACCGAGCTGCCTCGACGCCGCCAAGGTGACGGTGTCCGCCGACTTCGGGCCCCCGGGCGGCAACCCCGGCACCTTCGAGGCCCCGGACGAGAACGGGAAGCACCCGGAGAAGCTGTGCGACTGGCAGACGCGTTCCGGCGACCAGATCCAGATCGTCTGGGACGTCTTCCCGACCGTCCCCGGCGGGAAGACCGGCGCCGAACGGGCGAAGCAGCACTACGAGGCCCTCTACATGGGCGGCCGGACGCGTGACACCGGCGTCACCTTCGCCGAAGAGGCCTTCTGGCTGCCGAAGGACCACCTGGACGAGGACAACTGCGTGCTCTACGTCCGCGACGTGAACCTGTACGTGTTCGTCGCGGTGAAGGGCGCCGGCTATCCGCGCGGGCGGTGCGAGGAGATGACCAAGTCCGTCGCCGCCGGCGCCGTGAAGGTCGCGAAGGACGTGTCCGCCCACGGCTCGGTCGGGCCCGATCCCACCCCCACGCCGAAGGTGGTGCGGTGATGGGTACGACGATGCGGCCGCGCCGCGCGTCCGACCCGGCCGAGGTCGGGCCGTACCGGGTCCTCGCCGAACTGGGACGCGGCGGGATGGGCCGGGTGCTGCTGGGCGCCGCCCCCGACGGGCGGCTGGTGGCGGTCAAGCAGGTGCACGACCGGTTCGCCGCCGACGACGGCTTCCGGGCCAGGTTCCGGCGGGAGGCCGGCGCCTCGCGCCGGGTGTCCGGGGCGTACACCGCGGCCGTGATGGACGCCGACGTCGACGCGCCGACGCCCTGGCTCGCCTCGGTGTTCGTGGTCGGGCCCTCGCTCGGCGCCGCCGTCGAGGCCGGTGGCCCGCTGCCCCAGGACGCGGTGCACCGGCTCGCCGTCGGACTGGCCACGGCGCTGGTGGAGATCCACCGGGCCGGGCTGATCCACCGCGACCTCAAGCCGGAGAACGTGCTGCTCACCGACGACGGCGTGCGCGTCATCGACTTCGGGATCGCCCGGGCGGCCGAGGAGGACGCCGAACTCACCCACACCGGCGGCGTGATCGGCTCGCCCGCGTACATGGCGCCCGAACAGGCCGAGGGCCGGGCGCTCACCCCGGCGGCCGACGTGTTCGCGCTCGGCTCGGTGCTGGCCCTCGCCCTGACCGGCCGCAGCCCCTTCGCCGGGGCCTCCACCCTGCAGACCCTCTACAACGTCGTGCACACCGAGCCGGACCTCGCCGCCGTCCCGGCCGCCGTCGGGCCGCTGCTCGCGGCCTGCCTGGCCAAGGACCCGACCACCCGCCCCACCCCGGCCCGGCTGCTCGAACTGCTCGGACCGGTCGCCCCCGCCGCCCGGCCGTGGCCACCCGCGGTGCACACCCTGATCGCCGCGCAGCAGACGGCCGTGGACGGGCTCCTCACGGACCTGCCGGGCGCCGCACCGACGCGACCGCGGCGGGACGAGCCGACCTCCTACCACCTGGCGGTGCCCGGGCGGACCGCCCTGGCCACGGCGGTGGACACCGGGCCCGGAGCCGACGCGCCCGCCGCCGTCGACGTCACCCCGCGCAGGCGGTCGCGCCGCACCGCCGTCGCCCTGGCGACCGCCGGGGCCGTCGCCGCGGCCGGCCTCGGCGCGTACCTGTGGCTCCGCGACCCGAACGGCCCCGCCGTCCCCGACAAGTACCTCAAGGCGCCGGTCTGCGCGGAGGCTGCCGGGCGGCTCCCGCTCCCGGCCGCCGAGCGCAAGCAGGACGACGACCACTACTCCGAGCAGTCGTCCAACGCCGAGACCCGGTGCTACTGGTACGGCTCGTCGGTCGTCTCCGGCACCCGCGCCTGGGACCAGGACCCGTCCGCGATCGTCCGCTGGACGCTCCGCCGCAGCGCCGGGACCAGCGACAACGCGACGCAGGTCCAGCGTGCGGACTTCGGGGACTCGGCCGACGGCAAGCGGAGCGCGAGCGGCCTCGGCATCGGCGATCAGGCGTACTGGGACTCGCCGGGCAGGGGGGCGAACTGCTCCCTGGCCGTCCGCGACGGCAACCTGGTGCTCTCGGTCGACCTCGGCGGCACGGGCCACCCGGCGAGCGGCTGCGAGGCGGAGGCCGCGACGCTCGCCCGCGCGGCGCTCGCGGCGATGCCGCGCTGAGGCGCCGGCGCCCTGCACGGCGCGGGCGCACGGCGCGGGCGCACGGCGCGGTGAGGCGGCGGGACGGTGCCGGACGCGAGCCGCGGCACCCCGTCCCCGCGGCTGCGGTCCGGCCCGGGAGGACGGCGAACGGTGTCCGGACGGCACCGCCCGCCGTCCCGCCGGGGACGTTGACCTGACGTTGACCTGACACTTGGGCCCGCTCCCGCTACGCTCGTTCGCGGTCCGCCCCGGAGGCGCGGGGCGGGGCCGGCCGCACGCTCGGCCGGGCGACCCTGGGGGATGGGTGGGGCTGCTGTGTTCTCCGGACTGTTGCGGGAGCGACGCCTGTCGGCGGGGTGGAGCCAGGACGAACTCGCGGAGCGCTCGGGGGTGTCGGCCCGGTCGATCAGTGCGCTGGAGGCGGGCGGGCGGCGGCCGCGGATGTCCTCGGTGGTCCGGCTAGCCGAGGCCCTGGGCGTCGATCCGGACACCCGGGCCCGGTGGCTGGCGGCGGCCCGCGACGTGGGCGCCGAGGAGCCGGCCGGACCGGACGCCCCGGCGGCCGCCCGGCCGCCCGCGCCCGACGCGGTGGCCGCCCCGCCGTTCCCGCACCCGCCGGCCGGGCCGGTCGTGCCGCAGCAACTTCCCATGGCCATCCGTCACTTCACCGGCCGCTCCGGCGAACTCCGGGCACTCGACGCACTGCTGGGCGATCGGATCCCCGGCTGCGGCGCGGTGGTGATCTCGGCGATCGCCGGCACCGCGGGCGTGGGCAAGACCACACTTGCCGTGCACTTCGCCCACCGGGTGGCCGACCGCTTCCCCGACGGGCAGCTCTTCGCCAACCTGCGCGGCTTCGACCCGGCCCGGGCCCCGACGGACCCGGCCGACGTGGCACGCGGCTTCCTGGACGCGCTCGGCGTCCCGGCCCCGCGCATCCCCGCCGACCCCGACGGGCAACTGGCGCTCCTGCGCAGCCGGCTGGCCGGCACCCGGACGCTGATCGTCCTCGACAACGCCCGCGAGGCGGAGCAGGTCCGTCCGCTGCTGCCCGGCTCGGACACCTGCCTGGTCATGGTCACCAGCCGGAACCGGATGCCCGGACTGGTCGCGCTGGAGGGCGCCGTCCCGCTCGCCCTCGACGTGCTCTCCCGCGCCGAGGCGCGCGAACTGCTCGCCCGCCGCCTCGGCCCCGGGGCCGTCGAGGAGCAGCCCGACGGGACCGACGAACTGATCGAGCTGTGCGCCCGCCTGCCGCTCGCCCTGAACATCGCCGCCGCACGCGCGGCCGAGCACCCCGGCACCCCGCTCGGCGTCTGGGCGCGCGAACTGCGCGACTCCCGCGCCCGCCTGGACCTGCTGTCGGCCGGCGACGGGCACGCCGACGTGCGGCTGGTGCTCTCCTGGTCCTACCGCGCCCTGGCGCCGCAGGCCGCCCGCCTGTTCCGGCTGCTCGGCCTGCACCCCGGGCCGTCCATCGGGGTCGCCGCGGCCGCGAGCCTCGCGGGACTGCCGCCGTCCCGGACCCGCCGGCTGCTGGACGACCTGCACCGCGCCCACCTGATCGCCGAGCCGGACCGGGGACGCTACACCCTGCACGACCTGCTGCGCGCCTACGCCGCCGAACGGGCGGCCGCCGACGAGCCCCCGCGGGAGCGGGCCGGGGCGACCCTGCGGATGCTCGACCACTACCTCCACACCGCGCACCGGGCCGGCTGTCTGGCCTACGCCGACGACGCGTCCTGGCAGCCGCTGCCGCTCGGTGAGCCGGCCGCCGGGGCGCAGGCCGAGGCCCTCGCCGACCGGGCGCAGGCCCTCGCGTGGTACCGCGGGGAGCAGGCGGTGCTCGAACGGGTCGTCGACCTGGCCCACCGGGCGGGGCTCGACGCGCACGCCTGGCGACTCGTCGGCGTGCAGGTGTCCTTCCTGCTCAAGTCGGGGCTGTGGGCGCAGTGGCAGCGAGCCGGCGAGACCGCGCTCGCCGCCGCCGAACGGTCCGGGGACCTCCGCGGCCGGGCCCACGCGCACCGCTGGCTCGGCCAGGTCCACCGCTCCCAGGGCCGCCAGCCCCGGGCCCGGCACGAACTGGGCCTGGCCCTCGACCTGTTCGACGCGCTCGGTGACCGGCCGGGCGAGGGCAGGACTCGGCTCGACCTCGCGCTCGCCCGCGGCGAGGAGCACGACAACGCGGAGGCGGTGTCGGAGTCCCGGCGGGCGCTGGAACTGTTCCGGGAGATCGGCGACCGCAACGGGCAGGCCCTCGCGCTCAACAGCATCGGCTGGTACCTGACGCACCGGGGCGAGCCGCGCGCGGGGCTCGTGCACTGCCGGCAGGGACTGGACCTGGCCCGCGCCACCGGAAACCTCCCCGCCCAGTCGTCCATCCAGGACAGCATCGGCTACATCCACCACCAGCTCGGCGAGTACGGGGACGCCCTCCCCGCCTACCACGAGTCCCTGCGCCTGCGGCAAGAGGTCGGCGACTACTTCCTCCAGGCCGACATCCACACCCACATCGGCGACACCCACCTCGCCCTCGGTGACACGGCGGCGGCTTCGGCCGCCTGGACGAGGAGCCTGGCCATCCTCGAACACCTCCAGCACCGCGACGCCGACGCCGTCCGGGCCCGGCTGGACGCCCTCGGCGCCGGCGGGCACTGACGCCGGGCCCCGGAGCACGGACTCCCCGGCCGGTCCGGGCTGAACCGGCGGGGGAGGTCCGCCCGTACCTCCCTGGAGGAGTGAAGTCGAACACAGGGGACGCATGGTGGGCGAGGAACAGCGCGGCGGGTCGGGGCGGAGGCCGGCCGGCATCCGACTCCCTTCGGTGAACTGGGCGTTGGCTGCCGAGGAGGCCCCGACAACCGCGCCGGAGTCGGGGGCCGCGCCGAAGTCGGGGACCGCCCCGGAGGCGGGGGAGGCGGCTGCGGGCGCACCGACTGTCGTGCTGCCCGCGCGGGGTGGGTCCGGGCCGAGGTCCGCCTCCGGGTCCGGGGCCGTGCCCGGGACCGAGGGCGCGCCCGAGGCGGAGCCGAAGGCCGAAGCCGGGGGCCGGGTCGCCGCCGCTCCGGCGGTGTCGGCCGCCGGGACGCCCCGGACCTCGGCCGCCGCATCCGGTGCATCTTCCGAGGAGGCCGGTGCGGACCCCGGTGCCCGTCCCAGCCGGGTCTCCCGGCCGATGATCGCGGCGGCCGTCGCCGTCGGCCTGGTGCTGATCGGCACCTCGGTGGTGGTGACCCGGCTCGGCGGCAACGGTCCCGGGCACGGGCCCGGCCGGGCCGACGCGCTGCCCGGGTACGGGCAGGGCGGCGGGGACGGCGGCAGCGGCTTCGTCCCCGGGTACGACGAGCACGGCGGCACCAGCGGCGGCGGCCCCGCCCCGGACGGGCAGCCAGGGGCGGTCGTCCCGCCGGTGGACGCCGGTTCGGCCTCGCCGACCCAGGCCCCGAACGGCTCCGGCGGGGGCGGCGGCTCCAACGCCGCCGCCCAGCCCGGCGGGGCGGCCAACCCGCAGGCGGGCGGCGGGAGTTCCGCGGGCGGGACCGGCCAGGCCCCGGGCGGTCCGGGGGGTGCCGCCCCGGGCGGCGGCACCGCCGGCGGCGCCAAGCCCGGGCCCCAGCAGCCCGCGCCGACCCAGCCCGCCCCCAACCAGCCGGTCCCGCCGCCGGCCGGGTCCCCGACGTCGGCGCCGCCGGCCGCCAAGCCGCCCGCGCCGGTCACCGCGATCGCCGGACCGTACTGCGGCGGGTACCGCACCGTCGGCTGGTACGACGACGGTGACAAGGGCTGGCGCAACAACTCCGGCGGCTACACCGGCGACGGCTGCAACGGCACGTACGCCTCGATGCCGATGTCCGGTGACGCGAACGACGACAAGAGCAACTCGGTGGTCTGGACCTTCACCCTGGACAAGGTCACCAGCTGCACCCTGGCCGTCTACATCCCGGCCAGCGGCAACGTGAAGCAGGTCGGCGGCAACCCGAGCTACTACACGGTGCAGAGCGGCGGCGGCCAGGTCGGCTCGTTCTCCATCAACCAGACCGCCAGTCTGGGAAGTTGGGTGACCAAGGGGCCGTTCCCCTACCGTGGCCCGATCGCCCTCACCCTGCACAGCCGCGGCGTCGACTGGACCAGCGGGGCCAAGGAGGCCCACCACGCCGCCAGTGCGGTCCGCGCGACCTGCACGCCCTGACCCGGGCGCCAGGGCGACGACCCGGCCGACGGTCCGGTCACCCGGCCGGCCGGGTCACCGGTGACGAACCACCACGCCCCATGACGAAGGGAACCCCAGGCATGTCGCGCCCGGTGCTGACGGTCTGCGCGGAGCAGCGGGAGCCCGGCTCCTACCGCACGATCGGCGAAGCCCTCCAGGCCGCCGGCAGCGGCGCGGTGATCTCGGTCCGCCCCGGCCGGTACGACGAGAACCTGGTGCTCACCAAGGAGGTCAGCATCGCCGCCGAGGACGCCCGGGGCAGCGTGCGGATCAGCCCGCGGCGCGGCTCGGTCGTCCAGGTCCTCGCCGCAACCGTCCGGCTGACCGGGTTGGTGCTGCTGGGGCAGGACGACCAGCTGCCCGCCGTGGACGTCCCGCGCGGCCGGCTCGCCCTGCGGGACTGCGAGGTCGTCGGCAACGCGTGGACCGCCGTGCTCGCCCGCCGGCAGGGCGAACTCGCCATGCACGGCTGCCGGGTGGTCAACCCGGCCGGTGCCGGACTGGTCGACACCTCCACCGGGGCCGGCCTCGTCGAGGACAGCCTCATCGAACACCTGGGCACCTCCGCCGTGGTGATCGGCGAGCGGGCGGCCCCGACCGTACGGCGCTGCGTGCTGCGCGACGCCCGGGGCAACGGGGTGTGTGCCAACGGGGAATCGGGCGGCGTGGTCGAGGACTGCGAGATCTCCGCCACCGACAAGCCCGCCGTGGCCCTGGAGGAGCGCAGCGGCCTGCGCCTGCTGCGCACCGAGATCCGCGACAGCGCGCTGGGCGTGTTCGTCGGCTCCGCCGCCCGGGTCGTGTTGGAGGACTGCACCGTGACCGCTGTTCGCGGCCACGGCTACCTGCTCACCGACGGCACCGACCCGCTGCTGCGTCGCTGCCGCGCCGTGCGCCCCCACGGCCACGGCCTGCACATCACGGGCGGGTCCCGGGGCACCTTCGAGGACTGCGAGGTCACCGCCCCCGCCCGGGCCGGCATCCACGTCGGCGGGGCGGCCCGCCCCGTCCTGATCCGGGCGGCGGTGCGCGACGCCGAGACCGACGGCGTCGAACTCACCGGCGGCAGCGCTGCCGACTTCGACCGGCTGGAGGTCCGCTCCGCGGCGGGCACCGGCATCGTGGTGCGCGAGGGCGCCGACCCGCTGCTGCGCCGGACCACCGTCACCGCCGCCGGCGGCCACGGGATCGAGGTGCTGCGCGGCGGGCGCGGCCGGGTCGAGGACGCCACCGTGCTCCGCTCCGGCATGCACGGCGTGCGGATCGCCGACGGCGCCCGCACCGACGTCCGCGGCAGCGAGGTGCGCGACGGCAGGTCATGCGGCATCTCGGTCGGCACCGGGGGCACCGCCGTCCTGCACGAGGTCGACGCCACCGGCAACGCCTTCGACGGCGCGAGCGTCGAACGCGGCGGCGAACTGACCGCCACCCGCTCCCGGCTGCGCACCAACCGCCGCCACGGACTCCACCTGATGGCCGGCTCCCGCGCCACCCTGACCGCCTGCCGACTCACCGACAACACCGCGGACGGGCTGCGCTCCGAGTCCGCGGAGCCCGTCCGGCTCACCGACTGCCTGGCCACCGGCAACCGGGGCGCGGGACTGCGGCAGACCGAGCCGACCGACCGGCTCGCGGTCGAGAACCTCGACAGCGGACACAACCGGTCGCCGGACGCCCACGGTCCGCCGCCGGCCGCCGCCACCGAGCCCGGGACGGCCGCCACCGCCACCGACGGGTCCGCGCCCGCCGACGGGAGACCCCGGGGCCACGCCGCCGGTGCCGGCCCGTCGGGTCCGCACGGGCCGCAGGCCCTGCTGGAGGCCCTGGTCGGGCTGGAGGGCGTCAAGGAGCAGGTCGCCACCCTGGTCAACCTCACCAAGCTGACCCGGCGCCGGGAACGGGCCGGTCTGCCCGCCGTGCCGATGAGCCGGCACCTGGTCTTCACCGGGCCGCCCGGCACCGGCAAGACCACCGTCGCCCGGCTCTACGGTGCCATCCTGGCCGAGCTCGGCGTGCTGCGCAGCGGCCATCTGGTCGAGGTCGCCCGCGCCGACCTGGTCGCCCCGGTCATCGGCGGGACCACCCTGAAGACCACCGAGGCGGTCAGGAAGGCCCGTGGCGGTGTGCTCCTCGTCGACGAGGCGTACACGCTGTCCGCCGACTCCGGCGGCACCGGGCCGGACGTCGGGGGCGAGGCGATCGACACCCTGGTGAGGCTGATGGAGGACCACCGGGACGACCTCGTGGTCGTCGTCGCCGGGGACGAGGCCGGGATGCGCGCGTTCCTCGCCGCCAACCCGGGCCTGGCCTCCCGGTTCAGCCGGACCGTCGAGTTCGCCGACTACGCCGTGGACGAGCTGGTCACGATCGTCGACCGTACGGCCGACGGACACGGCTACGAACTCGCCGACGGCACCCGCGAGGCGCTGGCCGCGCTGTTCGAACGGATGCCCAGGGGTGCCGACTTCGGCAACGGCCGGGCCGCCCGTACGGTCTTCGAGGACGTGGTCGACCGGCAGGCCTCCCGGCTCGCCGGGCTGGACCGGTTCGACGACGCCGCACTCACCCGGCTGCTGCCGGCCGATGTCGGCGAGCAGGCCGCCCCGGCCGTCGGCGCCACGGCGGGGGAGGCCGGTCCGCAGGCACAGCTGCGCTCGATGGTCGGCCTCGCCGCGGTGAAGGAACAGGTCGAGAACCTGGTCGACCTGCTCACCCAGGTGCGCCGCCGGGAGGAGGCCGGACTGCCCACTCCGAGGATCAGCCACCACCTGGTCTTCGCCGGGCCGCCGGGCACCGGCAAGACCACCGTCGCCCGGCTGTACGGACGGCTGCTCGCCGAACTCGGCGTGCTGCCCGGCGGCCGGCTCGTCGAGGTCACCCGCGCGGACCTGGTCGGCCGTTACATCGGCCACACCGCCCAGCTCACCCGCGGCGCCTTCGAACGCGCCCGCGGCGGCGTGCTGTTCATCGACGAGGCCTACACCCTCACCCCGCGCGGCGGCGGCTCCGGCGGCGACTTCGGCCAGG
>NZ_JBEZIQ010000035.1:0-8530 GCF_040651155.1 Kitasatospora sp. NPDC048545
ACGGACTCGGCGGACTGATCCTGCCCTTCCTCGGCATCAAGGCCATCGACCTGCTCATCCAGTTCGTCCCCGGCCTCGGATAGCAGACCGGCCCGCCGCCTCCGGAACGACGCCGAGGCGGCGGGCATCAACCGACGTGACGCTCGGCCCCTTCGCCGACCGGAAGGCGCTCGACGCGGATCGCCCGACGCGGAATCGCAGCAGGCAGGGAGAGCACCAAGGCAGCGGCAGTGAAGAGAACGAAGTGCCCGCTCTCGATCCCCACGCCGGACCAGCCGAGTTCGGCATGGCGGTGCTCGACGAAGGCGTTGCAACACAACCACGCTGCCAGGCCGACCAGTGGCGCGGCCAGGGGCCGGGAGAAGGCTCCTGCCAACGCGGCCAGGCTTATGTACGCGATGTACGGGAACCAGCCGGCGTGGAGCTCGCCCAGCCAACCGAGGCCGAGTGCGAGCGCGCCCCCTGCGACCAGGGCCGCGGTGCCCGACACCGGGACCGGCAGGCGGTCGAGGACGGGATGGTAGCGACGGCCACCGGGGCGGGCGGAGTACATGTGCATCGTCCTGTCCCAGCTTCGTCGCGAGTTCGTTCGAGGCCAGCAAACCCACGGGCCCACGGCCCCTCGCCCCGCGTTGACGAGATCCTTACGCCGACGCCCGGATTCACGACGCGATCTTGACGCCCCGCCTCGCCGACCGATCCGCGCCATGGGATCAGGCCACCGCAGGGACCAGGCTGATCACGTAGGCGGTGCCGCCGCCGGGTGCCTCCTCGACGGCCAGCTCGCCGTTCATCGCCTCCACGAAGCCCCGCACCACCGCCGGCCCGGTCTCCTCCCGACCGACAGCCTCGCCTCCGTGCACGGTGACCCGGACGTCCACCCGCCCGGCCACCTGGCCTGCGTCGACCACCACCGGCCCTGCTCCCGCCGCCCCGGGGGCCAGGAGGTCCGCGAACGCCCGCTCCAGGAGCCCGGGATCGGCGAGTACCCGCGGCAGCTCCGATTCCAGGTCGATGCGCACGCCGGTCAGTCCCTCGGCAGCGGCCCGCACCACCTCGGCCACCGCCGTCGGCCGCAGCACCACCGGCATCACCCCGGCCCGCAGCCGACTCAGATCCAGCAGGTTGGCGATCAGCCGCTCCATCCGTTCGACCTCGGCGCCGATCCGCCGCCGGTCCGGGTCCGGCACCCGTTCCGCTTCCCGGCGCACCGCTGCCAGCGACGTGCGCAGGTCCTCTCCGGCGGCTTCCAGCAACGCCGTGTGCAGCGCGTCGGCGTGCGCGAGGACCTCGGCCGCCGATGCTTGCGCGACCAGCCGCTCACGCTCCCGGGCCAGCTTCAACTGGGTGACGTACGGCCCGAGCAACCGGGTGTCCTCCTCGGTGAGCGGCGTACCCCGCAGGACGAGGACCGCCTCGTCCCCCAGGCCGACGGAGAACGACGCCTCGTCGGGCAGCAGCGGCACCTCCGCCCCGGCCGAAGCCGCCGGTTGCCAGAGCGCGCCCGTACGAACGAGTACGGCGGCCGCGTCCAGCCCGAAGACCTGCCGAAGCTCGGCCACCAGATCGGACGACACCCGTGCCCCCGATTCCACCGTCTCCCCCGCCAGCCTGGTGAGGACGGCCGCCTCCGCGCGCGCCCGGTCCGCCTGCTGCGAGCGGCGCGTCAGGCCGTCGATCAGGTGGGAGATCACCCCGGCCACCGCGAGGAACACCAGCAGCGCCGCGACGTCAGCGCCCTGCTCCACCGTCAGGCTGTGCCAGGGCGTGGTGAAGAAGTAGTCCGCCGCGAGTGCACCCGCTGCCGTGCTGCCCGCCGCGGGTAGCAGCCCACCCAGCCGAGCCGTCCCCGCCACCACCAGCAGCAGGCACAGCAGCACGCCGGGCAGGCCGAGCGAGTCGCGCAGCGGCGACAGCGCCCAGGCCAGTGCGATCGCTCCGGCTGGTCCGAGCAGCCACGCCAGCCGGCGCCGCCGGACCGGGACGAGTGCCGGGCGGCGTCTGCGCGGCGCGGGCGGCACCGTCAGCAGTCCCGGCTCCGGCGGCGGCAGCACGCGCACATCGATCGGGCCGGCCAGCCGGATCACCCGGTTGATCACCGAGCCGGATACCAGCTCACGCAGTCTGCTGCGGCTGGTCGGCCCCAGCAGGAGCTGCGTGGCGCTCTCCGTCCGGGCGAAGTCCACCAGAGCCCGCGCGACGTCGCTGCCGCTCACCTCCACGTAGGTGCCGCGCAACTCCCGGAGCAGTTCCCGCTGCGGCGCCAGGCCCGGCGGCTCGCGCTCGACCGTGCCGTCGTCCAGGCGGACGTGCACGCCGAGGAGGTCCCCGTGCACCCGGGTCGCGGTGCGGGCTCCCCGGCGGATCAGGTGCTCGCCCTGCGGTGCGCCGTTGAGGGCGACCATGATCCGTTCCTTGGTCTCCCAGGGCGCCCGGATGCCGTGCCGGGCCCGGTAGTCCGCCAGCTCCTCCTCCACCCGGTCCGCGAGCCACAGCAACGCCAGTTCCCGCAGCGCGCCCAGGTTGCCGGCCCGGAAGTAGTGGTCCAGCGCCACGTCGATCCGGTCCGGCGGGTAGACCTCCCCCTGCGCCATCCGGGTGCGCAGCGCCTGCGGGCTGAGGTCGACCAGCTCGATCCGGTCGGCGGCCCGGACGACGTCGTCGGGGATGGTCTCGCGCTGGGCGACGCCGGTGATCTGCTCGACGACGTCGTTGAGGCTCTCGAGGTGCTGGATGTTGAGTGTCGTCGCCACGTCGATCCCGGCGTCCAGCAGCTCCCGCACGTCCTGCCAGCGCTTCTCGTTCCGGCCTCCGGGCACGTTGGTGTGGGCGAGCTCGTCCACCAGCGCGAGCGCCGGGCGGCGCGCCAGCAGGGCGTCCAGGTCGAGCTCCGTCAGCTCCACGCCCCGGTACGACACCGGTCGCCGGGGCAGCACCGGCAGGTCCCTCAGCTGGTTCTCCGTCCCGTGCCGCCCGTACGTCTCGACCAGGCCGACCACCACGTCCAGCCCCTCGGTCCGCAGCCGCCGCCCCTCCCGGAGCATGGCGTACGTCTTACCGACCCCCGGTGCCGCTCCCAGGAACACCCGCAGCTTCCCGGCCACCGCCGTCCCGCCGCCTCTCTCCGCTTCCAGGTCCATGCTCCGCCCTACCCGACGTGGACGCGCGGGCGGCGGGAGCGGTCCGGCTCGGCCTCGCGCAGCACCTCGCGGGTGACCGGTGCGACCTCGCCCTGCCCGAACAGGAAGAAGCGCAGGAAGTGGCCGACCGGACCGCCCTCGGTCCACTCGAAGTAGATGTGCGGAAGCTGCCCGGTACGGTCCCGGATGGTCAGCAACAGGGCCGCCAGCGCATTGGGGACACTGGAGCTCTCCAGCGTCAGCACACGGTAGCGGTCGTGCAGGACCTCGCCGTGAACGTCCAGCACCGACTCGAACTCGGACGGGTCCCGGACGGTCACCTCGACGAAGACCAGGTCGATGTCGGCCGGGATGTCGTGGTGCGCCCGGACCTCCCGCTTCTTCTCCTGGTACTCCGCCAGGCCACGGGTGTTCGGCTCGTTGGCGATCAGCCGCATCGTCCGATGGGTGTAGTCGCGGACGAAGCGATCGGCGGCCTCGTCCAGCACCACGTCGGTCACGCGCAGTTCGAACGCCCGACGCAGCCGGGACAGGAAGGAGACCAGGATGATCCCGCCGATGAAGCAGGCGCCGATCTTGACGCCGTCCGGGCGTTCGGCGATGTTCACGCCCGTGGTGTAGAGGAACACCGCCGCGATGACGGCGAAGGCGATGGTCCAGTTGCGTTGCCCGGCCTTGTGGGCAGCGATGGTGACGGCGATGGCAGCGGAGCTGATCAGCACCAGGACGCCGGTCGCGTACGCGCCGCCCTGGGCGTCCACGCTCGCGTCGAAGAGCCAGGTGACGAGGAAGGCGATCAGGGTCAGCACGATCACCATCGGCCGCACCGCCCGCGCCCAGTGCGGGGCCATGCCGTAGCGCGGGAGGTAGCGCGGCAGCAGGTTGAGCATCCCGGCCATCGCCGAAGCGCCGGCGAACCAGAGGATCGCGATGGTCGAGATGTCGTAGATGCTGCCGAACGTGTTCCCCAGGTTCTCGTGCGCGAGGTAGGCGAGTGCCCGCCCGTTGGCCGGCCCGCCGGGTTCGAACGCGGCCTTGGGAATCAGCAGCGTGGTGATGAAGCTCGTCGTGATCAGGAAGCAGCTCATGATCAGCGCAGCCGTGGTGAGCAGCTTGCGGGCGCCGCGGATCCGGCCGGTCGGCTTTTCCTCGGTGTCCTCCGGATCGCCCTCGATGTGCGGCATGACGGCGACGCCGGTCTCGAAGCCGGACAGGCCGAGCGCCAGTTTGGGGAAGACCACCAGCGCGACTCCGATCATCGCGATCACGTTTCCGTGCTCGGCGGTCAGCGCGTCCGTCCAGTCGGTGACCAGGTGCGGAGACTTCAGCACGTGCCAGAGCCCGTTCACCACGACGACCACGTTGAGTGCGAGGTAGACCGCGACCAGGAACACCGCCAGGCCGATCGCCTCGCTGAAGCCCTTGAGGAAGACTCCGCCGAGCAGGGCGACCAGCAGCAGGGTGATCAGGACCTGCTTGCCCGACAGGGCGCTGGTCAGGTGCGGGTTCTCCACGAGGTGCGCGGTGGCGTCGGCCGCCGACAGGGTGATGGTGATCAGGAAGTCCGTCGCCGCGAAGCCGAGCAGCGCGAGGACGAACAGCTTGCCCTTCCAGAAGGAGAGCAGTCGTTCCAGCATCGCGATCGAGCCCTCGCCGTGCGGGCTTTCCTTCGCGACCCGCCGGTAGACCGGCAGCGCGCCCAGCAGGGTGACGATCACCAGCACGATGGTCGCCACCGGCGAGAGCAGCCCGGCGGCGAGCGCCGCGATGCCGGGCTGGTAGCCGAGCGTGGAGAAGTAGTCCAGGCCGGTCAGGCACATGACCCGCCACCAGCGCCGACCCTTGTGCTCGACCGGCGCCTCCGCGTGCGGCCCGGGGTACTGCTTGGCCATGTCGGACAGGCCCTCCAGCAGCCACGCCCGAAACCTGGTCCGCCGCGTCGACGCAGCCGCACCCGTCGAACTCACCCTGCGCCCCTGTCCTCGTCCCCGAGCCGGCGCCACCGAGGCGGTAGCAGGGCGACAGGCTATGCGACAGCCGCTCCGCTTCCGGGAACCGTCCACGCGGGTTCGCCCCGTTGGCGCAGCGGCCGACAGACGCCCACTCGGCGCGCGCCGTCTCCGGAGTCAACACCTCGTCAAGATGCCGGGAGGGAAACCTGCAGCTCTTCACCGCACTGGTCGAGCAGCTACGCCGGTAGCCGGTTCCCGTCCGGTCCGACGGCAGGCTGTGGCCACCCCGCCGGGGCGTCGTGGCCACAGGATTCCACCGGCCGCTCGGACGGCGGCGGGCAACTCCTGCTGACCGTGTTCGAGCCGGACGGTGATGAACACGACCCAGGCGAGCATCGCCGAGAAGACGAACCACAGGGATCACGACTCTTGCGCTCCTCGACATCCTGGAGCCTCTGGACGAGGCCCGTATCTCCGCCGTCGGCGGGATCGCAGCGGCTCTGCTGCCGTCTCCCCAGAGCTCTGTCGTGGAATCGGTCGTGCCGGTGACGTTGTCGGTCGCTGGCAAGTAAGAGCAATATGTGGATCCGATTCTTGATCATCCCCTTCGCGTGACTGCAAGAAAGGGGCGTCAGCGAGCACCCATCCAGAACTCCGGATTCCCGGACATCTACCGGGACTGCGGCATGACACCCCGGCGAGTGGTCAAGATCCTGGTAGAGAACATGGGCTGCAGCGATCTCCAAGTCGAAGCCGACGGACCCCACTGGCGTCTCGACGGGCGCATGACGGACGACGCCCGCTCGCTGAACTTCCCCGTCACAGCGCTACTGCCGTTACTGCCTCAAAGCACGACCACGCTGTCACTGACCGGCAGGTACGCCGACGGTGCTCACACGGCCGCAGGACCACTCGAACCGTGGCGTGCGTTCACCGGTCCTCCCGCCGAAAGCGAGGCCTACGTGACGGGGATGATTCGCGCCCAGCTGCTGTGGGTCTACGACGGCGACCAGTACTTCCCAGGGCTTGCGCTTCGCAAGTGGGCTTCCCGGCAAGCAGCGGAAGCAGCGAATCGTCCTGCACCCGAGGCAGTGCGGCGGCTGCGGGAGCTTCAGAGGGCGGTCTGCGAGCTTATGGCCGTTTCGGTCAACAGATTGCGTCAGCCGGGCAGGGCACCTTGGCCCATGGTTCACCCGCCGATTCGGAAGGGCAGCCCGCGATCGTTGCCCAGCGACCGTCGTATGGCGTTGACGAGTCGTATCTGTGCCTGGGCCGGTTCTCGTTTGGCCGCGTGGAACTCCTCCGGGCTCAGCGGATTCCTCAGTGGATCGGTCCGCCTCGCTACTTGCTCCAGGAAGCCATCGACGGCGTGGCCGAACTCGTCAATCGCTGTCGCCACATCGTTGGGGGCTACCAGGCTCACGCGTGTCAGGACCGCACTCCACTCTCCCCAGTCGTAATCCCAGCCTCGACGGTCGGCATGCGCCCGCCCAATTTCCATCGTGAACTTGGCGTAGTGGCTGAACAGCTCCTGGTAGGCGGCCAACTGTTGGTCGCGGAGCCACTGCCGGTCCTGCGCACGCCGCGTGACGATGCCTCCGACCACGACGCCGATCGTGGCGGAGAGAGCCCCGGCCGCAGTTGTCACCAGCGTATCGAGCACTGCACCCCCGCCGTTCCGCGTTAGCGACTCAACCTTCGAGGGCGACCGTAATGGTGATCAGCGTTCCGCGGCAACGATATGTGTTTTGAGCAGGGTGTGCTGTGATGGGTCATCAGTTTCAGTTCGAGCTGGTGTCGGGTGCCGCCGACGTGGGCTGGGGCAGGGTGAACAGGCCGGGTTCGGGTTCGGTGAGGATGCCGCGGTTCACCAGGCGCTTCAGCTTGGCGCGGGTGCCCTCGGTGTGCTCGGCTCCAGCCCGATGTCCAGGGCCTGGCAAACGTCCCTGGCCCGCAGGCCTCGCCCGGCCTGCTCGAAGGCGGCGAGGACCTCGCGGTAGCCGGGTGGCAGGGGCTCGGGCAGCGGGGCACCGTCCTCGGCCGCCGGCTCCAGTACGGTCTCGCGAGTGGCCTGGAGGCGTTTCAAGGTGCTTTCGGCAGCGGTGAGTTGTTCGCCGAGCAGGGCTATCTGCTCACGCAGCCGCTCGACCGTGTCCTGGACCAGCTGCTGCCGGGCCTCGATCTTGTCCAGGAGTTCCCTCATCGATACTCCCGCTCCTTGGAGGTGTCGGAGACCAGACGGGCGGAGCGCGCCAGGTCGGGGTGGAGGTGCGGGTGAGGTGTCGGAGCATGACGTCGGCCATGGACCAGTGGATCATCGCCGCTGAGCTGGCCGGCTTCGTCTCGTAGTCGCGCACGAGCCTGCGGTGCAGCATCAGGGTGCCCCAGGTCTGCTCGACCACCCACCGCTTGGGCTCGGGCGTGAACCCTCGCGTGCCGGGTTCCCACTGGACGACCTCGACGTCGATGCTCAGCCGGGCGCCGTGCTCGACGACGGCGTTCTTGAACCCGGCGTCCACCCACGCCTTGGTCACGGTGCGTGGGTGCGCTCGCGGCGACCTTGTCCAACAGCGCGATGCCGATGGCGTTGTCGTGCACGCTGGCGGCGACCACCACCACGGCGATGACCAGGCCGAGGACATCGGTGGCGATGCCGCGCTTGCGACCAGGGCTCTTCTTTCCGGGGTCCAGTCCGGTGGTGTCCTTGGGTGCGTTCGTCGAGGCCCATACGGTCTGTGAGTCCAGGACCACGGCGGTGGGGTCCTCGTGCCGTCTGCGCATCTCGCGGACCTGCCAGCGCAGCAGGTCGTGGATGGCCTCGGTGGTGCCGTCGTCGCGCCACAGCGCGAAGTAGTAGTACACCGCGCTCTTCGGCGGCAGGTCGTGGGGCAGGTAGCGCCACTGGCAGCCGGTGCGAGCCTGGTAGAGGTGGGTGCTCTGCCGGACGTCGTCCGCCCGGTAGTCCACATGGACCAGCACGCCTGGACCGAGGCCCATGCCGAAGCGTTCCGTTACTTCGGCGACATCCCGCGCCGACTGGTGCCGGACATCGGCATCACCTGATCAGCACCGATCAAAGATCAAACGACTTGCAACAGCCCTGGGTTCGGGCCCGAGATGCGTGAACTTCATGTTCCGCTACGCTCGAAGAAAGGCACCCATTGGCAGTACATCCTTCGGCCATGGGAAAAAGGCTGAGTAGCGCGGCCGTTGGCGAGAAGACAGATGCCCCGGCGGGACCGGATGGGCCTCGCGTAGCGCGAGACTCCGGGGTGAACCCTTTTGACTCGGATGGGTCATAGCGTCTGGAAGGCCGAGGCAATGGCAACAGAACAGCACGCGTTCGTTGACTGGACGTCCCGCGACAGCGATCAAAAGGCGACCGGGACACTGGACGGCCGAACAGTGACGGTCACCGGCCCCCTGGGCGAAGCGGAT
>NZ_JBEZIQ010000035.1:8628-104857 GCF_040651155.1 Kitasatospora sp. NPDC048545
TCCCGAGTTCACAGTCGACTTCGGCGCCGAGGTACTTGATGCCGTCTTCTACTTGGGATCGATCGGCTCGATCCTGACGTTTCCGGTGGACACGACTGTCACTCAGCTCAGCGGCGACAATGGTTTCACGGTCACGAACAACGTAGTCCAGGGCGTGGCCAAGAACCGCACAGCAACCACGCCTTCTGATTCCAACGGCAGCATTCGCCTCCGCAGGTCCACACCCTTCCGGTCGATCACATTCAACCTGAAGCCGAACGCCCCGATCGAGAAGGACGGCGTAATGCTCCAAATCGGCAGTTAACACGTCACTCACGCTGCGAACTGATCCCGTCGGTGATCTGGAGGACGAGCGATGGCGAAAATCAACCAGGAGACGCAGGGGGGATGGGTGGAAGAGACAGAGGTATTCAACGTTGAGCTGAACGCGAATGAACGGGCTGCGTTTCGTTCTTCCCCTGAGGCCTTCCTGAAGGATCTGCTGGAGAGGGAAGGACGCAAAGTCAACGGCATCGCCATTGACGCGCGACTGCTCGAAGGGGACGGCGAGGACGACTTCGCGTGCCCCCGCACCCCGAAGCTTCTCCACATAGCAGGAGGTCTTCTGAATTCCAACTACGCGTACATCTGCCCTACCCCCATTTGAGCCTGGATCCATCGATCGATGACGGGCTGCGGGAGGGCCAGACGCAGAGAGGTGCCTGCTGAGCCGGGAAGATGGGAGTTCTCTACGCTCCACCGGCCCAACCACTGAATTTGAATGCGTGTTGTCGGATCTGGTCGTGGTCAGTAATCCATGATCAGCCCGGCCTGGGTGAGTGCTCCGTCGATCAGGTGCGGACGGTACTGGATCTGGGCAGAGGTCCTTGGCACGGAGTCCGGTCTCGGCGTGCTCGAAGGCGGCCAGGATGTGTCGGTAGGCCGGTTGGGACAGGACCGGGTCGGCGGCGTGCTCCGCCTCGTCCTCGGCGGCCAGTGCGAGCACGGTCTCGCGGGTGATCTCCAGGCGCGTCAGGGCGTTCTCGGCCTCGGCCAACTGCGCGACCAGCGCGTCGATCTGGCCGCGCAGGAGTTCGACGCGTTCGCGGGCACCGGCCTCGCGTTCGGCCAGCCGTTCCAGCAGCGACCCCATCGTGTGCCTCCTGCTATGCGTCGCCGCTCTCGCGTGGTGGATCGCGCCAGGTCGGTGTCGTGGTGTCGGTCAGTCGGCGGGTCATGTTGTCGCTCATCGACCAATAGATCATCGACTCCGCACTGGCCGGCAGCGTCTCGTAGTCGCGTGCCAGGCGCCGGTGCAGCATCAACGTGCCCCAGGTCTGCTCGACCACCCAGCGCTTGGGCACCGGCGCGAACCCCTTGGTCCCCGGATCGCGCTGGACGACCTCGACGTCGATGCCGAGCCCGGCGCCGTGTGCGGCCACCGCGTTCTTGAACCCGGCGTCCACCCAGGCCTTGGTCACGCCCGGGTTGTCGGCGGCGACCTTGTCCAGCAGCGTGATGCCGATGGCGTTGTCGTGCACGCTCGCGGCCGTGACCAGGACCGCGATGAGCAGGCCGAGCACGTCGGTGGCGATCCCGCGCTTGCGCCCCGGGCTCCTCTTTCCCGCGTCGTCGAGGCCTTCATCCAGGCCATGGAGCGCGACGGCGTCGGCCTCGCCACCCAGTCCAACGCCTTCGACAAGCTCAAGGCCATCCTCCTCGACGCCCACCGCCTCGGCCTCTACGACGAGAACCTTCCACGCGCGCGTTCGCGCCGAAACGCACCAACCGCGAAGGTGACAGCTGCTCGGTCAGAGGACCTTCACGACGCGCAGATACGTCTGGGCTGTCTGCAGGTCGTTGACGGTGATCTGGGCGTTGATCCGGTGCGGCGGGGTGGCAGGGTTGTTGAGCTTGTTCACGGCCCAAGCAGAGAAGCTGGCCCAGCCCTTTTCGAGATCGACCATCAAGCCACGATCAGCAGTTGGGATACTGCTGGTCCACCCCTTGTTGACCAGATCGTCGATCTTGATGAAGCGGGCGGCTTCATTGACCTCCTGGGCCAGAACCAGCAGGGCCGCAGCGGCTTCCTTACCGCTGTCAGACTTGGTGGCGAGCTCGGCCGCGGCCCGGTCGGTACCCGTCCTGCCCAGCGTCACGGCCTCCAGGGAGGTCTGCGCGCGCCGCTCCAGGGTGGTGTAGCTCCCGTCGTAGTCGAGGCGGACCTGCCGGGTGTTGGCGGTGTGCTTGTAGGTGGTGTGGCTGCCGTCGTGCTCCTTGAGGGCGTGGTAGGTGTCATCGCGGGGGGTGTACCAGCCCACACCGTAGAGGTCACTCGACCTCACGATCTCCCAGACCTGGGCCCCTGAAGCCGTGGTGAAGGCGACCGGGAACAGGTCGTTGGTCGCACGCGGCCGGACCTTGTACATCGACTGGTAGAAGACCTCACCGTTGGTCGCACGCAACCGCACGGCCTGCACGAAGCTGCTGTAGTTCGCCGCAGTCGCCGTACTCGTGTTCAGCGAGGGATCCGCACGGACGGGGGGCCTTTGTGCCAACGCGGCAGGCCCGGGCCGCGCCGGTGCGGCGACCGCCACCCCAGCACCCGCAACCGCCGATAGCACAGTGAGCCCGGCCGCGAAGCTCCGCACCCATGATGTCGCATTCATGAACCACTCCATTCCCGTTCGCGAAATGAACATGAAGTCACATTCACTGCTGTGAGGGATGTCAGCTGAATCGACCAGCTCCCCCCAGCCCTAGCTATTCGTCCGTGGCAACGCACCTGCATACTGGGCTACTCATACCGCTCGGCCGAACACGCGAAGCGTCTGCCCCATGGCGTCCCCCACATGCACGGGCCACCTACAGGGCCGCGGCCCCACTGGATGCCTCCCTGAGCGCAGGCTCGCCCACGGCGCTCACGCCACTGCATACCGCCCCCATCACGCCAGGCGATCGACTCTCGATGAGACATGTCGAGTACAGAACATAGCAAGGAGAAGAATGACGCATATGCCGTTCCGATCGAATGGCCAAAAATCGCACATATCTCAGATGCCTGATCAGTTGCCTGCAGGTCATGGCTGCCACTCGCTGCTTCCCAGGGCGGCGCGGATTATGAGGCCAGCGCCGTGCGGGTGCCGATAATTCATCCGTCCAGGTCATGGCCTTGATCGCTGATCTCCGGCCGTGCGCCTGCCGAGAATGTCATCCATACAATTCAAGGACACAATGGTGGCTGCGACAGGATGATCGCTCGTCTTGCTTCGCTCGGCATACCCGACTGTCACCAACGCGTTCGCCGCCCTGCGGCTGCTGCCACCTACACCCCAGGCCGGCGCCCTCCTGGCGTGCGACTTCATCGAGACCATCACCCTGACCAGCCAGAACCAGTACACCCTCGCAGTCATCGAGCACACCAACCGCCGCATCCGCATCCTGGGCGCCGCCGCGCATCCCACCACCCGCTGCGCCGGCCAGACCACCCGAAACGTGGCCATGGAGCTCGAAGGCGCCGGAGCAACCGTCAACTACATCACCGCGACCAGGACGCGAAGTCCCTGCTCTCTCCGACCAGATCCTGGGCGAGACCGACATGCAAGTCGAGCTCTCCGGCATCCGTATACCGCAGATGAACTCCATCATGGAACTGGGGGGCGCCTCCCGACCGAAGCCTTGGGGCGAGTGCGGCCCTGCCGCGACGAACTCCTCGACCGGACCTTGATCCGGAACGCGCGCCACCTGCGCCACGCCCCGCGCGAATTCGAGCAGCATCACAACGCACACCAGCCCCACCAGGCCATAAACCAGGCGGCACCGCTGCGCGCGATCCCCGAACCGATCACGATTCCAGACAGATCACCCGCCTGGACATACCCCGACACGACCGGCTCGGCAGAGTGATCCACGAGTACCGACGCGCCGCCCAACCCGGTCGGATGAGATATTCGGCAGGCCCAGTGATCTTCGGGTCGACCCAATAGCCACAGCAGTGACCGACACCGACAGCAGCGGGGGCCGCTCTCCCGGAAATGATCTTCTTGAGCATGGGAAGCGATCAACGAGGCGGAGTATTCGCACCTGGTCAGCTACAGCTCGCCGGTCTCCCGCCAGGGTCAACCGACCCAGTGGGGCCAGCCTGAGCGACATGACGTCGCTGCGACCGGCCTTTTCGTGGCTACGCCGGGGCGGACCGGCTCGATCGAGTCCAACCCGCCCCACGTCCTTGCGTGATGGGGTGAAATGTCCCCCCATGGACACCCGGGACGATACACTCCGTAGGCGATCGGTATCACAGGGCAGTCGTGCCCGTGGCGCCTTCCGCATACTTGGCGTGTTCTGATGTGACGTCATGTGCGCTTTCTGGTGCTGGGCTTGGCGAGGTGCTGGGATCGCATGACGTACCGGGCAGCGTGCCGGCGCGCCGCCCCCGGCCCGCTGGCGTGAGTGCCTGCGCAGGACCTCCCTCCGTTGTGCGCACGAGAGGATCTCCGTCCCCATGGCCCTGTCTGTCGCCGATCTGCTGGACTCCTTCCCCACCGCGGGCGAAGACTTCGTGCTGCCCCTGGACGCGATCGAACTGCCCGAGCTGTACCAGCTGTTCGCTGCCGGCAAGGAGCTTGTCCTGCGGGTGACGGAAGTCGCCGAGGATCAGCTGACGGTGATCGGTGAGGCCGCGTTGGACGGTCACCCGGTGGCCCTTCGACTGGTGTTTCTCGCCGACGCGGCGGAGAAGTTCGTCGCCGGGCTGCGGGCCGAGTTCGATGCGGCGATGGGTCTGGTCGAGCTCGCGGCGGCCTGGGGGCTGGAGCTGGCCGAGGCGCCGGCGGCGTTCCTGGCCGAGGTGGCGGCGTTGACGGCGCGCTACGACCTCACGGTGGGCCGGGTGGCGATCACGGCGCAGACCGAGCGGCTGCGGCTGGTGTTCGCGCGGCCGGCGCGGGACGCGGGTCTGGTGGGGCTGGTCGGGGTCCGGGGCAGCCAGGCGTTGCTGTCCCAACTGCCGTACGTCGGACCGGAGATCCCCGACGTCGAGCAGGTCGGGGTGCACGGCGTCGAGTTGATCGTGGTGGGTCCCGGCAATCTCACCACGGAACACTGCGCGCTGGTTAACGCGGCAGTGGCCGAGGTGGTGGCGGAGACGGCCGATGACGAGCCGTGGTGGCCGCTGCTGCCGGAGCGGGACCTGGTGGCGGGGCTCTGGGTGGGCGCCGCCTACCAGTTGCCGCAGGGCGATCCGCAGGTGTGGGCGGTGCGGTTGGCGGTGCCGGATCCTGAGATCGACTGGGTGCCGGACTTCCCGGCACTCCCCCCGCTGGGCCGGTTCACGCTCTCCGGCTTCGGTCTGCGCTGGCCGCTCGCGGGCTCCGTCGGCAGCGGGCTGGGGGTGTACCTCAGGTTGTCGGTGAAGCTGGGTTGGCTCGACCTGTCGCTGCCCGATGTCGGCTTCGACTTCTCGCTACCGGACATGGGTCCGTTCTCGGTCGTTCCGCGCCTGCCGAAGCTCGCCCTCTCGCTGGGCGGTGCGGAGTTGACCTTCCGGGTGCCCGAGGGCCCGGACCTGCCCGCGTGGCCGGGCCTGCCGGGGCTGCCGGCGGTCGGGCTGCTGACCGGCTGGTGGGACGGCAGCGGGGACGGCAAGCGGCTGGTGGACCTGCTCGCGCTGTTCGGCTTCTCGCTGCCCTCGCTGCCCGACCTGTTCAATCCCCAACTGCCCTCACTGGGCCTGCGGTTCGACCTGAGTGCGGGCGACTTCGAGCTGGTCGGCGACTTCAGGCTGGTCGGCGACTCGATCCGGCTGCGCTTCGTGCTGGCCGGCCTTCCCTCGCTGTCCGGCCCTGACTGGGGCAAGGTCGCCTTGCTGGGCGTCACGGGCTTCACGGCCTGGCTCACGGACCTGCCCTTCATCGGTTCCCTGCTGACGGGGCTGTCCGGTTTCGCTCCGAACGGGCTCAGCCTGGCCGGGCTCGGATCCGGCCTCACCCGACCGCAGTTGGACCTGCTGAACGCGGGGATCGGCTCGTTCCCGGGCGGACCGGGCGTCTGGTGGCCCACCGTGAACTGGGACTTCTCCGGGGGCGGTCAGGGCGGCTCGGGCTGGTCGCTGGACATGGGCTGGAAGCTGCCCGGTGGTTCGGGCGCGTCCTGGGGAATCCCGTGGCCGCAGTCCTGGCCGGCGCGCCCGGACCTGTCCTGGCTGGAGCTGGAGCTGCCCGACCTCGCGCTGGGGCCGCTCGACGTGTCGCGGATCGGCCTGTCGTGGCCGGGCCCGGACGAGACCGACTGGTGGAACGGCTCCGACTGGGTCCTGCGTCTGCTCCTGGACGCCAGGATCACCTTCGGCGCCGGGATCACCGTGGGCCTGCCCGGCCTCGGCTTCGACATCGACCTGAAGAACTTCACGGTCCACCCGCGCTTCCCGAGCCTTTCGCTGTCTCTGCCCGGCAACGTCGAGCTGACCTTCGCCGTCCCCACAGCCGGCCCGCCCTGGCCGGTCGAACTGGTCGCGCGCTGGCAGGCGCAGGAGGGCGAGGAGGGGATCCCGGTCACCGATCTCATGATCGGGCTGGGCTCCGAAATCGCCGAGGCCGTGATCCCCGAGCAGTTGATGCCGACGCTGCGATCAGCCGGCCTGTACTTCAACTTCCAGACGTACCTCGTGGTCCTGACCACCACCACGGACTACTTCGGCTGGATGCTGGCCACCCGGCAGGTCAAGGACGCCAAGCGACGCTTCCTGCTGGCCGTCCGGGGCACCGTGCGGGCGAAGGCCTCGGACTTGCCGGTGATCGTCGAGCCGACCTCACCGGACCGCGACATCACCGTCGGCGACATCCACTTCGCCTGGGCGGGCGCCACCGGCAAGCCCGTGGAGGGCTGGACGCTCACCGAGATCACGCAACTGATCGGGATCCTGGCCGAGCTCGACATCGACCCGGCGCTCGGGAACCACGGGGTGCTGCCGGTCCTGCCGAAGACCGACTTCGACCCCGGGATGATGATCTGGGCCTCCCTCACCCTGGGCGTGGACCGCCTGCTGGACCTGGTGTGGCCGGCCGACCGGGAACTGCCCGCCCGAAGCTCCGGTGTGGTGCTGGGCCGCGAACGGGCTGCGGGCGACTCCGACCAGGGCGCGGAGAAGAGCCTGGAGGGGTTCGCGATCGGCCCGGTGCGGTTCCGCCATGCGGGACTGGGCTACGCGCACGGCCTGCTCTTCATCGCTCTGGACGCCACGCTGGCGGTCGGCCCGCTCACTCTGGACCTGCTCGGCCTGGGCCTGGGCGTGGACAAGGACTGGAAGGTGCAGCCGGTGCTGCGCGGCGCCGCCCTGGCCCTGGAGTTCCCCGGGCCGCCTCGGGTGGAGATCGCCGGGGCGTTCGCCCGGCTCGATCTGGGCCCCGAGTTCCCGCTGGCCTTCGCAGCTCTGGGCCGGATCGAGATCCAGGACCTCATCGCCCTGCAACTGGCTGGGAGTTGGGCCCGAAACGAGGCGGGCTGGGACTCGGTCTTCGGCTATGCCGAACTCGTGGCGGGCAGGAAGAGCATCACCGGCCTGTTCAGCATCGGCCCCGTCACGGTCACCGGTGTCGTGCTCGGCATCGGCATTAACAGCACCGTCCGCATCCCCACCACCAGCGAGCTGGAGAGCTTCCCGCTGACCAGGCGTCTGGGCGCCCAGCCCCCCGCGCCGGACGGCGAGGTGGAGAAGAAGTCGCCCGTGGACGCGCTGAACGAACTGGTCGTCGCCCCCGGTTGGGTGACGCCGGCCCAGGGCCAGTACTGGCTGGCCGGCGGCATGGAGTTCACCGTCTACAAGTTCATCCACGCCCGGGCGATGGTCCTGGTGGAGTTCGGCCAAGCCGGTTGGAAGGCCATCCTGGCCGGCAACACCACGCTGTCCCTGCCGCCCACCATGCCGAACGAGAGCGACGCGCGGGCCGGACTGCCGCAGGGCTCGAACTCCCTGATGCGCCCGATCGGGCAGGTGATCGTCGACTTCGTCTTCGCGTTCGACTCCGCACTGGGCCGCTTCTCGATGGACACCGTCATCGCCAAGGGCTCCTTCCTGCTGGACCCGGCCGCCACGCTCACCGGCGGGATCTCCCTGTACGTGTGGGGCAAGGACCTGCCCGAGCAGGGCATCAGCAAAGGCTTCGTGCTCTCGGCGGGCGGCTATCATCCCCAATTCCCGGTGCCCAGGTACTACCCCAAGCCGCCACGGATCGGCTGGCTGTGGGAGCGCGGCCCGATCACCATCAAGGGGCAGGCCTATGCGGCGCTGAGCGACGGCGCGTTCATGATCGGCGGATCGCTGGCGGCGGTCTTCGAGGCCGGCAAGGGCATCCAACTGCGGGCCTGGTTCACCGCCCACGTCGATGCGCTCGTGCAGTGGAAGCCGTTCTACGCCGATCTGGCCCTCGGGCTCAGTATCGGAGTCTCCGCCACCGTCAAGGTGCTCTTCATCCGGATCCGGGTGTCTCTTGAGGTCGGGGTCAGCCTCCAGCTGTGGCTGCCGCCGATCGGCGGGCGGGCGAAGGTCAAGGTCTGGTTCATCTCCTTCTCCTTCGGCTTCGGCGCGGACCGCAAGGGCGCGCCCCCGGTGCCGTGGGAGGACTTCCACGTCCAGTTGCCCGCCCCCTCGCGCACCACGTTGAAGCGGGGCATCGAGCTGCCGGACGCGACCGAGGACTCGAGCGATGCGCGCGCCGCGGCGCCGGCCGAAGCGCCCGCGCCGCTGCTGGTGCGGATGGACGGCTTCACGGTGGCCGTCGAGTCGGCGGTGCCCGCCTCGAAGATCACCCTGAACGACGCGCCGATCGCCGGCAGCGATGCCGCCCGCATCGACATCCGCCCCATGCGGCTGACCGGGGTGGTCAGCGAACAGGTCGTCGAGATCCGCAAGCAGGGCGCCACCGGCCTGTACGACTGGCGGCTGGCCGGCTGGAAGGTGACACCCACCACCGACGGCGTGCCGCGGGCCCTGTGGGGACGGCCGCTGGCCAACCCCCAGCAAGCCCTGGGCGAGGAGGGGTTGGTCCCGGACTGCCTGACCGGGCTGACCATCGAGGTGCCCGGGCCGGAGCGGTCGCAGTCGCCGGTGGGCCCGGTGCCGGCCGAGGCACTGAAGGTGGAACCGGTACTGCCGGACGGCAACATGCCGCTGCATGACACCGCGGCGGCGGGCAGCTCCCCCGAAGTGCACGAGCACAGCGTCCGGGTGATCACCAACACCCTGACCCAGACCGCGACGAAGCGCACCAAGGTGCACCAGGCGCTGGCCGCGCTGGGCGTGGCGCCGGGCAGCGACGGCCCGCTGACCCGCTACGCCGACCTGGCCGGCAACACGCTGACCGACCCCCCGCTGCTCACCACCACCGGCACGAGGTGACCCGCCATGACCACCACCCCTGAGCTGAACGTCACGTTCTACGACCACCTGCAGCCCAAGGCCACGGCCGGCGTCTACACCGTCACGATGAACCACCGGCTCACCCTGAACGGCAGCCCGGTCGACACCGCCGGCGCCCAACTGCCCCAGGTCGCGGACCGCTACGAGATCCGGGTGGCCCAGTTCACCCTGGACCCCACCTTCGTGCACGCCAGCTACCCGCCCGCCGACGCGGCCGGCCTGTACACGTACGTGCTGCCGCACATCACCCTGACCCGGGCGATCCTGCCCTGGGAACGCGAGCTCCAGGGCCGAGCCCCGCGGGCGCCCTGGCTGGCGCTGCTGGTCTTCGCCGAGGGTGAGGTCCTCGACGACCCCACCGCCGAGGGCGCGTTCACCCAGCGCACGGTGGGAGAGCTGCGCCGTCCGGGATCGGGCCTGCTCGGCCCGGAGCTGAGCGGTGAACTCGACGAGAGCGTCCAGTGCCGCACCATCGACGTGCCCACCGACGTGTTCACCGCCATCGTGCCGCGCGAGGACGAGCTGCTCCAACTGGCCCACGTGCGCGACGTCAAGACCGCTCCGCAACGCCGGGACAACGGCGAGATCCTGCGGGAAGGCGAGTACGCGGTACTCGCCGCCAACCGCTTCCCCCGGGCCGAGGGCCGCTACGCGGTGCACCTGGTCTCACTGGAGGGCTGGATCGGCCGCCTGGCCCCGGGCGCCCTGCCCGCCGATGCCGTCGTGCGACTGTGCACCCTGTGGTCCTGGTCCTTCACCAACGACCCCGACGGCAGCCTCAACCCGGGCGAGCTGCTGGCCGACCTGGTCGCCCCCGGCGCCGACCACCGGGAGAACCTGGCCCTGCGCCTGACCCCCGACACCGCCGGCCGGGCCGCCTCACCGGAGGAGGAGCACGCCCGCGAGCGGCTGCACCACGGCTACACCGCCGTGCCCTACCGCACACTGTCCGGGGAGCACACCTACGCCTGGTACCGCGGCCCGTTCACCCCGCTGACCGCCCCCGACGTGCCCCGCACCGAGGCCGACGGACCGTACACCACCGCCGATCACGCCCTGATCTACGACCCCGAGCACGGCCTGTTCGACGTCAGCTACGCCGCCGCCTGGACGCTGGGCCGCACCATCGCCCTGGCCGACCCCGAGTACAGCGCCGAAGTCATCGAGGCACGAAGGGAGTTGGCCAACCGTTCGGCCACCCTGAGCGCACTTAGCATGGATCGCGAGCGTGCCCTGCACGACCCCGACGCGCTGCCCGCCGGCACCGCGCTGCGCGAGCTGGCCGGCGCCCGGTTCGGCCGCGACCTGGTCGGCGCGCTCAAAGCCCCCCTCGCCGCCGAGACCCGCCGCTCCCGCCTCGCTCCCCCGGCCCGCCGCGAGGCGCCCGCGCTGCTCGCCGACGCGCGCACCCGCCAGTCGCTCAGCGCCGTGGCCGAGGCCAGCACCCCCACCGCGTCAGCCTGGATGGAGCGCCTGGGCCTGCTGCGCGGGGTGCCCTTCAACCACCTGGTCCCCGACCCGCGGATGCTGCCGCCCGAGAGCCTGCGCCTGTTCCGCCTCGACCCTGGCTGGATCCGGGCGCTGGTCGCCGGCGCGAGTGACGTCGGCGCGCACACCTCCGTCGACCGCGACCTGGACGAGGTGCTACGCGCCCGCCTGACCCGCTCGCTCGGCACCACCGAGCCGGTCGCCGGCCTGCTCATGAACTCCGAGCTCGTGCGCGCCTGGCCCGTCTTCGACATCCTCGCCAGCCGCGGCACCGACCACGCCCCGGTCAACGAACTGCGCCGCGACCACCTCGCCCCCGACGTCCTGCTCGTGCTCTGGGACGACCTCCCCGACCGGATCGCCATCCGCGAACCCAGCCAGGGCATCCACTTCGGCATCAGTGCCGCGAAGCGGATCAACCTGCGCCACCTCGACGGCGACCAGATCGGCGAGCGCACCGGCGAGCAGTTCCCCGCCGCCGGCCCCGACCTCTTCGACACCCACCTGCGCCCGGCCCGGGGCAGTGCCCAGCCGGACGTGCTGGACCTGCGCGGCCTGCTCCCCGCGCTCAAGACGGCCCTGCGCCTGACGGCCGACCCCACCCCCGCCCAGTTCGCCCTCGAACTGGTCAACGCGCCCCTGGAGCAGCTCCTGCTCCCCGCGAACAACGCCTAGGAGCCGGACGTGAGCGACACCGAACTGATCGTGCCCGTCGAGGTCCACGCCCTGCTGGTCAACAACAAGGTGCGCACGGCGCACCCCTTCTACCGCTACCAGCCCAGCTTCCACTACATGCTGGGCAGCAACCCGAACATGAAGGGCCGCGGCGCCGCCGAACCGGAGCCGTTCAGCGGCGGCAACACCGGCGCGCACGAGTCGTTCGAGGGCGTCCACGTCCAGTGGCAACTCCCCGAGGCGCTGACCGACGGTGTCGTGGACCCGAGCGGACAGACCAACTACCCGCTGGTGCCAAACCGTTGGCTGGTTGTGCGGTACGCGCAGCTGTCCGGTGGGACGGCCGCTCCGGTCGGCTGGGTCGTCCACAGTGACCACCTGCACAGCGACGACCCCGATGCCTGGGACGGACGCTCGGTGATCAACAGCTTCGTCAACCCGCGTGCGGAGCACCCGGAGGTCGACTGGCTCGGCCGCATCCACTCGCTCGCCGACGGACCGTGGCAGGAGCCCGAGGCCCGCGAGCTGTTCCTCACCGCGGTCGGCGCCGGCCTGCCCACGTTCGCCGCATTCGAGCCGTACCACGAGAACGTCTTCTCGATGCACGACGACCTGATGGACCTCAAAGGGCCCGGTGACAGCTATCCGCCCAACGCCACACTGAGCTACCTGGTCTGCGGCTGGTACA
Organism: Kitasatospora sp. NPDC048545; assembly: GCF_040651155.1. Taxonomy (NCBI): domain Bacteria; kingdom Bacillati; phylum Actinomycetota; class Actinomycetes; order Kitasatosporales; family Streptomycetaceae; genus Kitasatospora; species Kitasatospora sp. NPDC048545. The sequence continues at coordinate 20,871 of NZ_JBEZIQ010000035.1, forward strand.
GCGACCCCGGCCAGGACATCCTCCGCCAGGCGCCCGCCATTCCAGGCCTGTTGCCGCCGGACGGCGACGGCTCTCCGGCCGAGCTGCTCGCCGCGCTCGGGTGGACGACGGCCGGCCGCAGCGCCACCGAGCTCGGCGGCCTGGGCGCCGCCGCCGGGCACGGCGTCGAGCGCATCCTCGACCCCGATGAGGAGAGCTACTACCTCAGCGCGAACGCCCCCGCCGAGGGGAGCCGGATCGTCATCGACCTCGGCAGCGTCCAGCAGATCGGCACCTTCCGGGTCCTGCTGGGCGACCCGGACGACGAGCACCTGCTCCCGAAGGTGCGCGTGCAGACCTCGGTGGACAACCAGAACTGGCCGGACCGGTTCCACCGGGACTACGAGGCCGGCACGCCGGTCATCGACTACCGCCCGCCGGAGCCCTGCGAGGCCCGCTACCTGCAACTGTGGATCACGGAGCCTGGTACCGAGCCGGTCGCCGTGCGCAGCGCCCGGATCACCGCCGCCCCCAAGGACCTCAGCCGCACCCTGTACAGCGGCACCGCGCTGGGACTCGGCTGGGAGCGCTTCGGCGACGCCCCCGAGCACCCGGACTATCCCGAGAACGGCGAACTCCTCAAGGTCGCGCTCGGCCACAGCACCGGCGAGGCCGCCGAGGCGCTGATCGACCGGCAGCTGCCGGACTCGCGCCACGCCTCGCTGGTCAGCGCGCTCTTCCACGGCACGCTGGACACCTTCGACGGCGCCGACGGCGAGCGCGACCTGGCGGAGGTCACCCACAGCAGCTGGTTCGCCGGCAGTGACGGCGGCGCCGACTGGCAGATCGTCCCGCGCGAGTCACCGGGCCCGGACGCCCCGCCGGCCCGCCGCGGTGGCGACCTGACCGCCGGCTGGCTGACCCGGCTCAACGCCGACCAGGTCCGCTACGACGCCGCGCTGAACGACCTGACCGCGAGTCAGTGGCGGGTGTGGGCGCTGTACTGGCTGCAGAACCAGCTGAGCCATCTGCCCGAGGACGAGCGTCCCGCCGACCTACCCGCCGACTTCGAGGCGCAGTGCGAACGGCAACTCCACCCCGAAACAGGTGACTTGGTCAAGGCCGTCAAGGCCCACCGCGACACGATCGCCGCGCTGTTGCCCGGCCTGCCGCCCACCGCCGCCGACGGGCAGGACCCGCAGGAGGTCATCGACGACTGGGCCACGGACCAGGGCCTGCCTGCGCACCTCCAGCTCAGGCGCCTGCCCCAAGGCAGCTTCTACAAGCCCGCCGACCCGGTCCTGCTGGTCGAGGGAACCGGTGGCGGTACCGTGCCGCTGACCCGTGACGCCGACAACCCGCTGCCCTGCCGGCTACCCTCGGCCCTGCTGCGCGGGGTGCTGCTCGACCGTGTCATGACGCCCCCGCCCGGCGATCCCGCCGACCCGGGCATCCCCGAGCTGCCCGCCGGCTGCGCCGCCCTGCTCAAGGAGTTCGCCCTGCTGGACCGGGCCGCACGCACTCGCGACGGCGACCGGACCGCCCTGCACGCCCTCGCGGAGAGCCCCGCCACGCACGCCGAGGGACCGCTCGCCGAGTACACCGCCCCGTGGCTGCAGCCCTGGCTGCCGATGTTCCTGATGTGGAAGCTGAGCTTCTTCCCCACCCCCTACCGCACCGAGCAGGGCTACCACTGGACCTTCCAGGCCCCCGACCCCGGCAGCGGTCTCGACTCCTACGGCTACGGGTGGAACGGCGACGGTACCCTGGTGGCCGACTTCGAGAGTGAGGGCGACGTACTCAACCGGCTGTTCCGCGGCCGGGCCTACCTCGCCCCGACCACCGTCTACGTGCTGCGCGCCCAGCTGGCCCGCTACCTGGCCGGCTACCCCGGCGCCGACCGCCGCGCGCTGGCCGCGCTGAGCGATGAGCTGGCCGGACTCGACGTCCTCTCGCAGAGCCTGGACGGGTTCAACGACTGGCTCCTGCAACTCGACGGCGGCGCGCAGGTCCCCTCCGAAGGCGATCTCGCCGAGCTGACCGGCGAGCAGAACCACGTCCCCGACGGCGCCGGCGGACCGCAGCAGCGGCGCTTCCAGCCCGTGCGCGCCGGGCAGTTCTTCTTCACCGACCTGCGCATCGTCGACCGCTTCGGCCGGGCCGTCGACCTGGTCACCTCCGGCGACGGCGGCAACTGGTACGACCAGTACCCGGTCCGCGCCGCCTCGGTGACGCCGAGTGAGCCCCTCTACACCGAGGTGGAGCTGATCAACCCCGAACGGTTCATCCAGCTCCCACCCCGCCTGCTGCAGGAGAGCCGCCTCACGTTCGCCCCCGTCCCGGCCGCGCCCGCCCCCGCGGGCCAGGGCACCCCGCTCGCGGGCTGGCTGCTGGCCAACTACCTGGACCAGACCCTGGGCGTCTACGGACCCGCCGGGCAGGCCCTGGGCGAACTGCGCGTCGTCACCACCGTCGAGACCACCCGCGAGACCAGGTACACCCCGCTCCCGCACTCCCCCTACAGCGGCCTGAGCGACCTGCGGTTCGCCGACGACCACCCCGAGCTGCACCGGTTCGTGGCCGCGCTGGATGCCCGCCCCGACTCCGAGGCCGCGTTCAAGGACCTGCTCAAGACCATCGACACGAGCATGCGGACCATCGTCGACCCCGCCGCCGGGGACGACCGGCTGCCGGCCCGCCTGATCGGGCGACCTGTCGCCCTGGTCCGCGCCGACCTCACCCTGGACCTCCAGGGGCCGCTGCTCACCGACCCGTCCTGGGCCACGATCCTCGAACCGCCCGCCGCGACCTACCCCGAGGACAGCTGGGCGATCCGCCTCGGCGACCCCTATGACCTGGACGACGGACTGATCGGCTACTACAGCGCCGACCGCGACCGGGAGGTCGACTACGGCCGGCTCAGCGCCCTGCACCCCGCCGGGAGCAGCGGCTACGTCAAGCCCGTGGACGCCGCGGAGCTGGACCTCCCGGCCCGAACCGCCGATCGTGCCGTCACACGCCGCGTCGCTCTGCTCGTCCACCCCCACCTTCCGGTGCACGCCACCACGGACATCCTGCCCGTCCAGGAGCTGCGCCTGGACGCCGAGCAGGTGCATCAGGCGCTGGCCGCCATCCGCGCCTCCTTCCGCCTCAACCCGCTGCTCGCCACCACCCGCAGCCCGCGCACCGCCACCAGCAGCATCCCCGGCCACGGGACCAACACCCCGCAGGCCGGACCCGTCGAGCGCATTCTGGATGGTCGGCTCGACACCTGGTACCAGACCGGCGCGGCACCCCGAGCCGGGGACACCGTCACCGTCGACCTGGGCGAGGTGCAACCGGTCACCGGCATCGACCTCTACTTCGGCGAGGCCGGCGGAGGACGCATCGCACCCGCCAAGACGTTGCGGGCCTCCGAGGACGGCGAGGAGTGGCTCGACCTCGCCGAGGCCACCGCGTCCCAGGCGGAACTGCACTGGCACGGCGACCCCGCCGGGCCGCCGCTGACGGCCCGCTACCTGCAGCTGGTGCTGCGCGCCGCCACATACACGACGGTGATCCGCAGCTTCCAGGTCACCCCCCAAGACGACCCCGTGGTCTTCCCGCCGCTCTCGGCCCGCTACGGCACCTGGTCCTGGGCCCAGCCGCAGGCCACCGCCGCCGACGTGCCGGACTGGGACGAACGCGGGCTGATCCCCGCCGACCACCTCACTCACCCCGACGACGCGCTGCCCACCGCCCGGGCCGGCTACCTCCAGCTCCACCCCGCCACGCCGCAGGATGACCCGGCGCCCGAGCCCGCCCCGCAGCCCTGACCACTCATCGACCACTCATCGACCACTCGTCACCAGGACCTCACCCCTGGAAGGGACACCGCCGCCGGATGACCGAGCAGACCGAAACCGCACTCCTCAGCTATGCCCTGACCACCGCCCCCGCCGTGCTCACCCGGGCCGCCCCCGGGCACCCCCGCCAGGGCCGACTGGAGATCACGGTCTCCCGCAACTCGGCCGGCAAGGGAGACGCCGGCTGCCGCAGCATCACCGTCGAGGTGCCCACCGGCCAACATGCGCAGGCACTGACCGACCGGCCCGAACGCATCGACACCGCCTACAGCGCTCCGCACGGCCACAGCTGGCACATCCACAAGAACACCGCCGCGCACCCCGACCGGACCGTGTTCACCTGCACCCCGGAGAACCCGCGACGAGAGGCGGTCTTCGACGAAACCACCACGCTCACCCTGATCCTGGAGCGGATCGCGCTGACGGGGCCGCCCGGCACGGTCAGTCTGCGGATCACCGACGACACCGCCGGTCACGCGCAGGCGCACGCCCGCCGGAGCACGGAGCTGGCCGTCGCAGTCCAGCAGGCTCCCACCGACGCGACCTGACCACTGACTGACACGCGACCTGAGCACGCTTACCGACCGGGCGACCTGACGACACGTCGGGATGCCCGGATCCGCTTGTCCCACCGGAGGCCCCACCCGTGTACCAGCTCGCCGCCGCGTCCGTGGCCCTGCTCGACCTCGTCTACGAGACCACGCCCGCCCTGTTCACCATCTCCACGCCGGCCGAGACCAAGAAGGGGACGCTATTCCTCACCTTCCGCAGGCCCGCCACGAGCGCGAACGTGAGGTGCCGGAAGATCGTCGTCACGCTCCCGGTCGGCTCGAACGCCGCGGACCTGGTCGGCAACACCGGCGGCGCCGAGGCGGACGACATCGACGACTATCCGCGTGACAGCACCGGCCTGGAGTGGAACGTCGAACGACAGACCACCCCGGCCGAACCGGCGTCCCCCGCCGAGGTCACTGCCATCACCTTCATCTGCACCCCGCCCTCGGGCGAGACCACCTTCGACGCGAGCCGCGAGTTCACCCTCATCCTCTCCAGCATCCCGATCAACCGCACGGCCGGGGCGGCTCCCCTGACGGTCAGCGAGACCACCACCGCCGGCACGGACTGGTCGGAACGAACTCTCGGCCCGTCCGCCGTCGAGAAGGCGGGCAACGAGTTCCGCTTCCAGACCTTCTCCTGCGTCGATCCCCGGGTCGCGCACGGCCGAAGCACCGTCCTGCAGTGGGACGGCACACCCCAGAACACGGAGTACTACCTGTTCTGGGACGACGCACCCGCGAAGCGGCTCACCGGCCTTCCCGCACGTCCACCGCTCACGGTCACCACCCACGAACTCACCCGCACCACGACGTTCGTGCTGAACGCCCAGACCAAGAACGCGGCCGGCCAGACGGTGCATCACTATCTCTCCACCACCGTCACGGTCAAGGACCCCGACCTGCTCGCCAAGACCCTCGCCGCCGCCGACAAGGTCGACGTCCACGACACGTTCGTTGCGGACCGGACCAACGCGAGCAAAACCTGGGCCCGCGCGACGACCTTCAACGGAGACGTCACCATCACGTAGCGCCGCACCCGATTCCGCTCCCTGACCGCCCGCCCGCTGACCCTGAGGGCCCCATGACCCAGACCGCCACTCCAGCCGACGCCCGACTCGAGGTCCACTGCGCCCCCTCTCCCAATCCGCTCCCGGTGTCCACGGCCAGCAAGACCAAGAACGGCGTCCTCGAACTCACCTTCGCCAAACCCGACGACAGCCCTGACATCAAATGCCAGGCGATCACCGTCACCGTCCCCGTCGGCACGGGCGCCACCGACCTCGCCAGCAGCGCCACCCCCATCGAGCACAACTACAGCGGCCAGGGCACCTGGCACGTCAGCAAGCAGATCGGCGAACACGCGATCACCTTCACCTGCACCCCCGAGGCCCCGGGCACCCCGCCGACGGTCGTCTTCGACCGGACACGGCGCTTCACCCTCGACCTCTCCGCCATCCCCGTCACCCGCGCCCCGGGGCACGCCGCTCTCACCATCACCGCCCTGACCACCCTCACCAACGACTGGGAGACCCGCCCCGTGAGCACCGACCCGGTCGAGAAGCATCTCGAAACCATCGCCGACTTCTTCTTCCGCAGCTTCTCCTGCGAGAAGCCCCAGGTCAACAACGGCACATCGGTGGTGCTGCGTTGGGAGGGCAGCGAGGCCGGCACCGAGTACTGGCTCTCCTGGGACGACAACGCCCCGATCAAGGTCACCGGCCGGAGCCACCCCTCCCACGCCCTCACCGACACCACCACCTTCGTCCTCGACGCCCGCACGAAAGCCGAGGACGGCGTGACCGTCATCCACCACTACCTCTCCACCACCGTCACGGTGAAGAACCCCGACATCAAGGCGAAGACCCTCACCGCGACGGACAAGATCAGCGTCACCGACACCTTCTGGGCCGACAACAAGGACAGCAAGAAGACCTGGGCCCGGGCCACCACATTCGAAGGAGAGGTCGTCATCGCCGGCAAGAACACCCTCAAGGTAGGCGGCGTGATCACTGCCGAGGAGGGGGTCACCATTCCCACCATGAAAAAGCTCGTGGTGGACACGATCGAGATCCCCAGCCCCACGGGCAGCCGCAAGCAGGTGGTGTTCAACTCCCCCGTCTGGATTCAAGAGGTCGTCCTCCCCACTGGCACCCCCGCCCACCTCACCGTCAAGGGCTCGGTAGATGTGAGCGGCACCGTCGCCCTGAACAAGATCAAGTCCACGGTGAACAGCGCGATCGAGCTGCTGAACAGCATCAACCAGACCGCGGGGGCCATCAGCACCACCGGCAACGTCACCGCTACCGGCAACGTCACCGCCGGCGGGAACCGGGTGCTTCGGGCGGGTGACACCCTCCGCTTCAAGAGCATCACGAACAGGTATCTCAGCGAGGATTACGACTACGGGCGGGACCACGAGACCGTCATGGCCGCAAGGACGCTCTACAACACCGCGCGTTGGACGGCTCTCCACCTGTCTTCGGCGAGCTCGCTCGCCGAGACACCCGGGAGTGAGCAGCAGCTGGCTGAGCCCCCGAGGGCAGACCAGGCCAGCGCCAAGCCAGAAGTCTGATTTCGGAGTCGACCGGGCCGCCGGTCAGGCGGGGACCCGCGTCGCCGTCGCCCACCGCATCGGCCTCCCGCTCGATGCCCTCACGCACCGTCACGCCCCCGGCCACCGCCAACTGCACGCACCACGCACCACGCACCACGCACCACGCACTCCATTCTCCTTCAGGCCCGGCCGAACCGCGCGGCCGGGCCTGCGCATGCTGTGGGTCGAAGGCCCTGGCCCACGTAGTAGGCGACATCAGCCGGACCGACGCCAAGGTCGGCTTTCGTAGGCCCGGCAGATCGAGCTGCAGGTCACCTACGCCGACCGCAGCCACACCACCCGCCGGCGCACCCTGCGCGAACCCACCCGGCACACCCCGGTGTTGCAGGAGAACCTGTACGCCCTGTTCGCCGCCCTCGGCCTCCAGCGAGCCCGGATCCGCGCCGTCACCGCCCGCATCGGCGGTCTCAGCCCGGCCGCAGCCGGCTGGACCCAGTTCACCCTCGACACCCAGACCGAGGACCGGCGCGTCCTGGAACCCGTCATCGACAAGGCCAACCCGCACCACCTTCGGCCGCAGCGACGCCACGACCGCCGCCACCATCCCCGCCCTGCACTTCTCCGACGGCGTCACTTGCAGCCGATTCAGCTTCTGCGCCGGTATGCGCCGGGGGCCAGCCCGTGCGTGCGTTTGAACGCGTTGGCGAAGGCGAACTCGGAGGTGTATCCGACTTGGGCGGCGATGGATCTCAAGGGTGCTTCCGTCGCCCGTAGGAGGCGGGCTGCCGTGGTCAGTCGCCACCAGGTCAGGTAGCCGAGGGGCGGTTGACCGATCATTGAGGTGAAGCGCCTGGCGAACGTCGCCCGGGAGAGGCGGGCTTCCGTGGCGAGTTCTGCCACGGTCCAGGGTGCTGCCGGGTCTCGGTGGATGGCGTGGAGGGCGGCGGTGATCGCCGGATCGCTGAGTGCTGCGGCCCAGCCGGTGGTGCTGCCGCGGGTGGGCTGTTCGGCGAGCCAGATGCGCAGGATGTACATCAGGAGCGTGTCCAGGAGCGCGGGGACGGTTGTGCTGGTGCCCAGGCGCGGATTGCCCACCTCGGCGGCCAGGAGTTGCACCGCCGCGTGCAGCTCGGGGTGGCGGCCCGGATCGGCCGGCAGGTGGATCAGGTCGGGCAGGGTCAGCAGCAGGGGGTGGGTTCGGGACGGGTCGAGCTGGTAGGCGCCGCAGAGCACTACGGTGGCCGGGCCGCCCTGGCCGAGCCGGTCGACGCTGTCCGACGCGTAAGGCCCGGGCAGGTCGGGGTCGTCGGGGGTACAGGCAGGGGTTGTGATCGCGGTTGCCGGGGTGTCGGCCAGGGTGTGCCCGCTGCCGTGCGCCAGGAACAGCACGTCACCCGCACCCAGTCGGACCGGCGCGGCGTGTGGGGGTAGGAGCCAGCAGTGGCCCTCCAGGATCACCTGGAAGCCTGCCGACCCCGGTACGGTGGCGAACTGCTGTCCCCACGGGGCATGCCATCGCACGTAAGCCGACCGGGGTCGGCCGGTCCGCGCCACCGTGATCACGTCGCTGAGCACATCCATGGGGCGAGCGTACGTATGAGACTCACGCGCATGAACAGGGCACCCTGGCGCATGGATCGTCTCCATGGACGGCCGTAGGTTCACGGCATGAAGATGAAGAGCGCGCGTATCCACGCGTTCGGCGATGCGTCCGTGATCCGCTACGACGACGTTCCGCGGCCTCGACCCGAATCCGGTGAAGTGCTCGTCCGCATCGCGGCGACTTCGTTCAACCCCACCGAGGTCGCGTTGCGCGCCGGGCTGCTGCAGGTGTTCCTGCCCGTGGGCCTCCCCTACACGCTGGGGTGGGACGCCGCCGGCACGGTGGCCGAGATCGGCCCGGGGACCGAGGGCTTCGCCGTCGGCGACCGGGTCGTCGGGCGGCTGGAGGGTGCCGGCGCGGCTGCCGAGTACGTTCGGGCGCCGGGTGCACTGCTGGTCCCGGCACCGGCCTCCGTTCCTCTCACGCACGCCGCAGCCCTGCCGGTGGCGGGCCTGACGGCCTGGCAGGCGGTATTCGAGCACGGGAAGGTGGTCGCCGGCCAGCGGGTGCTGGTCAACGGTGCGGGGGGTGGGGTCGGTGGCTTCGTGACCCAGCTCGCCAAGCACGCCGGGGCCGAGGTGATCGCCACGGCCAGCGCCCGCAGCAACCAGGCAGTCCGGCGGCACGGGGCGGATGACGTGATCGACTACACCGCCGGGCCGGTCGCCACCGCGCTCGACGGTCCAGTGGACACTCTGCTGAACCTCGTACCGCTGAGCCCACACGACGCCACAGCCCTCGCCTCTGCGGTCCGGCCTGGCGGGCGGATCGTCTCGATCGCAACCCCCATCGAGCCACCCGCCGATGCCGGGGTGAGCGCGATGCACATGGTCGCCCGCAACGACGTGGTGCAGCTGGCGGCACTCGTGGAGCTTGTCGACGCAGGTGAGGTCACCCTCGACATCAGCGCGTCACACCCGCTGGCCGACCTCGCAGACGTCCACCGCCTCAGCGAAGCCGGCCGGATCCGCGGCAAGGTCGTCATCATCCCCTGACACCGACGGCCGCAACCGGTGGCCGGCTCCCGCAGCCACGACTCGGTGGGCACGTTCACGTGTACGCGGCTGAGCACTGTGGCGGGTACGCCGACAGCGGGAGCATCGCGGTCACCAGCATGACCACCGACACGTTGCTCATGCTCAACCCACAGGGGGAGATCGTGCACCGTGTCCCCGCCGGCCGAAAGCCTGCGGGCGTCGCCACCCCCTTCCGGAAGGACGACAAGGTGGTGACCTACTTCTCGAACGGGGTGACGACACGGTGACCCGGATGACCGTCGACGGGGCGGATCTGCCGACCACCCCACAACCCGCCAGTGCTACGCACCGGACTGCTCGATGACGTCGCCGCATGGCTTGACTCCTTCCTCGCTGCGGCACAGGCCGTAGCCGTCGGCACCAAGGGAGCAGCCGGCCTTCTGCAGAACTCGGTCGGCGCGCTGATCGGACTCCGCGAGGAGATCGGGGCCACCTTCCGGCGCCCCCAACTGGCACGAGCCCGGGCGGTGCGTCGGGTCGTCGAAACCATGGAGCAGATGCTTCGCACCTTCCTGGGAGCCATCAGCGCGTCATCGCCGTTTGTTGCGCAGACTCTGGCCGCCCAGGCGCAGGATCAACTCGACAGAGCCACAGAAGTCCTGGGCGAGATCAGCTGGCTGGCACGGGCAACGAGCCAGTTGGACACCGCAGCCGATCCGGAGGACGTCGCAGACGTTCTTCTCCAACAGGCGTTGATCTTCCATTCCTCCGCCGATCTGGTCGAACTCGACGCTGCGGGCCGAGACGAGCTCGAAAGTCTCCTTGGAGTTCGCGGTTCCAATGGCTGCGGCCTGACGTTCGCCATGTACGACGTCCTCGCCCGCACCGCGTGCGATCGCCAACGGTTCATACAACTTATTTTCCAGGCCTACTCGTTCTTGAACGCTCACGCGACTGGTGTTCGTGCCCTCGTGGCCGACGGCGTCCTCGAGGAGGACCTGCGGGCCGCACACCTTGAGGTGTTCGACAGCTGCACACGGATCACATCCGCCGTCCAACAAGGGCGAGTGACGCGACAAGCCGGGCGGGCCCTGATCGACACCGCGGCTGCCTTGGTGGAGGGGCCCGGCAGGGTGACTCGGCAGGCCCTCCCCGAGCACGACAAGCCCTTTGGGGCGCGGGCACCAGACAGGCAGCGGATCGGCCGCCCCGGCACGGCGGCCGCCAGCAGCAGAGCAGCCCGTCCAGCCGCACGTTACCGCAGGTCAGCGCACCCGTCCGCGCGACTTCAGCGGGATGTCGGGCAGCGCCGGAGCGGGCAGTCGGCCGCCGTCGTAGCCGTGCACTTCACCGAACCGGGAACCCTTCTCCCAGTCGTTTCGTGCTTGTGCGATCTCCTCGCCGGATCGGCCGATGAAGTTCCACCACATGACGATCTTCTCGTCGAAGGGTTCCCCGCCGAGGAAGAGGACGGCCGCGTCGGTGCGGGCGTGGAGGGGGAGGTGGGGGCGGCCGCAGCCGAGGTAGAGCATGGAGCCGGGTTCGACGGGGACGCCGTCGACGTCGAGGCGGCCGGACATGGCGAGCACGGCGTACTCGAAGTCGGGGACGAGGGGGAGCCGGAGGTCCGTGCCCTCGGCGAGGGCGAGGTCGGCGCCGACCAGGGGGGTGTGGGTGGTGCCGGGCGAGGTGGCGGTGTCGAGCGTGCCGAGGATGACGGTGGCGCGCAGGCCGGGGGCGGTGACCACGGGCAGGTCGGGGTGGTGTTCGAAGGCGGGGGCGGTGTGCCGGTGGGCGTCCGGGAGGGCGACCCAGAGCTGGGCGCCGTGCAGGTGGCGGGCGTGCGGGCGCGGCGACTCCTCGGAGTGGGAGATCGCGCGGCCGGAGGTCATCAGGCCCAGTTCGTACGGCCGGACTGTCTGCAGGCTGCCGAGGCTGTCGCGGTGCAGCACTTCGCCCTGGTGGAGCCAGCTGACCGTCTGCAGGCCCATGTGCGGGTGCGGCGGGACCTGCATGCCGGGTTCGTCGGCGATGTCGTCGGGCCCGTAGTGGTCGACGAAGCACCAGGCGCCGACCATTCGGCGGCCGAGGTTGGGGAGCAGTCGGCGGACCACCGTGCTTCCGCCCAGCTGTACTTGACGGGCCGTCAGGAGATCTCGGACCGGTCCGGTGCTGGCCTCGCGACCGCAGGCGGTCGGGGTGGGCTTGAGGTCGAGGTTGCTCATCGCGGTTCCACCACCGTACGAGGAAGGCCGGGCGGAGAGGGGTCCGTCGTCACCGATCATCCATCACGGTCCGAGGTTCCTCCACTCACGCCCGGCCATCCGACGGCCGTCCGACCCCGAGCCGCTCCCGCCGGGGCGCAGCGCCTCAGTGCCGGCAGGACCACCAGGCGTCCGCCGAGGTCCGGTCGGCGAGGTCGCGCAGGTTGCGGACCGCCTCCGCCGGGTCCTCCGCCCCGTACACGGCGGAGCCGGCCACGAACACGTCCGCGCCCGCCTCGGCGCAGCGCTCGATGGTGCTCGCGGCGACGCCGCCGTCCACCTGCAGCCACAGCTCCAGGTCGTGCTTGGCGATCAGCTCCCGGGTGCGGCGGATCTTCGGCAGCATGATGTCCAGGAACGCCTGGCCGCCGAAGCCGGGCTCGACGGTCATGATGAGCACCATGTCGAGTTCGGGCAGCAGGTCCTCGTACGGCTCGATCGGGGTGCCGGGCTTGAGCGCCATCGAGGCCCGGGCGCCCTTGGCGCGGATCTCGCGGGCGAGCCGGACGGGCGCGGCGGCGGCCTCGACGTGGAAGGTGACGGAGCCCGCGCCGGCCTCGACGTACTGGGGGGCCCAGCGGTCCGGGTCCTCGATCATCAGGTGGAGGTCGAGCGGGGTGCCGGTGGCGCGGGCGAGCGACTCGACCACCGGGACGCCCAGGGTCAGGTTGGGCACGAAGTGGTTGTCCATGACGTCCACGTGCAGCCAGTCGGCACCCCGGACGGCCTCGGCCTCGTCGGCGAGCCGGGCGAAGTCCGCGGACAGGATGCTGGGGTTGATCTGGGCCATGACCGACTACCTTCACATGAGGGCTGGGGGGCTCCCCGGGTACGGGCGCCTCGCCCCATCATCTCGTGCCGTGCGACCGCCGACCGCACGCGCGACCCCCGCGTGACCGTCATCACACCCCGTCCGGGGTTACCGGGGCCGTCACCGTGGTCATCAGCCCTTGAAGCGGTCCTCGTACCCGCCGCAGCGGTCCGGGCCACGGACCGTCACGGCGCCCGCCGGGCCGTCCCGACCAGCCGAGCTCCCGCTCCCACCCGGAGCTCCGTCCGAGGAAGGTCCCTCGATGGCCGATCTCGTCCACCCCGCCCGCGCCCTGTGGTGGCTCTTCGAGCCGGTGCACGCCGTCACCTACTTCCTGCCCGAGGGCCGCGCCGCCTTCGAGGAGGCCGGGCTGCACGGCCGACTGCACAGCTACTTCGCGAGCCGCTCGGCCCCGCTCGGCGCGGTGGACGCGGCACCGGTGGTCGCCGCGTTCTTCAGCTTCTCCCCGACGATGGTCGAACGCGCCCTGCCGGAGGTGTGGTCGCACGCGAGCCCGGAGGAGGCACTGGCCGCCCGGCTGAAGGGCTCGGCGGCGACGCTGGCCCGGCTGCTGGAGCACGTGGACCGGGCGCAGGTCGAGCTGGTGGCGGAGACCCTGGAGCAGGCCGCGTCCCGGCTGGACTGCGCGGGCCGGGTGCTGGCCGCCGCGAACGCCGGGCTGCCCCGGCCGAGCGGCGTGTACGAGCGGCTCTGGCAGGCCGCGACCGTGATGCGCGAGCACCGCGGGGACGGTCACGTGGCCGCGCTGGTGGCGGCCGGGCTGGACGGCTGCGAGGCACTGGTGGTCCGCTGCGCGATGGACGTGCGGCGCGAGGCGCTGCAGCCGCTGCGTGGGTGGACGGACGCCGAGTGGGAGGCAGCCGCGGAGCGCCTGGTCGAGCGCGGCTGGCTGACCGCCGGGGGCGCGATCACCGAGCTCGGCCGGATCCGTCACCAGGCCCTGGAGGCCGCCACCGATCTGGCCGCCGCCCGGGTGTGGGAGGACTATCCGCGCGCCGAACTCGACCGGCTGGCGGCGGCGCTGAAGCCGATGTCGGCGCTGTGTCGCAGCGAGTTGCCGGTCAACCCGGTGGGTCTGCCGGACAATCCGTAGCGCCGCCGGGGCCCTGCGGCGCCCGGCCCGCACGACCCGCACGACCCGACGCCCTACGGCGTGCGGCCCGTGGCGACCTGCGGCTCGCGGCGCTCGGGCGGGCCGAGCACGACCCCCCGCCCGGCGTAGAAGGCCCCGAACGACCGCCACGGCACGCGCGCGAAGGACTGCGACTCCCCCGGGAAACCGGACGGGTTGTGGATCAGCAGCGCCGTGTCCGTGGCGCCCACCGCCAGCACCAGGTGGCCGCCGGGCCGCACCGGTTCCGGCCCGCCCGGCTCCCGGATCGACGGGTGCACCGACACCATCACCAACCGCCCGCCGGCCACCTCGGCCGACACTTCCTCGGGCGTCAACTCCCGTGCCCGCGCGGCCAGTCCCCACCGCCGCCGGACGTAGTCGGCGAACGGCGCGTGGATCAGCCCGTGCAGGCTCTCACCGTCCCGCACGTACGCGCCGGCCGCCACGCACTCGCCCGCCAGCGCCATCGCCGTCGGCGTCACGCCCCACCAGTGCTCCAACGCCATCCGCAGGCAGGCCACCCCGCACAGCCGCCACGACCACCACGCGTACTCCTCCGGGCCGACCGCCCCGGACTGCCCCCAGCGCGGGTCGGCGGCCGCGTTCAACCGCCCGTCGACGATCTCCCGCACCAGCTCCGGGGACTCCCACTGCGCCCGGTACGGCACCTCGTGCACCACCCGCACCGGCCGCGCGGCGCTGCCCTGATCCACCATCCCCCGACGCTCTCACGCCGGGCGGCCCGACCGACTCACGACACTCCCTGAGTACCCGTACTCAGGCGGCCGACCTGCGGGTTCTCCTAACGTGATCACGCCGCCGACGAGAAGCGACACAGGACTGGGAGCGACCCAGGCCGGGAGCGACCCAGGCTGGGAGCAACGCAGGACTGGGAGCGGCACGGGACGCGGGAGGAATCATGAAGAGGACGGCGCTGGGCGTAATCGGCGGGGTGGCGGTGGTGCTGGGGATCGCGTTCGTGATCCCGTTCGTGGTCTGGATGGTGATGGCCGCCCAGCTTCAGTCCGAGATCGATCACGGCACCGGTTCGCCCGTCGGCGCCACCTACGCGCCCGCCGCGCCGTCCCCGACGGCCACGTCCCCGTCCCGCTTCCCGGCGCCGCCGGCGTCTCCCGCGCCGCCGGTCTCGCTCGACCGGTAGGCCAGCCGCTGGGCCGCGTGGCGTCCGCGCTCCTCGACCGGGAGCGCACCGGTGGCGCCGGCCAGGCCGAACGGCGGCATGTCGAAGTAGATCGACTCGTAGCCGCCCTCCGGCACGATGTACGTCTCGTGCCAGAGCCCGACGTGCCCGCGGGCCTTGCCCTCCCGCAGCTTGCGGTTGGCGATGCCCCACACGGTGTGGTGGAAGCCGTCCGGCGCGCTCGCGTAGCCGTACAGCTTCTCCTTCGACTCCCAGTACTGGACGACGTAGTAGGTGCGCGGCGAGGCGGTGAGCAGGATGCGGCCGAGGAGGCCGCGTTCGCGGCCGCGCGCGGAGCCGCGGCGCAGCTCGTACAGCATCCGGAACATCGCGAACATCACCGGGCCCCAGTGGTGCACGGCCCAGAACCGGTTGATCCGCATGCCGATGAGCAGCACCACGGTGTCGCCGGTGACGGCGGCGGTGGTGTAGCCCGGCAGCGGTTTGGCGAACATCGAGCGGACGAACCCGCTCCCCGTCGAATCCGTGGACATCCCGGCCTCCCCACGGCTGACCGCGGGTGCCCCCGCACCGGAACCCGCATCCATGTAAGCGGTGATTACATCAGCGTGCGATGACCCGGTCAAGGCTCGCCGCAGCCACAATTCGACTACTGCACAAGCCGGTTGGCGATCCCTTGGCCGAAGGTGTCGAGCACCTGCGCGGCCACCTCCTCCGCCTTCCCGGCCGGCAGGTACCCGTCCACGATCATCTGCGCCAGCCCGTACACCAGGGCCTGCCCGGCCAGGCCGACCAGCGCCGGATCCCCTGGGCGCAACCGGCCCGCCTCCTGGTCCGCGACGATCAGGTCCGTGAACGCCCGGTCGATCCCCTCCAGTTGCTCCCGCAGCTCGGGCTCCCGCGAGGCCGCGAACACCCGCGAACGCACCAGCTCGAACCGCCGCGGATGGTGCAGCGCGTACCGGACGCAGCCCAGGCCGATCGTCCGCATCACCGACCGGCCGTCCGCACCGGCGGCCGCCACCTGCGCCTCCTGCCAGCTCACGAAGTCCGCCAGCACCCGGTCCGCCAGCGCGGTCAACAGCGCCTGCCGGCCGGCGAAGTGCCGGAACGGCGCGCCCGCGGACACCCCCGCCCGCCGCGCCACCTCCCGGACGCTCACCCTCTCCTGCCCCTGCTCGTCCAGCACCTCGAACGCCGCGGCCACCAGCGCCTCCGGCAACGCCCCGTGGTGGTACGCCCCCCGGCCCCTCGTCTCGCTCATGCCTGCCTTGCTACCACAGCCGGAGCGGGCCGGTCCCCGCACCGGCCGTCCGGCCCAGGCCCAGGCCCAGCAGCCGGGCCGGGGCCTGACCACGGGGGCCGCGCCGCCTACCAGGCGTAGTCCTCCGGGGCGGGCTGGTGGCCCGGGAAGAGTTCGTCGAGGCGGTCGAGGGTCTTCTGGTCGAGCCGGAGGTCGAGCGCGGCGAGGGCCGCGTCGAGGTGGGCCGGGGTGCGGGGGCCGATGATCGGGGCCGTGACGGCGGGTCGGGAGAGCAGCCAGGCGAGGGCGAGGTCCGCGGGGTCGGTGCCGAGTTCGTCGGCGAAGTCCTCGTAGGCCTGGAGGCGGTCGCGGTGCTTGTCGAGGAGTTCGCTCGCGTAGCCCATGGCGCTGCGGCCGCGCGTGCCCTCGCGCTCCTTGCGCAGGACGCCGCCGAGCAGGCCGCTGCGCAGCGGGGACCACGGGATGAGCCCGAGGCCGTAGTGCTGGAGTGCGGGGACGACCTCCAGTTCGATCGTGCGGTCGAGCAGGTTGTAGAGCGACTGTTCGCTGACCAGGCCGAGGAAGTGGCGGGAGCGGGCCGCCTCCTGGGCCTGGGCGATGTGCCAGCCGGCGAAGTTGCTGGAGCCCACGTAGACGATCTTGCCCTGGGCGACCAGGACCTCCATCGCCTGCCAGATCTCCTCCCAGGGCGTCGCCCGGTCGATGTGGTGCATCTGGTAGAGGTCGATGTGGTCGGTCTGCAGCCGGCGCAGGCTGGCTTCGACGGCCTTGCGGATGGCGAGCGCGGAGAGCTTGCCGTCGTTGGGCCAGTCGCCCATCTCGGCGTAGGCCTTGGTGGCGAGGACGGTGCGCTCGCGACGGCCGCCACCGCGGGCGAACCAGCGTCCGATGATCTCCTCGGTGCGGCCCTTGAGGTTGCCCTCGCTGTCGCGGCCGTAGGCGTTGGCGGTGTCGAAGAAGTTGATGCCGCGTTCGTGGGCGGTGTCCATGAGGCGGTGGGCGTCGGCCTCTTCGGTGTGCGGGCCGAAGTTCATGGTGCCGAGGCAGAGGCGGGAGACGGTCAGGCCGGTGCGGCCGAGGTGGGTGTACTCCATGGCGCCCCACCCAAGACCACACCGGCCGCCCTGTCCAGCACATTGCGCGGGCGCGCCGGAGTGCCCTGCTCAGCGCCCGTGCGTGGCGAACTTCCGTACGGCGAGCGGCATGCAGAGCGCGAGCAGCACGGCGCTCCAGAGCAGTGCGGCGAGCACGGCGTGCTGCACGGGCCAGGCGGAACCGGGTGCCGAGGGGTTGCCGAACAGCTCCCGGCAGGCCTGGACGACGGAGCTGATCGGGTTCCAGTCGGCGACGAAGCGCAGCCAGCCGGGCATGCCGAGGGTCGGCACGTAGGCGTTGGTGATCATCGCCACCGGGAAGACCACGACGGAGAGTTGACCGGCGGCCTCCTCCTTGCCGACGGCCAGGCCGAGCAGCGTGCCGAGCCAGGTCATCACGAACCGGAAGAGCAGGAGCAGTGCGAACGCCCCGGCCGCGTCGGCGAGTCCATGCCGGGCGCGCCAGCCGGCCGCGAGGCCGACCAGGGCCAGCAGCGCCAGCACGACCACGCTGACCAGCAGGTCGGCGAGGGTCTGCCCGAGCAGCAGGCCGGTGCGGGAGACCGGCATGGAACGCAGCCGGTCGGTGACCCCGCGCCCGACGTCGCGGGCGGCGCCGACCATGGTGGGCATGACGCCGTTGGTGGCGACCATGGCGAACAGCCCGGGCATCAGGAACTCCCGGTAGTCACCGCCGCCCGGCACCTGCATGGCACTGCCGAAGACGTAGCCGAAGACCACCACCATGACCACCGGGACGCCCAGCGAGGCGGCCAACAGGCCCGGCGAGTGGCGGTAGTTGAGCAGGATGCGGAGCATCGACGTCCAGGTGCCGGAAACCAGCCGGCCGACGGTGGACGGGCGCGGTGCCACGGACCCGATGGCGGCCATCAGGCGGCCCGTCCGGCCTCGGCGGACACCGCGACACCGGCGGACCCCACGGAACCGGCAGGTTCCGCGACCCCGGCAGGTTCCGCGACCCCGGCGGACCCTCCGGGCGCACCGGAGCCTCCGACGGGACGGTCGGTCAGCGCCAGGAAGACGTCGTCCAGCGACGGCGCCCGCACCGCGACGTCCTCCGCGACGACCCCGGCACCGTCCAACTCCCGCACCAGCGAGGGCAGCAGGACGGAAGCGCCCGGCGCCGTCAGCACCGTGACGGTCCGCTCGGCGACGTCCACCCGCGCGTCACCTCCCGTCATCGCCGACAGCACGACGGCGGTGGAGGCGAGTTGCCGCGGATCGGCCAGGGTGACGGAGACCTGGCTGCCGATCGCCGCCTTGAGCCGGTCCGGCGGTCCGGTGGCGATGGCGGCGCCGTGGTCGACGACCACGATGTGGTCGGCGAGCCGGTCGGCTTCCTCCAGGTACTGGGTGGTGAGCAGCACCGTGGTGCCGTCGTCCGCCAACTCCTTGACGGTGTCCCAGATCTCCTGCCTGCTGCGCGGGTCGAGCCCGGTGGTCGGCTCGTCCAGGAAGAGCACGGGCGGGCTGGTGACCAGGCTGGCGATGAGGTCGAGGCGCCGCCGCATGCCGCCGGAGTAGGTGCGCACCAGCCGGTCGGCGGCTTCGTCGAGCCCGAAGCGGGTCAGCAGTTCGTCGGCGCGCGCCCGGGCCCGGCGGGCGCCGAGGCGGTGCAGCCGGCCGAGCAGGTGGAGGTTGTCGCGGCCGGTGATGCCCTCGTCGACGGCGGCGTGCTGCCCGGCGAGCCCGATGGCGCGGCGGACGTCCTCGGCGGCGCGGACGACGTCGTGTCCGGCGACCCGGGCGACGCCGCGGTCGGGGGCGACCAGGGTGGCGAGCACGCGGACGGCGGTGGTCTTGCCGGCGCCGTTGGGGCCGAGGAGGCCGCAGACGGTGCCGGCCGGGACGGTGAGGTCGAGGCCGCGCAGGGCCTCGGTGGCGCCGAAGCGCTTCTCCACGCCCGCCATCTCGATGGCGGGCCGGGTGGTGCCGGACATGACTCTGCCCTTCTCTAGGTACAGCGTACGTAGAAGCGTGTGCGGACGCCACCCTACTACGTACGGCGTACGTATCTAAGATGGGAGGGCGAGGTGATCTTCCAGTGCCGTCCAGCAAGCCCACGCCGTCCAGCACGGCCGCGTCCGACCAGGCAGGGCCCGTGACCGACAGTCCCGCGACCGGCGGGCCCGCGACCGGCGGGCCCGCGACCGACAGTTCCGCGACCGACAGTTCCGCGACCGCCGGGCCGGAGCCCCACTGGCCCGCGACCGGCAGCCCCGGGCCGGCCAAGCCCACGCCCCCCGAGGCCCCCGAACTGATCTGGCTGCGCCCCGAACGCACCGGCCGCGGCCCGCGCCCGGCCCACAGCCGCGACTCGATCGCGGCCGCGGCCATCGGGATCGCCGACGCCGAGGGCTTGGACGCGGTCTCCATGCGCCGAGTCGCGGCCGTGCTCGGCGCGGGCACCATGTCGCTCTACAACTACGTGCCGAAGAAAGAGCACCTGCTCGACCTGATGCTCGACGCGGTCGCCGGCGAGTACCGGCTGCCGGCCGCGCCGAGCGGCGACGTCCGGGCCGACCTCGCCGACCTCGCCCACCAGCAGCTCGGCATCTCCCGCCGCCACCCCTGGCTGCCCACGCTGCTGCTGGCCCGACCCAGCATCGGCCCCAACGCGCTGCGCTACACCGACCACTTCCTGGCCGTCACCGCCCCCACCGGCCTGGGCGGCGGGGCCCGGATGGAGGCGATGGCGCTGTTCAACGGGTTCATCACCCAGTTCGCACAGTACGAACAGACGGCCGCCGCGGGCGCCAAGTGGCAGGCCGAGCTGATCGGTTACCTCGGCCGGGCGGCGGCCGGCGGCGAATTCCCGCACCTGGCACAGGCGTTCGCGACCGCCGGCCCGCCCGCCGACCCGGACAAGGCCTTCGACCGCACGCTGGACCGGGTGGTCTCCGCCATCCTCGCCCCCACGAGCGATATCTGACGTTGCGTCAGTCCGCGAACGCCTCCCCCGACAGCACCCCGGCCACCCGGCCGTCCACCAGCACCAGGACGGCCGGGTGGCCGCCCCCGGCCGCCCGGCCCGCCAGCGCCGCCCGCGCCTCGGCCACCGACTGCCCGACGCCCACCGTCGGCAGCGCCGGCCCCACCAGCGCGCCCAGTGGATCGTCCGGCTTGGCGGCGCCCTCCGCGAGCGCCGCCGTCAGCGCCTCCCGCGACACCGAGCCCATCAGCTCCGTCGCACTCACCCCGAACGGGCGCGCCGCCCGCGCCAGCGCCACCGGCGCCACACCGCCCGGCGCAGCCCGCAGCGCCTCCACCGCCTCGCCGACGGTCGCGTCCGCGGGGACCGCCACCAGCGGATCCGCCGCCTCCAGCGCCGCCCGGACCGCCGTCTCCCCCGGCTCCTCCAGGAAGCCCCACTCCCGCATCCAGGTGTCGCTGTGCACCTTGGACAGGTACGAGCGCCCCGAGTCCGGCAGCAGCACGACCACCAGGTCGTCCGGGCCCAGCCGCCGCGCCACCCGCAGCGCCGCCGCCACCGCGGTGCCCGAGGACGGGCCGGCCAGGATGCCCTCCTCCCGGGCGAGCCGGCGTGCCGTCAGCAGCGACTCCCGGTCCGGGATCCGCTCGAAGGAGTCGACCACCTCCGAGCGGTAGGCCTGCGGCCGGCGGTCCTCGATCGTCCCGGGGTGCAGGAAGTGCCCGATGCTCTCCACGAACCACGGGCTGCCGTCCCCGCCCCCGTACGAGGAGGACTCCGGATCCGCGCCGACCACGGTCACCGCACCGCCGGACGCCTGCTTCAGGTACCCGCCGGTGCCGGTGACGGTGCCGCCGGTGCCGACGCCGGCGACGAAGTGGGTCACCCGGCCACCGGTCTGCTCCCAGATCTCGGGGCCGGTGGTCCGGACATGGGCGTCAGGATTGGCCAGGTTGTCGTACTGGTTCGCGAGCCAGGCGCCGGGGACCTCCTCGGCGAGCCGACGGGCCACGTTGAACAGGTGCGCCGGATCCTCCCGCGGCACGGCGGTCGTGGCGAGCACCACCTCGGCGCCGTACGCCCGCAGGATGTCCGACTTCTCGGGCGCCGACCGGTCCGACACCCCCGCGATCACCCGGTACCCGCGCTGCCGCCCGACGATGGCCAGACCGATGCCGGTATTGCCGGAGGTCGCCTCGACGATCGTCCCGCCCGGCTCCAGCAGACCGTCCCGCTCGGCGGCCAGGATCATCGAGAGCGCGGCGCGGTCCTTGACACTGCCGCCGATGTTCAGGAACTCGGCCTTGGCGTAGACCGGCGCGGCGATACCGGCGCCGAGCCGGGCGAGGCGGAACAGCGGCGTCCCGCCGATCGCGTCGAGGACGGATTCGTGCACTGCGGTCATCCTGGGCTCCTTCATCCGGGCCGTCCCGGCCTTCCCTGTCATTCGCGCCGTCCGTGCCGCCCCGGCCACCCGACCGTTCGGCTGCCCGGGTCGTGCGGGCCGCCCCGGGCATCCGGTGCGGCGTGGACGGACGTACCGACCGAGCCTTCCCACACCCGCGCCCCGCTAGGCCCGGTCCGGCCGAGCCGTCCCGACGGGCACCTCCCCCACCCGACGTGCGCCGACCCCACCCGGGGCCGTTTCCCCCGCCCGGGGGAGACGGCCCCTCCTCGTGCAGGACGGCAACCCTGGCCGCCCCCGGCAGGCTTGGGGCACCGAAAGCCCCACGGAGCACCCGAGGACCGGACATGACCCGACGCCGACTGCACGCCGTCACCCTGGCGGGCGCGCTCGCCCTGCCGTACATCGCGCTGAAGTCGTACTGGGCGGCGGGCGGCCGCGCCGGACTGGCCGACGGCTACCGGATGGTGGACGACTTCCGGCGCAACGGCGCACCCGCCGCGCTGATCCGGCTGGAGCAGCACGGCGTCGACTTCACCGCCGTCCTGGCGCTGGCGGGCGTCGCGCTCGCGCTCGTCCTGGCCCGGCGCCCACCGGCCCGCACCCTGCCCCGCCGCCTGCTGCTCGTCCCCGCCTGGGCGGGCACCCTGTTGGTCCCCTACGGGCTGCTCACCGCCCTGCTGGGTGCGAACGGCGGCCACGCCGCGGGCGGCGACCCGATCACCGGCTGGGTCGTCCCGGCCGGGGCCGCCGCCTTCGTCGGTATCGGAACGGCCCTGGGGGTCGCGGCGTGGTCGCACCGCCCGTCGAGCACGAACTGACGACAGGTCACCATCCCTGCGGGTGTCGCGACAACCAACCGGCGTACCGCGCCTTCAGCCGATCGCGCTCCGCCGTCGTGGCCAGGAACACGTCCGCGCCGCCGTCGTACGGGTGGTGGATGCGCCGCAGGTCGGTGTCCGTGATGATGACGCCGGCCACCTCCTCGTCGGCAACCTGGCGCAGCAGACCGTCCAGGCAACCGCGCTGCCACGGGAGCTGCTCGACGTAGGCGTGACCGTAGGTGCGGAACGCCGGGTCGGGATCGTCGGT
Source organism: Kitasatospora sp. NPDC048545 (assembly GCF_040651155.1). Lineage (NCBI taxonomy): Bacteria > Bacillati > Actinomycetota > Actinomycetes > Kitasatosporales > Streptomycetaceae > Kitasatospora > Kitasatospora sp. NPDC048545. The sequence goes on from NZ_JBEZIQ010000035.1 coordinate 43,566, forward strand.
CTGCAGCCAGGTCCGCCAGTGGGTCGCTCCCGGGCGCGCGGCGGGGGCGGGCGGATCGGAGGTCCACGCCGGAATGATGACGTACAGCTCCGCGCCGCCGAACAGCTCGTCCAGCACCGTGTTGTGGCGCTCCAGCACGATCGCGTACTCGCGCTCGTCGCCGGGGTAGCGCTTGGAGTCGGGCAGGCCGTGGAAGCGCACCCAGACGTCCCGCCCCCGCTCGTCCAGCTCGTGTCCGACCGGCAGGCTCCCCGGCCACCGTCGCTCCCAGCGCCCGGTCAACGCCTCCAGGTCCACCGCGACCCCCGCCACCCGTCCTCCTCCTCCGATCACCGGGATCCGCAGGACGGACGCCGACCCTCCGCCGGACCGGCGGCGCGTCACCTCCCGGATCGCCGCCGAGTCTGTCACACCCGCCCCACCAGCCCCGACCTGGTGAAATTCCCTCGTCCCAGCTGTCCGGCTCCCGTAGCGTGGTCCGGTCGTTGATCTTGAGGGCAGAACGGGGCTCCACACCATGCAGCAGTACCAGGGCTGGGCCGACGAACGGTTCGGCGCCGTCGCGGACGCCTTCGCGCGCAACTTCGCCGACTTCCCCGAGCTGGGCGCCGCCGTCACGGTCTTCGCCGGCGGCCGCAAGGTGGTCGAGCTGTGGGGCGGAACGGCCGACGAACGCACCGGCCGGGCCTGGACGCAGGACACCGTGGTGCCGGTGTTCTCGTGCGCCAAGGGCCCGGTGAGCATCTCCGCGCACCTGCTCGCCCAGCAGGGCCGGCTCGACCTGGACGCCCCGGTCGCCCGCTACTGGCCCGAGTTCGCGCGGCACGGCAAGCAGGACGTCACCACCCGGATGATCCTCGGCCACCGCGCCGGCATCCCGGCGCTGGACGCGGTGCTCACGTTCGAGGAGATCGCCGCCTGGGAGCCGGTGATCCGGGCGATCGAGGCGCAGGAGCCGCTCTGGGAGCCGGGCACGGCCTACGAGTACCACGGCCACGTGTTCGGCTTCGCGGTCGGCGAGGTGATCCGCCGGATCACCGGCCTGACCCCGGGCGCGTTCCTGCACAAGGAACTCGCCGACCCGCTCGGACTGCCGGTCCGGATCGGTCTGCCGGAGAGCGAACTCCCCCGCCTGGCGCGGCTGGTGGAGGCGGAGGGCCGCCGCCCGATGCCCGGCCCTGAGCACCTGCTGACCCGGATCGTGACGATGAACGGCGCACTGGTCTTCCCCGGCCTGGACGCGCCGCACGGCTGGAACGACCCGACCCTGCACGCGATCGAGCTGCCCGGTGCGGGCGCCGTCGCCTCCGCCACCGGGCTGGCCGGCCTGTGCGCGGCGGCGGTCACCGGCCTGGACGGCGGGGAGCGACTGCTCTCCACCGAGACGGTCACCGGGATGGTGCGCGAAGTCTCCTCCGGGGCGGGCTTCCTGGGCTTCGACATGGGCGCCCGCTGGGGCTCCGGTGTCCTGCTCGATTCCCCCGCCTTCCGCAAGCTGCTCGGCGCGCGGAGCTTCGGCAACGACGGCGCCGGCGGCCAGTTCGCGTTCGGTGACGACGAGTTCGGCGTCGGCTTCGGCTACGTCGCCAACCGGATGATCGGCCACGGCGACGCCCGGGCGACCCGCCTGATCGACGCGGTGCGCGGGTGCCTGGGGTGACGGACTTCCTCGCGCTCCTCACCGGCCTGGCCGGCACCGGCAGCCTCGGCGAGCTGCGCTACGGCGCCTCGCTGCCCGAACTCGCCGCCCACTACGGCGATCCCTGGGACGGCGGCCGGATCCACCGCGACGACCGCTGGCCGCACGGCTTCAACTGGGGCGACGTACTGACGGTGTTCTGTCGCTGCCGGCAGCTGCACTCACTGTCCCTGCCGGCCTGGTACGGCGAGCTCGAACTCCCGCGACCGGGCGGCGGATCGGTGACGCTCGGCAGCCGCGTCACCGAGACCGAGCTGATGGCCGCGCTGACCGCCTCCGGCCACACCTGGCAGACCGTGACGTACGAGAACCTCCCGTACCAGAAGAACCTGATGTTCTCGCCGGCCGAGGAGGTCCGGGTGGAGCTGGTCCTGACCAACCGGGAGACCTACGACGAGCCGCCGTCGGAGGAGTTCATGCTGTACAAGGCGATGCTGTGGGGCTACGAGCACGTCGAGTGCCCCGAGCCGGACCGTACCCTGCCCGACGACGGCTGGGGCGCGGGCGACCGCTGAGCGGCGGCCGCCCGCGGAGCGGAGCCGGCGGCGGGCCGTTCCGTCCCCTGTGCGGAACGGACCGCCGCCGGCTCCCCGAACTCCCGTACTGCTTCGGCTACTTCGGCTACTTCAGCAGGAAGTCGTACACGGCCTGCCGTCCGGCCGGGTTCGCCGCCCGGGTCTGCACCGAGTGCGCCGCCCCGGGCACGATCACGATCTGCGGGTCGTGCGCCGACTCGGCCTGCTGGTACAGCCATTCGTTGGGCGTGGACAGGTCCCGGTCGCCGCCGAGCAGCAGCACCGGCACGTTCGGCAGCTTGCGGTGCGCCGGCGGTGTCGGCGGGACCTGCTCGCGCGGCCAGTCCAGGCAGACCAGCAGGCTGCCGAGGCCGGTCGCGGTCGCCGGGTCGTACGGCCAGGTCTGTTCGGCGGTCAGCCGCTGCCGGGTGCGCTCCAGCGCCGTCGCGCGTCCCGCGACCGGGGTGTCGGTGGTGCCCCACGGGAAGTGCGAGTCGGCGCACACCGTGGCGGCGTGCAGTCCCTGGCTGAGCAGGTTCGCGGGGGCGGCGTCGCCCTGGTGGACGGTGTCGATGAAGGCCTGGAGTTTGGCCGGCTGCCCGGCGGCGGCCTCGTGCAGGGCCTGCGCGACACCGCCGTAGTTCGGGTCGGTGAACTCGTAGCTGGTGAGGGCGTCCAGGATCTGCGCCCCGTTGCCGTACTGCCGGACGGTGGCGGCGAGGTCGGCGGCCGGGTCGGTGGTGCAGCCGGTGGCCTGGCAGGCGGCGCGCAGGACGCGGGCGCTGGCGGGCAGTGCGGCCAGGTCCAGGGGGTCGTAACCCTGTTGCGGCACCACCGAGTCGAGCACCAGCCTGGCCACGTGCGCCGGGTGGGCGAGGGCGTAGCGTTCGGCGACGAAGGTGCCGTAGGAGACGCCGTCCAGGGTGAGGCGCCGGTCGCCGAGGGCGCGGCGCAACAGGTCGATGTCGGCGACGGTGTCCGCGGTGCCGTAGTGGCGGGCGTTCGGGCCGAGGGCGGCGGCGCAGTCGGCGATGGACTGCCTGCGGGGCGCGGAGAGGTCGGAGGAGCCCATGTCCTCCTGGAGGCCAGGGCATTGGAGCGCGCCGCCTCCGGTGCCGCGCTGGTCGTACATGACCAGGCGGTAGTCCTTCAGGACGGGCTCCATCTTGCCCGCGATCCGCTTCATCAGCGGGACACCGGGCTGGCCGGGGCCGCCGGTGAGGAACAGCAGGTCGCCCTTGGGGGCCTTGGTGTTGCCGGTGACGGCCACCGCGAGGTCGAGGGTGCCGGGGGTGGCGCCGCTGTGGTCGAGCGGGACGGTGAGGGTCCCGCAGGTGAACTCGGGTGCGTCCGGGCAGGGCGCCTGCCCGGTGATCCCGCCGCCGGGTCCGGCCTGGTCGGCCGCGGCAACGACATCAGCGGCGGGGCCGCCGGAGGCGACGGCGGGGGTGGCCAGGGTGGTTCCGGCGACCACCGCGACGGCACCCAGCAGGGCGGCGAAACGGCCGCGCGTGCTCGTCATGTTCGTCCTTCCGCTCGCACCGCGTCCGTACTGACGCGGTCACGGAAGTAGCCTGCGCCCCGGGAGACTTCGATGGCGAGCACGGACACCAGGATTCGTCCAGGGTCGAATCCTGGTCCCCCGGAAGGCGGACGAAACCGCCCCGATCGGTCGTGGCCGGCACGGCCCGGGCGCGGACCGCCTCGCACGGGCAGCGGCTCAACCCGGGCACGCGGCGGACCGCCTCGCACGGGCAGCGGCTCAACCCGGGCACGCGGCGGACCGCCTCGCACGGGCACCGGCTCGCTTCCCGCGTGCCGCGGCGCGGTCCGTCACACCAGCACGCGCGGAAGGACCACCCGCACCCAGTCCTCCGGCCGCGACAGGTGCGGGGCGTGGCCGCCGCCCGGGTACAGGTGCCGCTCCGCCTTCGGCAGGGCGAGGTCGATGAGGTCGAGCACCTCGCCGAACATCGGCGCGCTGTCGTCGCTCTGCGTGAGCAGCGCCGGGTCGGTGAAGCGAGCCAGTCCGGTGAGGTCGAGGTCGAGCGCGTCCGGGTCGCGCAGTTCGTCCAGGTAGGTGGGCGCGTTGCGGATGTAGGTGTGCCGGATGGGCGCGGGCAACTGCTCCCACGCGCCCGGTCCGTAGGCGAGGCTGTCCACGTACAGTTCGGCGGCCGCGGCCGACTCGGCCTGCTCCAGCAACTCCCGGACGGCGGCGATCCGGTCGGCGAAGGCCGTGCCGATCGGGCGCAGGTCGGGGTCGGCGAGCAGGATGCCGGTGCCGGGCGGCTCGTGCACGGCGATCCCCCGGAGCAGGTCTGGAATGGCGGAGGCGAGCCGGAGGGTGACCAGCGCGCCGTAAGAGTCGCCGTAGACGAAGGCCGGGGCGAGGCCGAGCTCCCGGATCAGCCCGGCCAGGTCGGCCGCGTCCTCGTACACCGAACCCTGGGTGAGCGGGTCCTCGCTGCGGCTGTGCCCCCGGCGGTCGTAGACGACGGTGGTGGCGGACTCCGCCAGACCCGGAACCACCCGCGCCCAGGAGTCCCCGTCGCTCCACGAGCCGTGCACCAGGACGACACCGGGTCCCTCGCCGCGGACCTCGTAGTGCAGCGCCACCCCGTTCACCCTGATCTCGGCCATCACGAGCCTCCCGATCTCTGCGGTGCTCCCCCACCAGCCTGACACAACCGCCTGGAAGGCTCAGATCCGCCGGTCCGGGCGGCTGCAGTACCCCGCCACCGGGCCTCCGGGAGGTGCGCGAGGGCCGTGATGCAGGCCGTCATGACGGCCGTCATGCAGGCCGTTATGACGGCCGAACCCGGGGTCCGGCCGAGGACCGGGACGGGATCGGGCCGAAGATCATCCTCACGCGTGATCCCGCCGCCTGGCGTCCATGCCAGGCTCGACGCATGCACTACGCCGTACGCCGGATCGCCGCCGAGGAATGGCGGGAACTCCGCGAGATCACCCTGGAGGCGCTCCGGGACTCACCCGACGCCTTCAGCCTGTCCTACGCCGACGCGGCCGCCCGCCCCGACGGCTACTGGCAGCAGCACGCCGCCGCCGAGGCCACCTCCGGGGACTGCGCCACCTTCACGGTCCGTGACGACCACGGCGCCGTGGTCGGGATCGCCGGCGTCGAACCCATTCCGCACGTCCCCGACACCGCGCACGTCCACGCCGTCTACGTCGCCCCGGCGCACCGCGGTGCCGCCGGCCCCGCCGCCGACCTGGTGAACGCGACCATCCGCCACGCGCGCGACCACATCGACGTGCGGTGGCTGACCCTCGGCGTCAACGAGAGCAACGGGCGCGCGCTGGCCTTCTACCGGCGGCTCGGCTTCGAGGACACCGGCAAGGTGATCCCCTACGTCCGGAACCCGGCCGAGAAGGTCTTCATCCTGGGCTACCCGGGCTTCCGCGACGGCCCCCGGTAGGACGGGCCGCGCCCGCACTCCCAGCCGCTGCGCGTGCGGGCGCGAGCACCAGCGGGCGCGGGTGCGGGTGCGCGGGTGCGCGGGCTCGTGCGGGTGCCGACGGAACGCCCGACGCTCAGCCCATCCCGCGCACCGGCGGCTCGTCCCGGGTGCCGTCCTCCGCCACCACCGTGAACCGCCCGGGCCCCGACGCCGACAGGTCGACCGGGTACAGCGACGCCGTCCCGTTCACGTCCATCTCCGCGCTCCGCCGTCCCGTCGCGGTGTCGACCCGGGTGATCCTGGTGCGGGTCATCGCCCACACCGCCGTCCCGTCCACCACCAGGCCGGTGACCTGGTCGTCCAGCCCCGCCGTCCAGCGCTGCCCGCCGTCCGCGAGCGAGTAGGCCACCAGCCGCCCGGTCGCGCTGCGGCTCGGGTGCTTGCCGCCGCTGATGCTGACGTCCCCGGGCTTCTCCCCCGGCACGATGAACAGGTCCCCCACGACCACCCCGCCGAACAGCGGCCGGGCGTCGAACTCGTCGAAGGCGTGCAGCCCGCCCAGCATGACGTCCAGGTCGTACTCCTCCCCGGAGACCGGGATCGATGCCCGCGGCCGCCCGGCCCGGTCGTAGCTGAGCACGGCGTGCGTCCCGCGCTCGCCCTGGGCGTCCACCCACACCGTGAGCGGGTCGACCGACACCACCGCGAGGTTCTTCAGCCCGCCCTCCACCGGCAGCGCGATCCGCGACCGTTCCTGCCCGTCCGCGGCCACCAGCGACCGCAGGACCGGCGGCGCCTCGCCACACTGCGCCACCGCCACCACGTCCGCCGCCCCGCCCGCGACCTGCAACGGGAAGCAGCCGGCGTCGACCGCGGTGCGCCACACGGCCCCGCCGTCGGTCAGCCGCACCGCCCGCCAGCCGCCCTTCTCCTGCAGGACGGCCTGCTGTCCGGCGACGACGACCACGTCCGGTGCGGCCGCGTCCCCGTCCCGGGCGGGTGCGTCGACGGCGGTGGTCCAGCCCTCACGGCCGTCGGCGAGGTCGAGCGCGGTCACCGCCGCGCACGGCTTGTCGTGCGGCGAGTGGCCGATCAGCCCGACGCCGCCGGTCGCGGCACCGTCCTGGCCGGCCCCGGGTTGTCCCGCCCCGGGTTGTCCCGCCCCGCCCGGCCCGATCCTGCCCTGCCCGATCCCCCGGCTCATCGCGCACACCGAGTCGTTCCCCGGCGGCGACCAGCGCCAGACGACGGCACCGGTGCCACTGCGGTACGCCACCACCAGATCCGGCCGGACCCGCACGACCAGGCCTCCCGCCGTCCAACTGCCCAGCGCGCGGGTCGTGGACGGGCGGTCCAGTGGCGCCTTCCAGGAGTCGTTGAGGCCGTCACCGGCGAAGAGGACGAATATTCCGAACCCCAGCAGTGCCCCCAGGGCTGCCGACGGAAGCCCGCGCCGGGGGTGGATCAGTGCCCAGACGAAGCCCGCACCGCACGGCATCAGCCCGAGGATGCTGATGATGCCCATGTAGGCGAGGCTGTCGCCGCCGAACCCGTTCCCGGGCCCGAACAGCACCGCCAGCCCCATGGTCGCGAACATGGCTCCCAGCACCCCGCCGGAGACCACCATCCAGGTCTCCTTGTTCCAGGCGGACCTGACACCCCACCCCGCCCGGACCACGCTGTCCTCGGGCCCAACGGCCATGCCGGTCTCTCCCCTGCGACGCGCCGCCCACCGCGACAGAACGACGATCATCGGATCGTCGCAGAGCCCCACCATGATCCGAAACAAAGAGCAGGGAAAACCCCGGCCATCACCTGCACATGAGAGGCGCGGAATCAGGCGTTCGTCACGAATCCTCCTGCGGTCCCGGCGCCGGACCAGCACGGGCCAATCTTGGCCCTTCACTTCCGTCCACTTCCGTCCGCGTCCGCCACTCCCCCCATCCCCACCACCCCGGCCCCGCCGACCACCCCAGCCTCTCCGGCCACCGCGGCCCCGCCGTCGCCCCACACCCCGTCCCGCCGACCCGCTCACCGGCCCGCCAGCCCGCGGGGGATCACACCAACAGCCTTGACCGACAACCCAGTTGAGGACGGGGAAAGCTCGACCCGCGACGCGGAGCCGCCGCACCCCCGCCCCTTGATCGCCCGACCGGGTGAGCCTCGCCACCCGGCAGTACGCGCCCGCAGGGGCGGCTCGTTCTGCTGTACGTGACTCCCCGCTCCTCACACCTCCGTTCTTCACACCTCCGCTCCTCACACCTGCGCCGTCACCCGTGCACGGCGTCGCGCCGAGGCTCCCGTGGCCGTGATCGGCCGGGCGACGGCGGCGGTGATCTCCCTGGCGATCCTGCTCGTCCCGGCGGCGGTCACACCGGGCGGCGAACGGTCGCCCGAGATCGGAGCCGGCCGGTAAGCGGGGACGTCGTGGAGGTCGTGGACACCTGGACCTCACCGCTCGGCGCCTGCTGGGCCCAGGTCATGGTGACGCGCCCCCGGGTCACCGGCTGGGTGCCGTGGTCCCTGCTCGCGCACCGCGACCCGTCACCGGAACCGTAGAATCCGACCGTCCACACCAGGGAGGATCACGCGTGTTCCGAGCGCACCGTCCGCGCACACCAGAGCTGACCCCGCGACAGGGGGACGAGCCGGTCAACGGCGTCGCCCTGCTGCTGCCCGGCGGGTTCCTCCGCAGCCGCCGGGGGCCGTTGAAGGTCGCCGAGCTGGGCCTGCGGGAGCTGGCCGGCGAGCTCACCGAACGCGGCCGGCCGCACGGCCTCGCCGTGCACCTGCTGCGCTACCGCTACAGCGGCTGGAACGGCGACGACGCCGACACCGCCGTCGACACCCGCTGGGCGCTCGACGAACTCGCCCGGCGGTACGACGGCGCGCCGGTGGTCCTGATCGGCAACTCGCTCGGCGGACGCGCCGCCTTCTGGTGCGCCGGCCACCCCTCCGTCGCCGGCGTCGCCGGAATCGCCCCCTGGCTGCCCAGCGGCGACCCGGTCGACCAGTTGGCCGGACGCCGGGTGCTGATCGTCCACGGCACCGGCGACCGCAGCGCGGCCAACGCCACCCAGTCGCTGGAGTACGCGCTGCGCGCCCGGCCGGTCGTCCCGGACCTCGCCCGCTACGAGATCCCGGGCGCCAACCACTACCTGATCCGCGAGACCCGCGCCGTCAGCGCCCTCACCACCGCCTTCACCCTCGCCACGCTCGCGGCCGAACCTGCCGCGCTGGCCACCGGCGCGGTCTGCACCCGCCTCCCGGTACGGGTGTAGCGGGCTCGGAAACCCCTCCCCGGTCGGGGCACCGCCCTGTGCACCGACCGGGCTCCGCGACCCGTACCCGGACGGGGCGCCCGGCGGCACGCTGCCCCTGCCGGGTGCACGGCGCACGGACTCGGTCGTTCGCCGGGGTCCCGGGGGTGTGGGCCCCGGGAACGGGCCCCTCACGAAGGGTGTTCCCGGGCGCGGCTTCTCCGGACACGGGTTCTCCGGACACGGATTCCCCCGGCACAGGGGTGCCCATCGGCAGGGCACCCCGGTGACGTTCCCCCGTGAATCCTGCCGATCGGCACATGCACGATCGAGGCCCGGGCGACCACTCTTGGAGTCACCGAACGGCGGCCGTCCGAGCCGCCGGAGATGGGAGTCTCCACCGTGGTCCGCATCCGCGCCGCCCGCAGGCAATCGACCCGACGTCACATCCGTGCGGCCCGCCGGGGGTCGCGCCACCCCGCCGCCATCGCGCTCATCCGCCCGTCACCTCACCGTCCCCCCGGCCCCGCGCCTCACGGCCCCGCGTCTCACGGCCGCACGGCCCTCCGGCTGCGCCACACCCCCGCCGCCCGCCGCGGCGCCGGAGCCACCTCCCCCGCCGCCCGCCTTCCCCGTCCCCCACCTCCCCCGTCAGCCGCCCACCCCGCCGCACACCGTCCCGGCCGCAGGCAGGCCGGGGTTGACGCAGGCCTGCTCGGCGAGCAGGTCGGCGAAGGCCACGGTGAGCGGGTCGGGGCGGGTGCGGGTGTAGGCAGTGAGGGTCCGGCGGATCGGCGGGTCCGGGCGGAGCACGACGCCGTCGAAGTGCGCCGGGACGATGTTGGCGGGCACCAGGGCCGGGCCGAGGCCGGCCGCGGCCAGCAGCGGTGCGGCGGAGGTCTGTTCGGCGCGGACGGCCGCCCGGGGGTGGAAGCCGGCCCGGGCCGCGACACGGTCGAGCAGGTCGGCGAGGCCGTTGTCGGGGGCGTAGTGGACCCAGGCGCGGTCGGCGAGTCCGGCCAGCGCGACCGTACCGGTGGGGCTGTCGGCCAGCGGGTCGTCGGCGGGCAGGACGACGGCGAACTCCTCGACGCCGAGTTCGCGGATCGGACCGTCCCAGTCGGCCGGCTCGGGTCCGATGGCGACGTCGGCGCGGCCGGCGGCCATCGCGGCCTGGAGGCGGTCGGCGTGCGGGTACTCGCGCAGCCGGATCCGGACACCGGGGTGCCGTCGGCGCCAGACGCGCAGGACGGGCGGCAGGATGCCGAGGCTGACGGAGTAGATGGCCGCGACCTCCAGCTCACCCTCCTCCAGTCCGGCCGTACGCCGGGCCACCGTGTGCAGGCGGTCGGCCTCGGCGAGCGCGGCACGGGCGTGCGGCAGGACCGCCCGGCCCATCGGGGTGAGCCGCACGGAGCGCGGCAGGCGTTCGAGCAGCGGTCCGCCGACGGCCTTCTCCAGGGCCCGCATCTGGTGGGAGAGCGCGGGCTGGGTGACGTGCAGTTGCTCGGCCGCACGGGTGAAGGAGCCGGTGTCGACCACCGTGACCAGGTACTGGAGCTGCCGAAGCGTTGCCATGAACAGATTTTATCGCTGCCGTAGAAAACAAGCCTTGGACTCATCACACCAGCTCAGGAGAGGGTCGTGGTGTGGCCGCAGCAGTACGCGACAGGCGGCCGATCCCCCCTCTGCCACCAAGGAGCACCCTCATGTCCGATGACAGTTCTCTCAAGGGCCGACGCCTCGTCGTGGTCGGCGCGGGTTCGCACACCGGGCGGGCACTCGCCAAGGCCGCTTCGGCCGCCGGTGCCGAGCTCGTGCTGGCCGGTCCGGACCCGCGCAAGCTGGAGTGGACGGCCGGTGAGCTGTCCGGGCCGTCCGAGGTGCTCGCGGTCGACCTGGCGGACGAGCGGTCGATCGCCGAACTCGCGGCCCGGGTCGGCCGGTTCGACCACCTGGTGTCCACCGCCGCGATGCCGGCCAACGGCCCGCTGCGGGACCTCGACGCGGCCGATGTGCAGCGGGCGTTCTCGGCGAAGGTGATCGGGCCGATGCTGCTGGCCAAGCACCTGGCCGACCGGGTCTCCGGGAACGGCTCGTTCACGTTCTTCTCCGGTGTGGCCGCCTGGCGTCCGGCGCCCGGCCGCACGGTGATGGCCACGACCAACGGCGCGCTCGCCTTCCTGGTGCAGGCGCTGGCGGTGGAGATCGCGCCGGTCCGGGTCAACGCGGTGTCCCCCGGCATCGTCGACACCGGTTCCTGGGACGGCCTCGGTGCCGACAAGGAGGCGTTCCTGCGGGGCGTCGCCGAGCGCAATCCGGCCCGTCGCGTGGGCAGCACCGAGGACTTGGTCAAGGCCGTGCGCTACGCGATCGACAACCCGTACGTCACCGGCACCGTGCTGCACGTCGACGGGGGCGGTCGCCTTGTCTGAGGCCCGACCCCGGGGAGCGGTCCGCCCCCGCGCCCTGACCCGCACCGCCGCCGTCGCCGCCGCGCTGGCCGCACTGGCGGGCGGCACCGCCGCGGCCGCGCCCGTCCACGACGCCGGGCGCCACCCCGTCCCGCACGCCTGGCCGGAGCGCCTGGTCGACCGCTCACCCGGTCTGGTCCAGCCGAAGGCGCTCACCGTGGACCGTTCGATCGGCGCCCGGCGCGCGGCACAGGAGGTCCACCTGGCCCAGCAGTTGTACACGTTCTGGAACACCGGACAGCAGCAGTACCTGGACGCGGCGATCAGTCCGCGGTTCCGGGACAACACCCTGCCTCCGGGCCGTCCGCAGGGCCCGGCAGGCCCAGCGCTCGCCTCGCGCACCTTCCGCGCCGCCGTTCCGGACCTGACCTGCGAGCTGTCCGACGTCCTGGTCACCGGTGACGAGATCACCGCGAGGCTGGTCTTCCGCGGCCACTTCACCGGAACCTTCAACGGTGTCCACGGCCGCGGCCAGGCCGTCGAGTTCAACGCCATCGACATCCAGCACGTCGGCACCGACCGGATCGTCGAGGACTGGCACATCGAGGACAACACCGCCCTGCTCGCCCAACTGGGCGTCCACGGCTGAGGTCCGTCGCCAGGCCGAGGGGCCGCCGACCGCCGACGCCCGGAAATCACGTTGGCGGTCGGCGACCCCTCCTGCCTATCGTCGGGGGATGACCACCCGAACCTTCCGCATCATGGTGCGCGGCGTCTTCGACGGCCTCACCGACGGGCAGCGCGCCGAGCTCCTCGCCGCCGCGCCCGAGCACGACGTCCTGCACGCGGCCTTCACCCGCGAAGGCCACCTCAGCTACGACCTCTCCGCGCGGGCCGCCTTCACCTTCCGCTTCCTCGACGGCGGCGAGGCCGAGGAGGACATCCTGGAGGCCACCGAGCGGGCCGAGCAGGCAGCGCGCGACTGGCTGGCCGAGCGCGGCTACGGCCACAAGAACCTCCGCTCCCAGGCCGAGGACCTCTCCCAGGCACCCCTCGGCAAACGACAGCGCCGCGCCGCCGGCACCGCCCACTGACCGACCGGCCCCCTCCCCCCCTCCCCCACCTCCTTGACGACTCTTCGCCGAGCTATGCTTGAGCAGTCAAGGAGGTGGCAAATGACAGAGCCGACAGCACGACCGGCATCAGCGCCGACGACCGCACCGACCACCGAGCCGTCAGCGGAGCCGACGACGGAGCCATCAGGTCCGGTCCTGGGCGCCGACCCGCTGGAGACCGCCCTACGACTGGTCCGCGCCCAGGCAGCCGTGGTCAAGCGGTTCGACGCGAGCCTCAGCAGCCTGCACGGCGTCAGCCTCTCCGACTTCACCGTGCTGCTGCACCTCGCCCAGGCCCCGGGTGCCCGGATGCGCCGGGTCGACCTCGCCGACGCCCTCGGCCTCACCGCCTCCGGCGTGACCCGGGGCCTGGCGCCGCTGGAGCGGATCGGCCTGGTCACCCGCGAGACCGCGGCCCGCGACGCACGGGTCGCGTACGCCGCCCTCACCCCGACCGGCCGCGAGCGGCTCGCCGAGATGCTGCACACCGCCCGCCAGGTCGCCACCGACCACTTCGCGGCCGAACGGTGGAGCCCCCAGGACCTCGGCCACCTGTCGGCCCTGCTCACCCGGGCCGGCGGCGCCGCCCCCGGCACGCGGCTCGGCTGAGCGGCTCGACTGAGCGGCACACCACCCGGCCCGCCGCCGAGCGCCCGGAACGGCCCCCGACGCCCCACCGGACACCCCGCGCCCTACGCTGAACCAGCACCGCCCGCACCGCCCGCACCACCGCGAAGGGCACCGCCATGACCCACACACCCGGCACCCCGCCCGGCCGGGAGCCCGCCCTCGCCGACACCCAGCGCGCGCACTGGCAGCGGACCCACACCGCCAACCCCGGGATGTACGGCGAGCATCCCTCCGCCCCCGCCCGGTACGCCGCCGAGGTCTTCGCCGCCGCCGGCGCCCGCGAGGTGCTGGAGCTCGGCGCCGGGCACGGCCGCGACGCGCTCCACTTCGCCCGCGCGGGCTTCCACGTGCTGGCCACCGACTTCAGCCCGACCGGCCTGCAGCAACTGCGCACCGCCGCCGCGGACCAGGGCCTGGCCGACCGGCTCGCCGTCACCGCCCACGACGCCCGCGACCCGCTGCCCCTCCCCGACGCCTCCGTCGACGCGGTCTTCGCCCACATGCTGCTCTGCATGGCGCTCTCGACCCGGGAGATCGAGGCACTCGTCGCCGAGGTCCGCCGCGTCCTGCGCCCCGGCGGCGCCTTCGTCTACACCGTCCGGCACACCGGCGACGCCCACTGCGGCGCCGGCACCGGCCACGGCGACGACGTCTGGGAACACGGCGGATTCGCCGTCCACTTCTTCTCCCGCGAGCTGGTGGACGCGCTCGCCGCAGGCTGGCACCTCACCGACGTCCACCCCTTCGACGAGGGCGAGCTGCCCCGCCGCCTCTGGCGCATCACCCAGGAGACCCCGCGATGACCGCCCCCGACCGCACCGCTCCCACGACCGACCCGAACGGCCCGAACGGCCCGACCGGCCCGAACACGCCGGACGCCACCACCCCCGACCTCACCGTCGACGGCACCGGCCTGCTCTGCGTCCAGCTCCTGCTCCGCCTGCGCGCCCGGATCGCGCACCTCCCGGCTGGCGCGGTGGTCCACATCCACACCACCGACCCCGCCGCCCCGCTCGACCTGCCCGCCTGGTGCCACCTCACCGGCCACGAGTACCTCGGCCGGATCCCGCACGAGGCCACCGACCACGAGGTGTACGGGCTACGTCTCACCTCCGCCCCGGTCGTCACCCGCCCCGACCGCCCCTGGCACCCGGCTCCCGCCCCCACCGACTGACCCGTCCCTCCCCCCATCGACCGGCATCCGACCGGAGGCCCCGGACACGAACCCCCGGCCGCGAGCCCCCCGACGCGCAACCCCCAGCCGCGAGCCCCCGGCCGCGAACCCCGCACGAAAACCCCGCACGCCCGGCCCGACCCCCGTCACAGACTTCCCTCGTGCCCGCGCCCACCACCGGTCCCTGCCTCGGCCGCCCACCCGACGCCCGCCTCCTCCCGCTCACCTGCGACGACCTCGGTCCGGACGAGTCCGTCAACCTCGCCGTGATCGGCGCCGTCCGGACCGGCATCGCCGCCTCCGGCAGCCCGATGACCCCGTGCGCCGCCGCCCCGCACGCGCTCCGCCTGCTGCGGCAGCACCCGGAGGTGCCGTTCGGCGTCCACCTCACGCTGGTCTGCGAGGCGCCACATCTGCGCTGGGGCCCGCTGTCCGCCCGCGACCAGGTTCCGTCCCTGCTCACCGACGACGGCGGGTTCTTCGCCCCCCACGCCCGCCGGACGGGCCGAACTGCCGGCCCGCGCCCGCATCGACGCGGCGACGACGGCCGGCCCCTCCCCGACCCGCCTCGACCTCCACTGCCTCGCCGACGGCGGCCTTCAGGGCATCCTCGACCTCGCCCTCGCCCTCGGCACCGAGTACGGTCTGGCGGTACGGGTCCGGCAGCCGCCCGCGCTGGGCCGACTGCGCAAGCGAGGACTTCCCGTCGTGGACCACGCCTTCCTCGACGGCTTCACCGTCCCGCTGGACGACAAGCCTGCCCACTACTTCCGCCTGCTCGCGGCCCTGCGCCCGGGTCTGACCGAATGGGCGCTGCACCCCAGCCTGGCCGGCCCGAACCCAGCCGCCCCGAACGACGGTTGGCGGGTCCGTCGCACCGACTGCGACTTCCTGGTCTCCCCCGGAGCCCGCCGCCTCGCCGCCTCGCCGCCGAGCACGGCATCACGGTCCTCGACCACCGCCCGCTGCGGGACGCCTGGCAACGGGCCCGAGAACGGCTCACACCCGACTTCCCTCCGCCCCCCGGTGTGCCGCGATGATGGACCACGAACAGCCGAGGACCACAGGGAGGTTGACCACCATGGACCTGACCCTGCACTGCCACTGGCGCGACCTGAACGGCCCGTGGGCACTGACCGTCAGCCACAACGGCCACGAGTGGCAGCTGTTCGCCGGCACACCCGTCGGATCCGAGTCGCTCCCCTTCGCCGGCCCGGACGAGGTCCGCCGGCTCGCCCAGGCGCTGCTGGACCTGCCCGCCGAACCCGAACCGTACGAATGCGAATGGCAGCTCTCGCAGACCGAAGTCATCCACGACAAGCGCGAGTTCACCCACTACGCCACCTTCGCCGTCGGCCTCGACCCCAGCGACGGTCACCGCCCGTACCTCGCCTACCAGTCCTACTTCCACTGGGGCCAGACCACCGCGCTGGGCCTGGAGGTGATCTGCGAGGACCCGCCGGTCGACGACCTCCGCGCCCAGGCCCACGCCTTCCTCACCGGGCTCCCGGGCCCCGCCCGCCCCCAGCGGTAGCAACCGCACCCGGCACCGGAGCGGGCGCCCGAGCACACACTCGCGCCGACGGGCACCGGTTCACGCCACCGCGCGCCGCGCCCAGTCCACCTCTGCCGCCCGACTCTCCGGCGCTGGCCACCCGTTGACCACCGCCAGGAGTTCCAGGTAGCGCTCCCGCCGGGGGTCCGCCATCGCCGCCAGTCGCTCGGCCAGCCGGCCACGCACCGCTCCGGCGTCTCCCGGCACCGTCCCTGCGGATCGCTGCACCATCCCCGCGTATCGCTCCACCAGGGCCGCGACCGCCTCCGCCGCCTCCGGCGACCCCGGATCCAACCCCGCCGCGACCGCGGGCCCGACCGACTCCCGTACCGCGACTGCGAGTCCGGGTCGCGGCGGACCGGAACCGACCTCCGCCGCTTCCCCCTCCGCGAGCCCACGCAGCAGTTCCCGGAACCCGTCGTCCCCCGCCAGCTGCGCCAACTCCACCCAGGCCTCGACCTGGTCGGCCGTCGGTTCCTCCGGCAGCTCCGGCGTCAGCGAGCGCGCCACGCCGGCGAACAGACCCTCCCCCGGCCCGGCATCACCCGGCCCGACATCACCCGGCCCGGCGAACACCCCCGTGAGGAACTCCCCGATCAGACGGTTCCGTTCGTCCTCCGACAACTGCGCCAACCGGTGCACGAGCGTCAACTCCTCGGGTGTCGACCCGCGCCGGGCCACCGCCCGCAGGACCGCCTGCCGCACCCGCAGCAGCCGGATCCGGACGTCGAGCGCCTCGGCGTGCGCCGCGGCGACCGCGGGCAGGGTGAGTTCGCGCTCCAGCACCGTCCGGATCACGGGCAGTCCGAGCCCGAGTTCCCGCAGGGTGCGGACCAGGTCCAGGCGCGCGACGGCGTCGACGCCGTACCGCCGGTGGCCGGCCGGGTTGCGGCCGGTCGGCGACACGATCCCCCGGTCCGAGTAGAAGCGGACGGCCTTGACCGTCAGCCCCGTCCGTCGGGCCAGCTCACCGATGGTGTACGTCGCGTCGCCGTTCATGGCCGCCACTCTGCCGCCTCCCCCTACGGGAGATGCAAGCACCCAGGACCAAGCGCACCACCCACGCGGAACCACCCACGCGGGACGGCCCGCCGGAACTGCCCGATCAGGCCGTCCGACGCAACAGCGCCAGGTACATCGCGTCCGTCCCGTGCAGGTGCGGCCAGAGCTGCACGTCCGGGCCGTCGCCGAGTGCGGGGACGCCGGGCAGCAGCGGGCGCGCGTCGATCCACTCGACCCGGCCGCCTTCGGCTCGCAGCACGTCGTCCACGACGGCCCGGGTCTCCGCGAGGTGCGGCGAGCAGGTGGCGTAGCCGACCACGCCGCCGACCCGGGTGGCTTCGATCGCCGAGCGCAGCAGGTCCCGCTGGAGCGGGCCGAAGGCCGCGACGTCGGCGGGCCGGCGCCGCCAGCGCGCCTCGGGGCGGCGGCGCAGCGCTCCCAGGCCGGAGCACGGCACGTCGACCAGCACCCGGTCGAAGCTGTCCGCCTGCCAGGCGGGACGGGTGCCGTCCGCCGCGATCACCGTGTACGGGCCGGGGTTGCCCTGCAGTGCCCGCGCCACCAGTCGGGCCCGGTGCGGCTGCTTCTCGCTCGCGACCAGCGCCGCCCCGCGTTCGGCGGCCAGCGCGCCGAGCAGCGCGGCCTTGCCGCCGGGGCCGGCGCAGCCGTCCAGCCAGATCCGGTCCGGGCCGTCCAGCGGGGCGCTCGCCAGGGCGAGTGCGACCAGCTGGCTGCCTTCGTCCTGCACGCCGGCCCGGTTCTCCTGCACGGCCGCGACCGAGCCCGGATCGCCGCCCTCGGCGAGCCGCAGTGCAAACGGCGACCAGCGCCCCTGCTCGGCCTCGGGCAGCGCCTCGGCCAGCTCGCCGACAGTGGCCCGGCCGGGCCGGGCGACGAGGGTGACCTCGGGCCGCTCGTTGTCGGCCCGGAGCAGTTCCTCGATCGCGGTGCGTCCGGAGGCGTCCGGCTGCCAGCGGCCGAGGGAGTCCCAGAGCGCGGAGACCACCCAGCGCGGGTGCGAGTGGACGACGGCCAGGTGGTCCTCGGCGTCCTTGTCGTACGGCGGGGCGACCCGCTGGATCCAGGCGTCCAAGTCGTGGGCGCTGATCCGGCGCAGCACGGCGTTGACGAACTTCGCCTTGCCGTCGCCGAGCACGACCCGGGCGAGTTCGACGGTCGCCGAGACGGCCGCGTGGCTGGGGATCCGAGTGGTGAGCAGCTGGTGGGCGCCGAGCGAGAGCACGTCCAGGACCGGCGGGTCGACCTTGCCGAGCGGCCGGTCGATGCAGGCCGCGATGATCGCGTCGTAGGTGCCCTGCAGGCGCAGCGTGCCGTAGACGAGTTCGGTGGCGAGCGCGGCGTCGCGCCGGTCCATGCCCTTCTGCTCTGCCTCGCGGAGCAGCGAGGGCAGGATCAGGTTGGCGTACGCGTCCCGCTCGTCGACGGCGCGCAGCGCGCGGAACGCGACGATCCGGGCCGGGTCCTTCTTCGGACGGCGGTGCGGGCGGGGGGCGCGCTGGGTGCCGGGGGTGCTGCTGGGCGTGCTCATTTTGTGTGCCTCAAGGTGCTGCGGGGGTTATCGACGGTCAACGATATCCCCTGCGGGACGTGCCGCCCGAAGCCTCCTCCGCGCCGCGACCCGGGTGGAGCCCCCCGCGGGAGGGGGCTCCACGAACGCGTAGGGGTACGGGTACGGGTCCCGCTGCGCGCGGACGGTCCTTTCGGACGGTGCGTCAGCCCGTCTCGCAGAGGGCGAGCGCCTTGGCTCCGTCCACGCCCACCGCGACGACCTCCCAGGTGTTGCTCTGGTCGGCCGAGGGGGCGTTCCGGGACACCAGCACCGACGGTGCCGCACCGGTGCCGGCATCGACCTGGACGGGCCCCAGGTCGAAGCCTCCCGCGATCAGGAGGGTGTTCTGCGGGCAGGTGGCGGAGGAGAGCGTGCCAGAGGCGGCCGGCTCGCCGGAAACCACCGTGGTGGTCGCGGCGCCGACCGGAGGAGCGGTCGCCAGTCCATAGGTCGCGGTCACCAGTAGTGCACCGGCCATGGCGGTCCAGATACGCGGGCTCGTCCAGGCGATTCGGGCCATTGGGATCAGCCTTCCTGGTGAGGAATCCCCCACTCGGACCAAGGTAGGTCCACCCGCCGCGGCTCGCGCGGCGAGCCGCACCTCCCCCGGACGCTCAGCCCTCGGAGCCGGTCCCGAACCGCTCCCCGGCCTCCAGTCGGGCGCCGCGGGCCCAGTCCGCCGCCCGCATCTCCTTCTTGCCCTGCGGGCGGACCTCGCCCAGCTCGACGTCGTGGCTGCCGGTCCCGACCCGCACGCTGTTCTTGCCGGCCATCGCCACCTCGCCGGGCGCCAGCTCGGCCGACTCCGGCAGCAGCTTCACCGGCCCGGTGACCTTCAGCCGCTCGCCCCGGAACTCCGTCCACGCCCCCGGCGCCGGCGCGCAGCCGCGCACCACCCGGTCGACCCGCAGTGCGGGGTGGTTCCAGTCGATCCGCGCGTCCTCGACGCTGATCTTCGGCGCGAGCGTGATGCCGTCGGCCGGCTGCGGCACGGCGTGCAGGGAGCCGTCCTCGATGCCGTCAATGGTGGCGGTGAGCAGCCGCGCGCCGGAGTGCGAGAGCCGGGTGAGCAGTTCGCCGCTGGTGTCGGCCGGGCGGATCTCCTCGGTGATCACGCCGTAGACCGGGCCGGAGTCCAGACCCTGCTCGATCAGGAAGGTGGACGCCCCGGTGACCTCGTCGCCCGCCAGCACCGCGTGCTGGACCGGGGCCGCGCCGCGCCACGAGGGCAGCAGCGAGAAGTGCAGGTTGACCCAGCCGTGCTTGGGGATCTCCAGGGTGCCGGGGCGCAGCAGCGCGCCGTAGGCGACCACCGGGCAGCAGTCGGGGGCGAGTTCGTTGAGCCGGGCGACGAACTCCGGGTCGCTGGGCTTCGCCGGCTTGAGGACCTCGATCCCGGCCTCCTCGGCGCGCTGGGCGACGGGGCTGGCGACCAGCTTGCGTCCGCGCCCGGCGGGGGCGTCGGGGCGGGTGACCACCGCGACGACTTCGTGCCGGTCGGAAGCGAGCAGGGCGTCCAGGGCGGGAACGGCGACCTCGGGGGTGCCGGCGAAGACGAGACGCATCAAGTGCCTTTCTGCAAGAGGGAGTTCGGAAAGCCGGGCGGGAGGGTCAGCGCGCGGCGCCGAAGGTGCTGTGCGGGGAGACCTTGACGACGGGCGCCGGTCCGGCACCCCAGTCCGCCTCCCGGATCGCCTTCAGCGCGGCCTTGCGCTGCTCGCGGTCGAGCCGGTCGATGAAGATGATGCCGTCCAGGTGGTCGGTCTCGTGCTGGATGCACCGGGCGAGCAGCTGGGTGCCCTCCAGGGTCACCGGCTCGCCGTGCATGGTGAAGCCCCTGGCCACCACGCCGTGGGCGCGCTTGGTGTCGTAGCGCAGGCCGGGCAGCGAGAGGCACCCCTCGGGGCCCTCCTGCTCGTCCTCGCTGAGCGACAGGTCCGGGTTGATCAGGTGCCCGGTGACGCCGTCCACGTGGTACGTGAACACCCGCAGGGAGACGCCGAGTTGGGGTGCGGCAAGGCCGGCGCCGGGGGCGTCCATCATGGTCTCGGTGAGGTCGCGGACCAGGTTGCGCAGTTCCTTGTCGAACACGGTCACCGGCTGGGCGGTGGCCCGCAGGACGGGGTCTCCGAAGAGGCGGATCGGCTGGATCGCCACGGGGTACGGGCTCCTGTCCGTCGAGGTGTCGGGCGTCCGGGAGGACTGCGGGCAGCGGCTGTTCCCACCAAGTCTATGCAACGCGCCGGCCCCTCCCCCCATGCCCTCGGAGCCGCCGGAACCGCACTGGCATAACCCGACTCTGCCGAGCGGCGTTACCCCGGCCCCCGATTCGGCGTTGGTCAAGAGAGATTGACCAGGGCCGGGCGCACGGGACACCGCGCCCCGGCCGAGCTGAACCGTACGGAAGGTGGCACGTAGGCCATGGCCGAGCAGATCAACCACGACGCCCGCGCGCGGGCGAGCCTGCACCTGCTGGTACGGGACATCGAGCGGGTGAGGCGCCAGGTCGACGCGCTGCGGACGCTCACCGCCCAACTGGGCAACGTGTACCGGCCGCGCCGCCCCAGCACCTCGGCCGGCTTCGTGGTGTACGGGCGAGCGCCGGCGCCGACCGTGCGCCTGGCGCAGGAGTTGCGGGAGAGCGTGGAGACCCTGGTGGCGGCCGCGGTGGAGTTCGACCGGGCGCTGGGCTTCTCCTGGGACTCGGTCGGCTCCGCCCTCGGGGTCACCAAGCAGGCCGTGCACCGCCGCTACGGCATGCGCCGCCCGACCAGCGAGCTCCTGGCCGCCGGTGGCGCCGTCCCGGGCCCGAGCCGCCCGGACCGCTCCGAGGACCTGCCCGCCGCGCCCACCGGCGGCCTGGCCGCGACGGTCCCGGCGGCCCGCCAGGGCGGACTGGACCGCAGCAGCCTGGAGCGTGCCGCCATGGACCGCGGCGCCATGGAGCGCGGCGCGCTGGACCGCACCCCCGTCGACCGCACCCCCATCGACAGCATCGACCGCATCGACCGATCCGGCATCGACCGCACGACGCTCGACCGCAGCACCACCGTCGACCGCACCGGCATCCCGCTGCGCGGCTGACCCCACCACACCACGCACCACCGCACACCGCACACCGCACACCGCACACCGCACACCGCACGAACGACCGGCCGCCCCGGGGCGGGGTGGCCCACTCACCCCGCCCCCACCACCGCCCATTCGCCCGGCCCGCCGCCACCACCCACCTGCCCGGCCCGGCCTCCCGGCTCACCCCCACCGCTCCTCGGCCGAAGTGTTACCCGACCGACCCCGCGCCTCGCCCGACCGACCCCGCACGTCGCCTGACCGACCCCGCACCCTCATCCGGCCGGCCGGCCCCGCACCTCACCCGATGTCCGTCGGATCCATCCGCACCCGCACCGGCTCCGGCGTCCGCAGCGCGATCCGCGCGATCTGCGCCGCCTTGAGCGCCGCCGCCAGCGCCGCCCCCTGCCCGGGCGCCACCCGCAGCAGCGCGCGCTCCTGTTCCTCCCCCCGCAGCGGCGCCGCCGGCACCGGCCCGAGCACGTCAGCCCCCTCCGGCAGCCGGATCAGCCCCAGCAGGTCGGCGACCGCCGCCGGGCTCCCGCTGACCGAGGCCATCCGCGACACCGGCGGGAAGTGCAGCTGCGCCCGTTCGTCCCGCTCCAGCCCGGCGTGCCCGAGCGGGTCCCAGCGCACCAGCGCCTGGACCGGACGGGCCGACGGCTCGGCGACCACGACCACCGCGCCGCCCTCCGCCGAGGACCGCACCAGCGCGGCGGCGGCCAGCCAGAGCCTCAGCGTCTCCTCGCCGGCCCGCAGGTCCGGCCGGCTCAGCAGCGCCCACCCGTCCAGCAGCAGCGCCGCCCCGTACCCTGCACCACCCTCGACCACCGGCTCGGCACCCGGGGTCGAGATCACCAGCGAGGGCTCGTCGGGCACGGTCGCCAGCACCGCCTCCCGCCCGGAGGTGCGGACCGGGATCCGCGGGAAGGCCTTGCCGAGTTCCTCTGCGGTGCGCCGGGCACCGATCACCTGGGCCCGCAGCCGGAACGACCCGCACTCGGGGCAGTGCCAGTCCTTCTCCGCCTCGCCGCACCAGCCACAGGTCAGCGCGGCGTCCGCCGAGGGCGCTTCCAGCGGCCCCTCACACCGCCGGCACCGCGCCGGGGTGCGGCAGCGCCCGCAGGCCAGCCGGGGCACGTAGCCGCGCCGGGGCACCTGGATGAGCACCGGGTGCCCGGCCGCGAGTGTCTCCCGGGCCGCGTCCCAGGCCACCGAGGGCAGCCGGGCGGCCTGCGCGGCCGCGTCGCGGTGCTGGTCCTGGTCGGTGACGGTCCGCACCCTCGGCGCGACCTGCCGCACCGTTTCCCGGTCGGCGACGAGCGGGCGCGCCCAGCCGGTGCTGACCAGCTGCGCGCCCTCGACGGTCACCGCGTGCCCGCCGAGCAACACGGCCGCGCCCTCCTCGGCGGCGCGCAGCAGCGCCACCTCCCGGACGTGCGGGTGCGGGGAGCGTGGGTCGCTGTGGCTGCCGTCCCCGTCCGACCAGACGACGACCAGCCCGAGGTCGCGCACCGGCGCGAACATGGTCGCGCGGGTGCCGATGGCGGCGTGCACCGAGCCGCGGCTCACCGCGAGCCAGCGCTTGTACCGCTCGCGCGGGCCGAGGTCGGCTTCCAGGGCCGTGTGCATCCCGGGGCCGAGCAGTTCGGTCAGTGCCTGGTCGACCCGGGCCACCGAGCGCCCGTCCGGCAGCACGACCAGTGCCCCGCGCCCGCCCGCCAGCGTCGCCGCGACCGCCCGCGCGATCTCGTACGGCCAGCCGGGCCCGGGCAGCGCCGCCCACACCGCGCGCGGCGCACCGCCGCCGGCCAGCGCCGCCAGGAAGTCGGGGCCGGCCGGGTAGCGCTGCCAGCTGCCGGGGGCCGGGACGGCCGGGCGGGGCAGCCGCGGCGGCGAGGGCTCGGCCTCCGCCTTGGCGTGCCGGGGCGGGACGGCCAGCTGCAGCACGTCGGCGAGCGTCCCGGCGTACCGGTCGGCGACGGTCCGGCAGAGCCGGAGCAGTTGCGGGGTGAGCACCGGTTCGGGCGACAGCACCTGTGCCAGCGGGGCGAGCGGCCCGGCGAAGTCGCTCTTCTCCAGCCGGGCGACGATGAACCCGTCGTGCAGTTCCCCGCCCTCGCGCTGCCCCTTCACCACGCGCGCGCCGAACCGCACCCGGACCCGGACGCCCGGCTGGGCCTCCTCGGCCATGCTCTCCGGCACGGCGTAGTCGAAGAACTTGTCGATGGTGAGCACGCCCTTGTCCACCACGACCCGGGCCACCGGCAGGTGCTCGGCCCGCTTCGCGCCGCGCCAGCTGCGCGGCTTGGCCCGCTTGACCGTCTCCCGGATGAACGCCAGCTGCTCCGGCTCGGCGGCCCCGTTGTCCCCTGTGCTGCTCATCGCCACCAAGTACTACCAGGTCACACCGACACCGCGCACACAGCCGCACACACGCCCACACGCCCACACGCCCACACGCCCACGCAGCCGGACGCCCGCCCGCAGCGACGCCCACCCGTCCCCCCTGCCCACCAGACGCACGAAGCGGCGCCCACCCCCGAACGGGGGCGGGCGCCGCCTGGAGTGCTGGGGACGTCAGTCCTGCACGGCAGCCTTCAGCTGATCCACCCGGTCGGTGCGCTCCCAGGTGAAGTCCGGCAGCTCACGGCCGAAGTGGCCGTACGCGGCGGTCTGGGAGTAGATCGGGCGCAGCAGGTCCAGGTCGCGGATGATCGCGGCCGGACGCAGGTCGAAGACCTCGGAGACGGCCTTCTGGATGGAGAGGACCGGCACGGTCTCGGTGCCGAAGGTCTCCACGAACAGGCCGACCGGCTCGGCCTTGCCGATCGCGTACGCGACCTGCACCTCGGCGCGGCTGGCGAGGCCGGCGGCGACGATGTTCTTCGCCACCCAGCGCATCGCGTACGCGGCCGAGCGGTCCACCTTGGACGGGTCCTTGCCGGAGAAGGCGCCGCCGCCGTGGCGGGCCATGCCGCCGTAGGTGTCGATGATGATCTTGCGGCCGGTGAGGCCGGCGTCGCCCATCGGGCCGCCGATCTCGAAGCGGCCGGTCGGGTTGACCAGCAGGCGGTAGCCCTCGGTGGTCAGCTTGATGCCCTGCTCGGCCAGCGCCTTCAGCTCCGGCTCGACCACGAACTCGCGGATGTCCGGGGTGAGCAGCGACTCCAGGTCGATGTCACTGGCGTGCTGGGTCGACACGACCACGGTGTCCAGGCGGACGGCCTTGTCGCCGTCGTACTCGATGGTGACCTGGGTCTTGCCGTCGGGGCGCAGGTACGGGATGGTCCCGTTCTTGCGGACCTCGGTGAGCCGTCGCGAGAGCCGGTGGGCCAGGGTGATCGGCAGCGGCATGAGCTCGGGCGTCTCGTCGGACGCGTAGCCGAACATCAGGCCCTGGTCGCCGGCGCCCTGCTTGTCCAGGTCGTCCTCGTCACCCTCGACGCGGGCCTCGTACGCCGTGTCCACGCCCTGCGCGATGTCGGGCGACTGCGCACCGATGGACACCGAGACGCCGCAGGAGGCGCCGTCGAAGCCCTTCTTGGAGCTGTCGTAGCCGATCTCCAGGATCTTGTCCCGGACGAGCTGGGCGATCGGCGCGTACGCCTTGGTGGTCACCTCGCCGGCCACGTGCACCTGGCCGGTGGTGATGAGCGTCTCCACGGCGACCCGGGAGGTCGGGTCCTCGCGCAGGAGGGCGTCAAGGATGGTGTCGCTGATCTGGTCAGCGATCTTGTCGGGGTGGCCCTCGGTGACGGACTCCGAGGTGAACAGGCGGCGAGACACAGCGCTCCCTGGGGTTGCAGCGGCTGCTGACTGAAGTTCCCGTGACCGGTGAACTCCGGAAAGACTTGATTCCTGGAGTCTAACGGTCTGCTTCCGCCGAACGTCACCCACTTCAGCATTTCTCGAGCGTCACGCAGCGCCTTCCGATCAGTTGCCGCCCGTTTCCAGCCCCTTTGCGACCAGGTCCCAGATCACGTCCGCGAGCGCCTCCTTCGGGCCCACCGGAACGGCGGTCTCACTGCCGTCCGAGCCCAGGACGACGGCCTCGTTGACGTCCGTGCCGAAGGCCTTGCCGTTGCCGACCTCGTTCACCACCAGCAGGTCACAACCCTTGCGGGCGAGCTTCGCGCGGCCGTTGGCGAGCACGTCGTCGGTCTCCGCCGCGAAACCCACGACCAGTTGGCCCGAACGGGGCCGGTGGGCCGACAGCTCGGCCAGAATGTCGGGATTGCGGACCAGCGCCACCGGGGCCTGCTCGACCCCCTCGACCTTCTTGATCTTGCCGGTCGCGTACTCGGCGGGCCGGAAGTCGGCCACCGCCGCGGCCATCACCACGGCGTCCGCGTCCGCAACCGCCTTCAGCGCGGCCTCGCGCAGTTCCAGCGCGGTCGAGACGTGCACCACGTCCACCCCGGCCGGATCCGGCAGCTCGGCGTTGGCCGAGAGCAGCGTCACCCTGGCCCCGCGCGCCGCGGCCGTGACCGCGAGCGCGTAGCCCTGCTTGCCCGAGGAGCGGTTGCCCAGGTAGCGCACCGGGTCCAGCGGTTCCCGGGTGCCGCCGGCCGAGACCACCACGTGCCGGCCCGCCAGGTCGTGCGGCACCGCCCCGCCGCGGCGCAGCACCGCCCGGCAGGCGTCGAAGATCGCGGACGGCTCCGGCAGCCGCCCCTTGCCGGTGTCCTTGCCGGTGAGGCGGCCGACGGCCGGCTCCAGCACGATCACGCCACGGCGGCGCAGCGTGGCGACGTTGTCCCGGGTGGCCGGGTGCTCCCACATCTCGGTGTGCATGGCGGGCGCCACCACGACCGGGCAGCGGGCGGTGAGCAGCGTGTTGGTGAGCAGGTCGTCGGCGAGGCCGTGGGCGGCCTTGGCGATCAGGTCGGCGGTGGCCGGGGCGACCACGACCAGGTCGGCCTGCTGCCCGATCCGCACGTGCGGCACCTCGTGCACGCGCTCCCAGGTCTCGGTGGCGGCCGGGCGGCCGGACAGTGCGGCCCAGGTCGCCTCGCCGACGAAGTGCAGCGCGGCATCGGTGGGCACCACGGTGACCTGGTGGCCGGACTCGGTGAACCGGCGCAGCAGCTCGCACGCCTTGTACGCGGCGATCCCGCCGCTCACACCGAGGACCACGCGGGGGGCGTCCGCACCAGCGTTCATCTACCGGCCTTTCTCCGCTTCGGGAACCCGCCCACCCTACGACCCCTCAGCTCCCGCCCGCGCGGCACCCCACCCCGACGACCCGCGCGGCACCCCTCCCCGACGACAGGGGCACCCCACGCCGACGCACCCGGGAGACGACGACGGGAGGGCCCGGCGGAAACGATTCCGCCGGGCCCTCCCGGAAAAACAGCGGCTGACTCAGGCAGCCTCGATCGCCTCGGCGGTCAGCATGCCCGCGTTGATCTCGCGCAGCGCGATCGACAGCGGCTTCTCGTGCACGTGGGTGTCGACCAGCGGGCCGACGTACTCCAGCAGGCCCTCACCGAGCTGCGAGTAGTACGCGTTGATCTGGCGCGCGCGCTTGGCGGCGTAGATCACGAGGCTGTACTTCGAGTCGGTGGCCTCGAGCAGCTCGTCGATCGGCGGGTTGATGATGCCCTCGGGCGCGGTCATGGAAGAGGACACGCGAAAACCTTCCGAAAGGGTGGAAAAGACAGACAGGTCAGGCTACACCGAGCAAGGCTAGCAGTTCGGCCGCTACCTGCTCGACGGAGGTGTTGACAAGGGTCGTGTCGAACTCGGGCTCGGCGGCGAGCTCGATCTTGGCGGCGTCGAGCCGCTTCTCGATCACGTCCTGCGACTCGGTGCCCCGGCCGGTGAGCCGGCGGACCAGCTCGTCCCAGCTCGGCGGAGCCAGGAACACCAGCTGCGCCTCGGGCATCGACTCGCGCACCTGCCGGGCACCCTGCAGGTCGATCTCCAGGAGCACGGGTTCGCCGCGCTCCAGCTTCTCCAGCACGGCCGCGCGCGGGGTGCCGTAGCGGTTCCCGGCGAACTCGGCCCATTCCAGCAGCTCGCCGTTGGCGATCAGCTTGTCGAACTCGTCGTTGTCGACGAAGTGGTACTGGACCCCGTTCTTCTCGCCGGGCCTCGGGTGGCGGGTCGTCGCCGACACCGAGAGCCAGACCTCGGGGTGCATCTTCCTCATATGAGCGACGACCGTGCTCTTGCCGACCCCCGAGGGGCCGGAGAGCACGGTCAGCCGCGGACGCTCACTCATGCACCGATTATCCCGGATCGCGGAGGATGACGGGACCACCGGGGCACGGTCAGGCGGCACCCCCGCCGAACTCCCGCTCCAGGGAGGCGATCTGGTTGGTGCCGAGACCCCGGACACGCCGGCTCTCGCTGATGCCGAGGCGCTCCATGATCTGCTTGGCACGAACCTTGCCGACGCCCGGAAGGGACTCCAGCAGGGCCGAGACCTTCATCTTGCCGATGACGTCGTTGTCGGCCTTGCCGGCCTTGATCACCTCGTGCAGGGAGGCGCCGGAGTGCTTGAGCCGGTTCTTCACCTCGGCGCGCTCCCGGCGAGCCTCGGCGGCCTTGGCAAGCGCGGCGGTGCGCTGTTCAGGGGTAAGGGGCGGAAGAGCCACGCCGTTCACCTCAGGGTGTGGATGGAAGGGATTGAGCTATGACTGGTTTGGTACCCAGGACACCGCCCGCAAGAGGAACCACAAGGCCCTGACCTGCGGAAGCCACGAAATTCGCGGCTCTCCGATGACCTATCGCCGGACACTACCCGTATTGCGGCGCCACGTCAGGAAAAGAACACGAAAAGTCCTGGTCAGCCAAGGCCGACCAGGACTTTCCAGGGCAAAATGACCGCGATTGCGAAACTTTGACGGGGTCTGTGTGACGGCGCTCACGTCGCCCGCGCGACGCCGCCACCGTCCTGCGGACACTCCACAGGGTCACCGACCGGCTACCGGCGGGGCGCCTTCCGCAACCCGCCGGACACTCCGGGGTGCTTGACGGCCGCCCGTTTCCCGCTCCCGAACGCGCCCGCCCGGTCCACCGGAGGACGTCCGTCCGGCGTCCGTCCGCGCGCCGGACGGACGCCGTCCCGCCTACTTGACGGCGTCCGCGAACTCCCCGACGAAGCGCTCCGCCGCCTCGCGCAGCGCGGCCACCGAGGGGCCGTGCTTGAGCACGTCCCGGCTGACGCTCGGCACCACGTTGGTCACTGCGGCGCCGAACACCCGCGGCAGGTCCGCCATGGTCGCGCCCTGGGCGCCGATCCCCGGGGCGAGCAGCGGGCCGTTGATGGCCAGGTCCACGCCCGCGTCGGCCAGCGTCGCGCCGACCACCGCGCCGAAGGAGCCCAGCGGCGCGGCACCCGCGTTTTCGGCCGCCAGCTGCCGCAGCACCGAGGCCGCGACCGGCTCGCCGTCCGCGCCCACCGCGCGCTGCACCTCGGCGCCCTCCGGGTTGGAGGTGAGCGCCAGCGCGAACACGCCGCAGCCCTGCTCCCGGGCCAGGTCCAGGGCCGGGCGCAGCGAGCCGAAGCCGAGGTACGGGCTGACCGTGACGGCGTCCGAGAACAGCGGGCTGCCGGGCGACAGGAACGCCTCGGCGTAGGCCGCCATGGTGGAGCCGATGTCGCCGCGCTTGGCGTCCATCAGGACCAGCGCACCGGCGGCCCGGGCCTCCTCGACGGACTTCTCCAGCACCGCGACACCCCGGCTGCCGAAGCGCTCGAAGAAGGCGGCCTGCGGCTTGAGCACGGCCACCCGGTCGGCCAGCGCCTCGACCACGGTGCGGCTGAAGGTCTCCAGGCCGGCCAGGTCGTCGCCGAGTCCCCAGGACGCCAGCAGGGAGGCGTGCGGGTCGATGCCGACGCAGAGCTGGCCGCGGGTGTCGAGGGCCTGGCGCAGCCGGGCGCCGAACGGGGCGAGGGTCATGTCGTCACTTTCCGAGAGGTCCGAGAGGTCCGAGGGAGTCGAGGAGGCCGAGCGCTCCGACCGGGCCGAGGGGTCCGCGGAGCCGAGGGAGCCGGGGCGTGCGGGATGCGTCCGGGGTGGTGCGGCGGTCACGAGCTGCGCACGGCGCTGCCGACCGCCGAGGCGAGGTCGCGGAAGCCCGCAGCCCGGATCCGGCCGGACAGGCCCTTGTGGATCCGCCGGCACCAGAACGGGCCCTCGTAGATGAAGGCGCTGTAGCCCTGGACCAGGTCGGCGCCGTGGACGATCCGCTGCCAGGCGTCCTCGGCGGTCTCGATGCCGCCGACCGAGACCAGGGTCAGCCGGCCCCCGGTCCGGGCGCGCAGCCGCTGCAGGACCTCCAGGGCGCGGGCCTTGAGCGGGGCCCCGGACAGGCCGCCCATGCCGATCTCCTCGACCCGGCCGGCGTCGGTGAGGAGGCCGTCGCGGCCGATCGTGGTGTTGGTGGCGATGATGCCGTCCAGGCCCAGTTCCAGGGCGAGGTCGGCGACCGCGTCGACGTCCTCGTCGGCCAGGTCGGGGGCGATCTTGACCAGCAGCGGCACGTGGTGCGCGGTGGTGCGGTCGGCGGCCTCACGGACGGCGGCGAGCAGCGGGCGCAGGTGGTCGACGGCCTGGAGGTTGCGCAGCCCGGGGGTGTTCGGCGAGCTGACGTTGACCACCAGGTAGTCGGCGTACTTGGCCAGCCGCTCGGTGGACTTGACGTAGTCGGCGACCGCGTCGGCCTCCTCGACGACCTTGGTCTTGCCGATGTTGACGCCGATCACCGGGGTGGAGCTGGTGTGCGGGCGGGCGGCGAGGCGGGCGGCGACCCGGGCGGAGCCCTGGTTGTTGAAGCCCATCCGGTTGATCAGCGCGCGGTCCTCGACCAGGCGGAACAGCCGGGGCGCCGGGTTGCCGGGCTGGGGCTCACCGGTGATGGTGCCGATCTCGACGTAGTCGAAGCCGAGCATGGCCAGGCCGTCGATGCCGACGCCGTTCTTGTCGAAGCCGGCCGCGAGGCCGAACGGGCCGGGCAGGTCGAGGCCGAGGGCGCGAGTGCGCAGGGCGCGGTCGCGCGGGGCGAGCGCCAGCCGCACCAGGCTGCGCAGGCCCGGCACCGAGGAGGCGAGACGGATCCAGAAGAAGGCCAGGTGGTGGGCCTTCTCGGGGTCCATCTTCTTGAAGACGAGGTCGAACAGGATCTTGTACAAGGGGGGTCAACTCCCGGGGCGACGAGCGGAATCGGGGCGCAGCCCGTCGAAGGAAGGGCGGTGGCGGGTGACGGGCGGGCACAGGAGTGGGGGGCACCCGACTGGCTTCGGTGCCCCCCACTGCGGTGGTGCTACTTGCGGCCGGCGTTGATCAGCTCGGCGTGCTCCTGGAGCGACATCACCCCGACCTCGTCGCGCAGCAGCCGGTCGATGCCCTGGACGGCCGCGCCCATCGCCTGGACGGTGGTCAGGCAGGGAACCGCGCGGGCCACGGCCGCGGTGCGGATCTCGTAGCCGTCGAGGCGGCCACCGGTGCCGTACGGCGTGTTGATGATGAGGTCGACCTCACCGTCGTGGATCAGCTGGACGATGGTCCTCTCGCCGTTCGGGCCCTCGCCCTCGCTGTGCTTGCGCACCACGGTGGCGGGGATGCCGCCGCGCTGCAGCACCTCGGCGGTGCCGGTGGTGGCGAGCAGCTCGAAGCCGAGGCCGACCAGCGCCCGGGCCGGGAAGACCAGGTTGCGCTTGTCACGGTTGGCGACCGAGACGAAGACCTTGCCCTTGGTCGGCAGCGCGCCGTAGGCGCCGGTCTGGGACTTGGCGTAGGCGGTGCCGAAGACCTTGTCGATGCCCATGACCTCACCGGTCGAGCGCATCTCGGGGCCGAGGACGGTGTCCACCCCGCGGCCGTGCACGTCGCGGAAGCGGCTCCACGGCATCACGGCCTCCTTGACCGCGATCGGCGCGTCGGCGGGCAGCGTGCCGCCGTCGCCCTCGGCCGGGAGCAGGCCCTCGGCGCGCAGCTCGGCGATGGTGGCGCCGAGCGAGACGCGGGCGGCGGCCTTGGCCAGCGGCACGGCGGTCGCCTTGGAGGTGAACGGGACGGTCCGGGAGGCGCGGGGGTTGGCCTCCAGGACGTAGAGGATGTCACCGGAGAGGGCGAACTGGATGTTGATCAGGCCGCGCACCCCGACACCGCGCGCGATGGCCTCGGTCGAGGCGCGCAGGCGCTTGATGTCGTGGCCGCCGAGGGTGATCGGGGGCAGCGCGCAGGCGGAGTCGCCGGAGTGGATGCCGGCCTCCTCGATGTGCTCCATGACGCCGCCGAGGTAAAGCTCGGTGCCGTCGTAGAGCGCGTCGACGTCGATCTCGACCGCGTCGTCCAGGAAGCGGTCGATGAGCACCGGGTGCTCGGAGATCAGACCGGCGTGCCGCTCCAGGTAGGAGGCGAGCGAGGCCTCGTCGTAGACGATCTCCATGCCGCGGCCGCCGAGCACGTAGGACGGGCGGGCGAGGACGGGGTAGCCGATCTCGTCCGCGATCGCCTTGGCCTCCTCGAAGGAGAACGCGGTGCCGTGCTTGGGCGCGGGCAGGCCGGCGTCGCGCAGGACGCGGCCGAAGGCGCCGCGCTCCTCGGCGAGGTCGATCGCCTCGGGCTGGGTGCCGACGATCGGCACGCCGTTGTCCTTGAGCGCCTGGGCCAGGCCCAGCGGGGTCTGGCCGCCGAGCTGGACGATCACGCCGGCGAGCGGGCCGGCCTGCTGCTCGGCGTGGACGATCTCCAGCACGTCCTCCAGGGTGAGCGGCTCGAAGTAGAGCCGGTCGGAGGTGTCGTAGTCGGTGGAGACGGTCTCCGGGTTGCAGTTGACCATGACGGTCTCGTACCCGGCCTCGGCGAGCGCGAAGGACGCGTGCACGCAGGAGTAGTCGAACTCGATGCCCTGGCCGATGCGGTTCGGGCCGGAGCCCAGGATGATCACGGCGGGCTTGGAGCGCGGGGCGACCTCGTTCTCCTCGTCGTAGGACGAGTAGAAGTACGGGGTCTTGGCGGCGAACTCGGCGGCGCAGGTGTCGACGGTCTTGAACACCGGGCGGATGCCGAGGGCGTGGCGCACCTCGCGGACCACGTCGGCCTTCAGGCCGCGGATCTCGCCGACCTGCACGTCGGAGAAGCCGTGCCGCTTGGCGTGGCGCAGCAGGTCGGGGGTGAGCTCGGCGGCCTCGGCCAGCTCGCCCGCGATCTCGTCCAGCAGGAAGAGCTGGTCGACGAACCACGGGTCGATCTTGGTGGCCTCGAACACCTCCTCCGGGGTGGCGCCGGCCCGGATCGCCTCCATGACGGTGTTGATCCGGCCGTCGGTCGGGACGACCGCCTTCTCCAGCAGTTCGGCCTTGTGGCCCACCGGGCCGGTCCAGGAGAACTGGGAGCCCTTCTTCTCCAGCGAGCGCAGCGCCTTCTGCAGCGCCTCGGGGAAGTTGCGGCCGAGGGCCATGGCCTCGCCGACCGACTTCATGGTGGTGGTCAGCGTGGCGTCGGCGCTCGGGAACTTCTCGAACGCGAACCGCGGCACCTTGACCACGACGTAGTCGAGGGTCGGCTCGAAGGAGGCCGGGGTCTCCTCGGTGATGTCGTTCGGGATCTCGTCCAGGGTGTAGCCGACGGCCAGCTTGGCGGCGATCTTGGCGATCGGGAAGCCGGTGGCCTTGGAGGCGAGCGCCGAGGAGCGAGAGACGCGCGGGTTCATCTCGATGACGATGACCCGGCCGTCCTCGGGGTTGACGGCGAACTGGATGTTGCAGCCGCCGGTGTCGACGCCGACCTCGCGGATGACGGCGATGCCGATGTCGCGCAGGATCTGGTACTCGCGGTCGGTGAGGGTCATCGCCGGGGCGACGGTGATCGAGTCACCGGTGTGCACGCCCATCGGGTCGAAGTTCTCGATGGAGCAGACGACCACGACGTTGTCGTGCTTGTCGCGCATCAGCTCCAGCTCGTACTCCTTCCAGCCGAGGATGGACTCCTCCAGGAGCACCTCGGTGGTCGGCGAGAGGGTCAGGCCCTGGCCGGCGATGCGGCGCAGGTCCTCCTCGTTGTGGGCGAAGCCGGAGCCGGCGCCGCCCATGGTGAAGGAGGGGCGGACGACGACCGGGTAGCCGCCGAGCGTGTCGACGCCGGCGATCACCTCGTCCATGGTGTGGCAGATGACCGAGCGGGCGGACTCGCCGTAGCCGATCTTGGTGTTGACGGCCTCGACGACGCCCTTGAAGAGGTCGCGGTCCTCGCCCTTGTTGATCGCCTCGACGTCGGCGCCGATCAGCTCGACGCCGTACTTCTCCAGCGTGCCGGCCGCGTGCAGCGAGATCGCGGTGTTGAGCGCGGTCTGCCCGCCCAGGGTCGGCAGCAGCGCGTCGGGGCGCTCCTTGGCGATGATCTTCTCGACGAACTCCGGGGTGATCGGCTCGACGTAGGTGGCGTCGGCGATCTCCGGGTCGGTCATGATCGTGGCCGGGTTGGAGTTGACCAGCACGACCCGCAGGCCTTCGGCCTTGAGGACCCGGCAGGCCTGCGTGCCCGAGTAGTCGAACTCTGCGGCCTGGCCGATCACGATCGGGCCGGAGCCGATGACCAGGACGGACTTGATGTCGGTGCGCTTAGGCACGCTGGCCCTCCATGAGCTTCACGAAACGGTCGAAGAGGTAGGCCGCGTCGTGCGGGCCGGCAGCAGCTTCGGGGTGGTACTGCACGCTGAAGGCGGGGACGTCGAGCGCCTGCAGGCCCTCGACCACGTCGTCGTTCAGGCAGACGTGGGAGACCTCGACCCGCCCGTAGGGGGTGTCGCTCACCTTGTCCAGCGGGGCGTTCACGGCGAAGCCGTGGTTGTGGGCGGTCACCTCGACCTTGCCGGTGGTGCGGTCCTGCACCGGCTGGTTGATGCCGCGGTGGCCGTACTTGAGCTTGTAGGTGCCGAAGCCCAGGGCGCGGCCGAGGATCTGGTTGCCGAAGCAGATCCCGAAGAACGGGGTCTTGCGCTCCAGCACGCCCTGCGCGACGGCGACCTGGTGGTCGGCGGTGGCCGGGTCGCCCGGGCCGTTGGAGAAGAAGACGCCGTCCGGCTCGACCGCGTAGACGTCCTCCAGGGTGGCGTTGGCCGGCAGCACGTGCACCTCGATGCCGCGCTCGGCCATCCGCTGCGGGGTCATCGCCTTGATGCCGAGGTCCAGCGCGGCCACGGTGAAGCGCTTCTCACCGATCGCGGGCACCACGTACGGCTCGGTGGTGGCGACCTCGGCGCACAGGTCGGCGCCCTTCATCTCGGGCGACTGCTGCACCCGGGCGAGCAGGGCGGCCTGGTCGGCCAGCGCCTCGCCGGAGAAGATGCCACAGCGCATCGCGCCCCGCTCGCGCAGGTGGCGGGTCAGCGCGCGGGTGTCGATGCCGCTGATGCCGACGACGCCCTGGTTGACCAGTTCCTCGTCGAGCGAACGGCGGGAGCGCCAGTTGGAGGCGACCCGGGCGGGGTCGCGCACGACGTAGCCGGCGACCCAGATCTGCTTGGACTCGTCGTCCTCGTCGTTCCAGCCGGTGTTGCCGATCTGCGGGGCGGTCATCACGACGACCTGGCGGTGGTACGACGGGTCGGTCAGGGTCTCCTGGTAGCCGGACATGCCAGTGTTGAAGACGGCCTCGCCGAAGGTCTCGCCGGTGGCGCCGTAGGCCTGGCCGCGGAAGGTCCGGCCGTCCTCCAGGACGAGCACGGCGGGGACGCGTTCCCGCCGTTGGCGCTGCGTGGTGGGGGCAGGTGCGGTCATTGCGCGGCCTCTTCCGTCATCTTCGTCTGCGTGCGTGTTGCGAGGTGGGTGATCGCCTCGACCCAGGCGGCGTGCTCGTCGGGGTGGTCGGCCCGGAAGCCGGAGTCCAGCTCGATCGTTTCGGTGGGGGTCCCCCCGGCCGAAGGCTGGGTGAGCGTCCAGGTGACGACGAGCAGCCCGGACGGGACGACCTTGCCGGCGATCCCGGAGTCGGTGCGGGCACCGGTCAGGTGCGCCGCCGGGATCCAGAAGTCGACGTCACCGGGGCGGCGGACCAGCAGGCCGTCCTCGCCGAGGGTGAGGTCGGCCCGGCTGCGGGTGCCCAGGCCGTGCGCGACGACCCGGTCGAGCCAGTTCCCGGCGGTGGTCGTGCCGTGGTAGCGGCCGCTGGTCTCCAGGATGGTGCGCCCGGCGCGATCCGGCACGGCGGGCAGCAGCGGGATGCCGGACTGCAGGGTGCGGCGCCAGTTCCAGCCCTGGCGCATCAGCCAGTAGACGAGGCCGATCACGATCAGCAGGCCGATCGACCAGCCGATGTACCCGGGCCAGTTGGTGACCTTCGCTTGCTCCTTGGCGAGCGTGGCGTAGTCCATCACGCGTCGCCGTCCTGCTCGACCGGCTCGCCGGCCAGCACCGTGGCGCGCCCGCGCAGGAAGGTGGCGTGCACCCGTCCGGGCAGGTCGAGGCCCTTGTAAGGGGTGTTGCGGCTACGGGTGGCGAAGGTGTCCGGGTTCACGGCACCACGGTACGCGGGATCGAACAGCACCAGGTTCGCGGGCTCACCCACCGAGATCGGCCGGCCGTGCCCGGTGAGACGGCCGATCCGGGCCGGACGGTGCGACATCCGGTCGGCGACGCCCTCCCAGTTCAGCAGGCCGGTCTCGACCATGGTCTGCTGGACGACCGACAGCGCGGTCTCCAGGCCGACCATGCCCATCGCGGCCACGGCCCACTCGCAGTCCTTGTCCTCGGCCGGGTGCGGCGCGTGGTCGGTGG
Source organism: Kitasatospora sp. NPDC048545 (assembly GCF_040651155.1). NCBI lineage: Bacteria > Bacillati > Actinomycetota > Actinomycetes > Kitasatosporales > Streptomycetaceae > Kitasatospora > Kitasatospora sp. NPDC048545. Next base: position 79,722 of record NZ_JBEZIQ010000035.1, read on the forward strand.
CGACGGCGTCGATGGTGCCGTCGGCGAGCGCCTTGCGCAGCGCCTTGACGTCCTCGGCGGTGCGCAGCGGCGGGTTCACCTTGTACACCGGGTCGTAGGAGCGGACCAGCTCGTCGGTGAGCAGCAGGTGGTGCGGGGTGACCTCGGCGGTGACGTCCCAGCCCTTGGCCTTGGCCCAGCGGATGATCTCGACCGAACCGGCCGTGGAGACGTGGCAGACGTGCAGCCGGGAGCCGACGTGCGCGGCGAGCAGCACGTCGCGGGCGATGATCGACTCCTCGGCGACGGCCGGCCAGCCGCCGAGCCCGAGCTCGCCGGAGACCTGGCCCTCGTTCATCTGGGCGCCCTCGGTCAGCCGCGGCTCCTGGGCGTGCTGGGCGACGACGCCGTCGAAGGCCTTGACGTACTCCAGGGCGCGGCGCATCAGCACCGCGTCGTCCACGCACTTGCCGTCGTCGGAGAAGACCCGCACGCCGGCCGCGGACTCGTGCATCGCGCCGAGCTCGGCGAGCTTCTTGCCCTCCAGGCCGACGGTGACGGCGCCGACCGGCTGCACGTCGCAGTAGCCGGCCTCCTGGCCGAGCCGCCAGACCTGCTCGACCACGCCGGCGGTGTCGGCCACCGGGGTGGTGTTGGCCATCGCGTGCACGGCGGTGAAGCCGCCCATCGCGGCGGCCCGGGTGCCGGTGAGCACGGTCTCGGCGTCCTCGCGGCCGGGCTCGCGCAGGTGGGTGTGCAGGTCGACCAGGCCGGGGAGCACGACCAGACCGGTGGCGTCGATCTCGATGTCCGCCTCGACCGCCAGGCCGGTGCCGATCTCCTTGACCACGCCGTCGGCGAGGAGGAGGTCCTGCGGGGCGCCGCCGAGGATCTTGGCGTTGCGGATCAGGTAGGTGGTCACTGCGCGGTCTCCACGGTCTCGGTACGGGGGGCGTCGGCGGGGGCGTCGGCGGGGGTGGCTCCGCCGAGCAGCAGGTAGAGCACGGCCATCCGGACGGAGACGCCGTTGGCGACCTGCTCGACCGCGGTGCAGCGCGGCGAGTCGGCGACCTCGGCGGTGATCTCCATGCCGCGGACCATCGGGCCGGGGTGCATCACGATCGCGTGCTCGGGCAGCCGGGCCAGCCGGTGGCCGTTCATGCCGTAGCGGCGGCTGTACTCGCGCTCGGTCGGGAAGAACGCGGCGTTCATCCGCTCGCGCTGGACCCGCAGCATCATCAGCGCGTCCGTCTTGGGCAGCACCGCGTCGAGGTCGTAGCTGATCTCGCAGGGCCACCCGGCTGCGCCGGTTTCGGGATTGGGTTCGATGCCGATCGGCAGCAGCGTCGGCGGGGCGACGAAGGTGACCTGGGCACCGAGGGTGTTCAGCAGGTGGACGTTGGAGCGGGCGACCCGGCTGTGCAGGACGTCGCCGACGATCGTCACCCGGCGGCCCTCGAGGTCGTGGCCGGAGCCCGGGTTGAGGTGGCGGCGCATGGTGAAGGCGTCGAGCAGCGCCTGGGTGGGGTGCTCGTGGGTGCCGTCACCGGCGTTGATCACACTGCCGTGCAGCCAGTCGGACTGGGCCAGCCGGGCCGGTGCGCCCGAGGCGTGGTGGCGGATGACCACCGCGTCGGCGCCCATGGCCTGCAGGGTCAGCGCGGTGTCCTTGAGGCTCTCGCCCTTGGAGACCGAGGAGCCCTTGGCGGAGAAGTTGATGACGTCGGCCGAGAGGCGCTTCTCGGCGACCTCGAAGGAGGTCTTCGTCCGGGTGGAGTCCTCGAAGAAGAGGTTGACGACGGTGCGGCCGCGGAGCGTGGGCAGCTTCTTGACGGCCCGCCCGGAGAGCTGGGCCAGCTCCTCGGCGGTGTCCAGGATCAGCAGCGCGTCGTCGTGGCTGAGATCGGCGGCGGAGACGAGGTGGCGCTTCACGCGGGTTACTCCGGGAGGTGCGGTTCGGACGGCTTGGCGGCCATGGCCTGTGACGAGCGCGCGGCGAAGTCGCGGTCCCCGACCAGGACGGCGTCCACGCCGTCGGCGTCGGAGAGGCGCACCTGAACGGCCTCGCGCAGCGAGGTGGGGAGGTTCTTGCCCACGTAGTCCGCCCGGATCGGCAGCTCGCGGTGGCCGCGGTCGACCAGGACGGCGAGCTGGACGGCGCGCGGCCGGCCGATGTCGTTCAGCGCGTCGAGCGCGGCGCGGATGGTGCGGCCGGAGAAGAGCACGTCGTCGACGAGGATGACGAGCTTGCCGTCGATGCCGTCGGAGGGGATCTCGGTGTGCTCCAGGGCGCGGGCGGGCTTCAGCCGCAGGTCGTCCCGGTACATGGTGATGTCCAGGGTGCCCAGCGGGATGTCGCGCCCGGTGATCTGGGCCAGCCGGCCGTGCAGGCGGCGGGCGAGGTGGACGCCCCTGGTGTGGATGCCGAGCAGCACGACGTCCTCCGCGCCCTTGGCGCGCTCGACGATCTCGTGCGCTATCCGGGTGATGACCCGGGTGATGTCCGTGCCGTCCAGCACTTGGTGCGGCGGCCGCGGCGTCGTTTCCTGCGGCGTCGAATCTCGGTGTGCGGTCATGCCGAAGCGGACCTCCTTCCCCGCCTCACTGGACGGGCCTTAAAGGATGTCTGGATCACCCCCGCCGGGTCGGCGTGGGCTTCGGGTCATCCTAGCAGCGCCCCGGACGGCAAACAGAAGTCCATCATTCCGCTTCCGTCGGTTAACACCCCGGACGCGCCGACGATGCGGGCCATTCGCACGACTGCCCCATTCGGCTTGACGCAACTACCTTACTCTACGTAACCTCACAGTGAGTTACGAGACGGACGTCGAACCCACCGGTAACGGCGTCGACAATCGCCCGTGACCCACCACTGAACGCGAAGCAATCTCGTCCGGGGAGATCAATGTCCAGCGACTACGCGAAGCAACTCGGAGGCAAGCTCCGAGCGATCCGCACTCAGCAGGGTCTCTCCCTGCACGGTGTCGAGGAGAAGTCCCAGGGGCGCTGGAAGGCAGTCGTCGTAGGCTCGTACGAGCGCGGGGACCGTGCGGTCACCGTGCAGCGACTGGCCGAGCTGGCGGAGTTCTACGGCGTCCCGGTACAGGAGCTGCTGCCCGGCGGCACCCCCGGCGGCGCGGCCGAGCCGCCGCCGCGCCTGGTCCTCGACCTGGAGAGACTGACCCAGGTCCCCTCCGAGAAGGCCGGCCCGCTGCAGCGCTACGCGGCGACCATCCAGAGCCAGCGCGGCGACTACAACGGCAAGGTGCTGTCGATCCGCCAGGACGACCTGCGCACCCTGGCGGTCATCTACGACCAGTCGCCGTCGATCCTCACCGAGCAGCTGATCTCCTGGGGCGTGCTGAACCCCGACGCGCGCCGTGCGGTGCGCGAGGAGGACGCGAGCTGAGGCTCACCGCACCGGCTCCCGCCAGCGGATCCTTGTGCTTGCCGGCACTCGTCCCACCAGTGTCGGCAAGCAGAAACGTCACGGCGCGGCACCCCTGTCCGGGGGGCCGCGCCGCGGTGTTCCCGGGCCCGGCGGGCCCTCCCCCGGCGCGGCGCGCCACGTGTCAGCAGACCGTGCCCAGGCTGTAGCCGGGCTGCGCGGCGACCCCGTCCAGCCGGACCGGCCGGTCCGCCGGCGCCCAGTCCTGCCCACCGCTCGACCAGGCCCAGGAGGCCGGCAGGTACTCCCCGCAGGAGGCGGCCGAGCCCTGCGAACCGTGCAGCACCGCGACGCCCGGCAGCTCCAGGGCCAGCCCGGCGCACAGCACCGCGCAGACCAGCTCCAAGTCCTCGTCGTTGATCCGCACCACGCCGTCCTCCCACTGCAGCACCCGCGCGGCCGCGGTCAGCCTGCCGCCGGGCGCGTCCACCCGCAGGCGCAGCTCGTACACGCCGGCACCCGCCCCGACCAGCATCCGGCGGAACACCTCGCCCCCGCGCTGGTAGGCGGCGCGCACCCAGCGGGCGTGGTCCTCGTCGCACTCGCCCGCGCCGCCGTACAGGCCGCCGTCGAGCAGCAGGTCGGCGTGGCAGAGCGTCAGCCCGTTCTCCCGGGCCCGGACCAGGCGCGGCACGAAGTCCCCGGCCGGCTCCTCGCCCTGGTAGGCGAGCAGCTGGGTCTGCAGCGCCGGATTGACCAGGTAGCGGTCACGGGCGGTGGGCTCGGCCGGGTCCAGCCCGTTGAGCAGGCAGAACTCCTCGAAGTCCTGCGGGTGGAACATCCGCGCCCGGACGGTCTCGAAGCGCTCCAGCGCGTCCGCCAGCAGCTCGGCGGTGTCGGCCAGGTAGCGCTCGTAGTCGGGGGCGTCGGAGATCCCCCAGGCGCGGGCCCGCGCGAAGTCCGCGGCGCTGGTCAGCACCCCGATGACGAACGCCTGGTCGGCGCCCTCGACGCCCTCGGCCCCGTCGGCCCGCTGCGGCCGGTGCGACGCCCGCACCGCGGGCCGCGAGCCGCCGGCGGTGCAGTCGGAGTTACGGCGGGCGCGGCCGTGACGGCTACTCATCGGATGGCTCCTGGCTTCGGCGGGCGGCCGCCGGCGACGACGGCCGACGGGGGTGACGGTCGGCGGCGGGCTCGCCGCTGACCGCCTTCCTCCCCACCGCCCGCGCGCCGCACACGTACGGCGTGTCACAGGAATGTAACCACCGGTAATAGGACCGGTGGCACGGATCCCCCCGGACTACCGCGGCGCCCGGGCCAGCTGGCGGGACTGCGCGACCAGACGGCCGGACTCGTCCCAGACCTCGGCGTCCTCCTCGAAGTACCCGCCGGCCAGGTTGCGGGTCGCGTGGGTGACGCGGAGCCAGCCCGGGGCAGGCTTGGCCCGCAGGTGGACGGTCAGCTCGACGGTCGGGGCCCAGCCGGGCATGCCGAGGTCGAAGGTGACCGGCGGCAGCGCGTCGGCGACCAGCAGGAGCAGCAGCGGGTCGGGTTCGCGGCCGTCGGCGAGCCGGAACCAGCCCTGGATCAGCCCGTTGCCGGAGGGCTGCCCGAGCGCCCAGCCGACGGTGGCCGGGTCCAGCCGCAGGTCGAAGCGCTCCAGCAGGGCGGCCTCGGCGATCAGTTCCTTCGGCGCGTGCTCCACACCGATGCACTGCTCCGGCGGCGGGAGCTGCGGCGGCCGGGCGCTGGTGCGCACCTCGCCGTCGGCGGCGGAGAGGTCGCCGTGGCTGGCCACCACGCGCAGCCGTTCGACGCCGTCCTGGCTGAGCGAGGCGGTGCCGGTGGAGAGCCCGCGGCCGGTGCGCAGCACCTCGGTGCGGACGGTGGCCGGGCCGGGGGTGGAGGCGGACAGGTAGTAACCGCTGATCGACACCGGGTCGGGGTGCGACTCGTGCTCCAGCGACAGCGCGTGTCCGGCCACGGCGAGCAGCAGCCCGCCGTTGACCCCGCCGCCGATCTGCCAGCCGGCGCCCAGCTCGGCCTCGTAGCGGCCGGCCTCCTCGGGGTGTCTGGTCAGGGCGATGCCCCGGTCGAACTCGCTGCGGATCGCGGTGGTCATGGGGGAGGACCTGCCTTTTCGCACGTGGCGTCGAACACCAAGTTACTGACGAGTAGGCCACACCCTACGCCGATCGGGCCGACCGCGCGACGGCCGGGGAACGCCGAACGGCCGCCGGACCCGGCGTGCGGGTCCGGCGGCCGTCAGCGGAGCACGACCGGCTATCGGCGGATGCTCGGCTTCAGCTCCAGGAAACGGGCGAGCATGCCGTTGACGAAGGCCGGGGAGTCGTCCGTGGAGTACTCCTTGGCGATCTCGACGGCCTCGTCCAGGACGACCGCGTCCGGGACGCCGTCCTCCCAGATCAGCTCGTACGCGCCGAGTCGCAGGACGTTGCGGTCCACGATCGGCATCCGGTCAAGGGTCCAGCCCACCGCGTACTGCGAGATCAGGTCGTCGATCCGACGGGCGTGCTGGACGTACCCCTCGATCAGCTCCATGGTGTACTCGCCGACCTGCGGGGTGCCCTCCTCGGGCTTCGGCTCGCGGGCGCGGGCCACCCAGTCGGCGAGGACCCGCTGCGGGTCGACCCCGCGGTGGTCGGCCTCGAAGAGGATCTGGAAGGCCCGGGTGCGGGCCTTGCTACGTGCGGCCGACACGGACTTACTTCACCCGGCCGAGGTAGCTGCCGTCGCGGGTGTCGACCTTGACCTTCTCACCGGTGGTGACGAAGAGCGGCACCTGGATCTCGGCGCCGGTCTCCAGGGTGGCCGGCTTGGTGCCGCCGGTGGAGCGGTCGCCCTGGACGCCCGGCTCGGTCTCGGCGATGGTCAGCTCGACGGAGGTCGGGAGCTCGATGTAGAGCACCGAACCCTCGTTCTGCGCGACGAGGGCCTCGAAGCCCTCCAGCAGGTACTTGGCGGCGTCGCCGACGACGGCCGGCTCGATGGTGAGCTGGTCGTAGGTGTCCATGTCCATGAACACGAAGTTCTCGCCGTCCTTGTACGAGAACTGCATGCCGCGCTTGTCGACGTTGGCGGTCTCGACCTTGGTGCCGGCGTTGAAGGTCTTGTCGACGACCTTGCCCGTCAGAACCTCCTTGAGCTTGGTCCGAACGAAGGCCGGGCCCTTGCCGGGCTTGACGTGCTGGAACTCGACGACGGACCAGAGCTTGCCGCCCTCCAGCTTGAGGACCATGCCGTTCTTGAGATCGTTCGTGGAAGCCACGGGCGCACTTACTCCTGGATATAGCTGTCAAGGAACCAAGGGGTGCGTCCTGCCGCCGACGGCCGACTGGAGGCCGCGGTCACAGGGCGAGGAGCTCCTTGGTGGTGATGGTGAGCAGCTCGGGCCCGCCCTCTTCGAGGGGGCGCACGACGAGCGTGTCCTCGATCCGGACGCCGCCCTTGCCCGGGAGGTGGACCCCTGGGCCGACGGTGACCGGCACGCGGCTGTCCAGTTTACCCATGTCCGACGGACCGAGGCGCGGTGCCTCCCGGATCTCCAGCCCGATGCCGTGGCCCACCGGGTGCGGCGAGCCCTCGGTGTGGCCCGCCGCCTCCAGGACCTGCCGGGCGGCCCGGTCGGGTACGCACTGCTCCACGCCTGGTCCGAGCGCCTCCCGACCGGCCCGCTGGGCCCGGAAGACCAGCCGGTGCAGCTCCACCTGCCAGGGCGCGGGAGCGGCACCGATCACGAAGGTGCGGGCGGTGGACACGCCGTAGCCGCGGTACTGGGCCCCCATCACCACGGTCAGGAAGTCGCCCTCCTCCACCCGGCGGTCGGTCGGCTGGTGGGCGGCCTGGCCGGAGTGGCTGCCGGTGCCGACCGACACCGGAAAGGCGGCCCGGTCGGCCCCGTGGTCGATCATCCGGCGCTCCAGCTCCATGGCCAGGTGCCGCTCGGTGCGGCCGACCAGGATCGACTCCAGCAGCTCGCCGAGCGCCTGGTCGGCGATCTCGGCGGCGATCCGCAGATCGGCGATCTCGTGCTCGTCCTTGACCACCCGCAGCCGCTCGACCACCTGCCCGAGGTCGACCAGCCGGGCCCGCTCGGCCAGGCCCGCCACCGTCCGGTGCCGGCTGACGGTCAGATCGTGCTCCTCGACCGCGAGGCCCTCGATCCCGAAGCTGCTCGCCGCGGCGGCGGCGGCCAGCGCGGTGTCCGCCCCGGCCGCCACCGGCAGCCGGGTCACGTCGGGGACGATCAGGTGCTCCCCCGTGTCGTCCGGCGGCAGGTCGTCGGGCAGCGCGAGCAGCGCCCGGTCCCTGGTCAGCAGCAGCGTCGCCCCGCAGGGCGCGCAGCCCGTCAGATACCGCACGTTCGCCGCCCGGGTGATCAGCGCCGCATCGGCCCCGGCCGCACTGCAGTGCTCCCTCACCCGCTCCCGCCGCCCCGCGTACGCATCCGCCATGCGTCGAGCCTACGAACCCCCGGCCCGAACCGCCCGCCGAGCACCCCCGACGGAACCCCCGGAGCCCCCGATGCGCCCCCGTACCACCACCGGCTTCCCGCCACCCGGCACGGCCGGGCCGCCACGGGCCGCCGCCGCTACGCCTCCCCCGGGTCGCTCAGCCCCCGACGGTAGGCCGGGACCAGGCTCTGCGGCACGAGCAGCTCGCGGCCGTCGATCGTGACCGGGACCGGCTTCGGGGGCGCCGCCCTCCACCGGGCGCGACGGTGCCGGGTCTTGCTGCGGGAGGTCCTGTGCTTGGGCACGGCCATCGGAAGCTCCTGGTCCTTGTGGTCGACGTCCTCGATGCCGGCCGCGTCCAGGGGGTCGGGCCGCTCCTTCGGCGGGGCTGTTCGTTTGCGCATGATGCCGGGGCTCCTTCAGTGGAGGGGGCGAGCAGGCCCCGGAAGGCGTCGGGCAGGGTCTTCCAGCCGGCCTCACCGGCGATGAGTTCGACGTCGGTGAGCAGGCAGGAGTCGAGCAGGGCGGTGATCCCGTCGACGTCCAGCCCCTCCGCGGTGAAGCAGAGCTGCTGGACCCGGTCGCCGTGCAGCGGGTGCCAGTCGAGGGCGGCCGCCGCCCGCCGGGCGGGCGGGTAGAACTCCCAGGCCGCGTCGGACAGGGTGGCGAGCCAGGGCCCGCACTCCTCGACGGCGAGGTTGGCCCCGGCCGCGTCCCAGGCCAGCATCAGGTCCGGGCGGTTGGCCGGCCAGAAGCGGCCGCGACTGCGCTGCGCCGCCGGGACGAGCTGGTGCAGCGCCTCGTGGAACCGCCGTACCGGCCCTCACCGGGCAGCCAGTAGCGCTTGCGCTGGACGTTGGGGTCGAAGCGGCGGCGGGTGCGGCGGTGCGAGTGCGAGATCGCGTTGCCGAAGCCGGGTCGGCGGCCGGTGAGTTGGCAGTGGGCGGACATGGGTGCTCCCTGGCGTCCGGGAATGATCGGGACGGCGCAAACGCTGCACCGGATGAAAATGACTTCCATTTCGGTGTACGGTCTCGACCGAGCACCCCGGACCCAGGAGGACACCCGTGGCCCGCAGCGAACTGCGCCCCGTCATCAAGCTCCGCTCCACCGCCGACACCGGCTTCACGTACGTGACCCGCAAGAACCGCCGCAACGATCCGGACCGGATGGTCCTGCGCAAGTACGACCCGGTCTCGGGCCGGCACGTCGACTTCCGCGAGGAGCGCTGACCCCGTACGCACGAACGGCGCCTCCCCGAGTGGGGAGGCGCCGTTCGGCACCGCGTCGTTCGGCACCGCACTGGTGGAGACCGCGCCGTTTGACACCGCACTGTCGGACACCGTCGCGAGGGCGGGGCCGGCCCGGGACCGGTGCGGTCCCGCCCGGCCCGGCGCGGTGGGCCCCTCGGCTCACTGCTCCTGCGGCGTCCAGCGCTTCTCGACCTTGGCGAGCTTCCAGTACCCGATCGCCACCGCCCAGACCAGCACGAACAGCCCCGCGATCGCGTAGCCGACGTTGTCCAGCGAGATCTCCGCGATCCAGCTGCTCACCGGGTCGGTCAGGTCGAACTTCTCGTGCAGCACGCCGACCAGCTCGATGGTGCCGATGATGAAGGCCACCGCGATCGACAGCCCCGTGATGGTCAGGTTGTAGTACACCTTCCGCACCGGGTTGGAGAAGGCCCACTGGTACGCGAAGTTCATGAACGTCCCGTCCAGGGTGTCGAACAGGCTCATCCCGGCCGCGAACAGTAGCGGCAGGCAGACGATCGCGTACCAGGGCAGCCCGGCGGCAGCGCCCGAACCCGCCATCACCATCAGGGTGACCTCGGTGGCGGTGTCGAAGCCCAGGCCCAGCACCATGCCGACCGGGAACATCTGCCCGGGGCGGGTGATCGAACGGGTCGCCCGGTTCAGCACCCGGGCCATGAAGCCGCGGGAGTCGAGGTGCGCCTCCAGCTCCGCCTCGTCGTACTGCCCGGCCCGCATCGCGCGGAACACCTTGACGATGCCGAGCAGCGCCGCCAGGTTGAGCGCGCCGATCAGGTAGAGGAACACCCCGGAGGTGGTCGTCCCGACCACGCCGAGCCACTTGTGCGTGGTCGACTCGTCGTCCATCAGCGTGTTCGCCAGCTGGGCGCCGCCCGCCACCAGGGCGGCCATGATGACCACCATCGAGGAGTGCCCCAGCGCGAACCAGAATCCCACCGAGACCGGCCGCTTGCCGTCCGCCATCAGCTTGCGGGTGGTGTTGTCGATCACCGCGATGTGGTCGGCGTCGAACGCGTGCCGCATCCCGAGGGTGTACGCGGTGATGCCCAGGCCCACCCCGAAGACCTGGGTGCCGACCGCGTACCGCTCGGGCGCCACCAGGAACACGAGCGTCCCGAAAGCCACCACGTGCATGGCCAGGATCACCCCCATCAACCCGGCCGTACGGACGGTGTCCTCGCGCTTCCACCGGAAGGCGGGCAACACGGACGGCGCCGCTTTCGCGTCCGCCGCGGCGGTTTCGGGCAGGGTCATCTCAGGATCACGCTCCAACACCTCGTGGAATCACTTCGTGAAGTGCCGTGGCCGGTCTCCTGGCTTACGGGACATCCGGGTCCGCCTTCCCGAGTGCGCGAGGCACCCAGTGGCTTCGTGGACACGGACCGAATTCCGTCGAGGACGAAGGAACTCACCCGATCACAGTGGCGAGGGCCGCTCCGGACTGGGACCCCTGAGGGTCCGTCACCGGTCTTCCCGAGCACCACGGCGGGCTACACCGTAGGGGTCGCGCCCCGACCCATGCAAGGCTGCGCACCTGCGCAGGTGTCCAGGATCACAGGCCCCCGCCTGCAAGAATGTCCGCATGCATCTCGTACCGGCCGACCGCGCGGGCCACCGCACCATCGACGGGCACCGGGTCTGCGAGGCCATCGCCGCGATCGGCGACACCGCGCACGTCCGGTCCTGGGCCGAGCGCTTCTCCCTGCTCGCCGACCCCGGACGGCTCGCCCTGCTGCTCGCCCTGCACCGGGCCGGCCCGCTCGCCGTCACCGACCTCGCGGTCGCCACCGGCATGCGCGACCCCGCCGTCTCCCAGGCCCTGCGGCTGCTCCGTATGGCCGGCGTCGTCACCGGCGACAAGGACGGCCGCGTGGTGCGCTACCGGCTCGTGGACGAGGACATGCGCCCCCTCCTCGACGAATGCGCCGCCGGCGAGCACCACGAGCCCACCGCCGCCGCGGGCTGACCGACACTCGGGGAACAGCCGTCGGGCCGGACCACCGGATGAGTACGATCATGGTGTGCCGTCCCACCCCCACGCCTGGCCCGCCGACCGCTGGAACACCCGACCGGTCAGGGCGCGCGTGCTGGCGGTCGCCCGCACCCTCACCTCCGCCACCCGCGTCCTCGACGTCCTCACCCTGCTCAACCCGGACGGCATCGCCCGGTACTTCACCGTCAACCCCGGCTCCGCCTTCGCCGACCGCGCCCTGGACGACTACCTGCACGGCCTGCACGGCTTCACCGTGCTCGACTGGCAGGACGCCCTCCGGCACCACTTCGACCTCGCCGTCGCCTGCGCCGTCCACTCCTCCATGCACCACCTGGACGCCCGGCTCGTCGTCCTCCCGCACGGCGCCGGCTACAACCGCCTGGTGACCGAGTCCACCGGCGACACGACCAGCTCCGCAGGCCTCTCACGCAACGAACTCACCCACGGCGGGGAGGTGTTCGTGGACGTCCTCGGCCTCTCCCACCCCGAACAGCTGGACCGCCTGCGGACCTCCTGCCCCGAGGCGCTGGACGTCGCCCGGGTCGTCGGCGACCCGTGCCTCGACCGGATGCTGCGCAGCCTGCGCTCACGGGACGCCTACCGGGCCGCGCTCGGCGCCGTCGACGGCCGACGGCTCGTCGTCGTCAACTCCACCTGGAGCGAGCACTCGTTATTCGGCCGTCGCCCCGACCTGCCCCAGCGGCTGGTCCGCCGGCTGCCCGCCGACGAGTACACGGTCGCCGTCGTCCTGCACCCCAACATCTGGAGCCGGCACGACCCCGAGGCGCTGCTCGACACCGCCCGCCGGATGGGCCTGCGGCTGATCCCGCCGCACCAGGGCTGGCAGGCCGCGCTGGTCGCCGCCGACTGCCTGATCGGCGACCACGGCTCGGTCTCCGTCTACGGCGCCGCACTGGAACGGCCCACCGTGCTCGTCGCCACCGGCGCCGCCGAACTCGACCCGCGCTCCCCCGGCTACGCATTCGGCCAGACCGCCCCCGTGCTCGACCCCGACGGCGACCTCGCCGCCCAACTCGCCCAGGCCCTGCGGGAGCAGGACCCGGACACCCTGCGCCCGCTCACCGACCGCTCGCTGAGCCGGCGCGGCCGGTCCGCCGAGCTGCTGCGCCCCCTGCTCTACTCCTTCCTGGAGCACCTGGACGAACCCGGGGACGAACCGCTCCTGCCGCCCTACCCCAAGCCCGTCCCGCACCCCGGCACCACCGACGGACCCACCGCGTACGACGTCGAGGGCGGGAGCGAGGGCACCGAGGTCAGTCTGCGGCGCTACCCCGTCGACCCGGCCGACCACACCCCGCGCGGCTTCCACGCGCTCACCGACGAACACCCGGGAGACGCCCTGCGCTACACCGCGGAGGTGCTGGCCCGCACCGAGGTCCACGCCGAACTCCCCGCTCCCCGCTGGCTCGCCGACTCGGCCGCGGAACTCCCCGGCCTCGCCGTCGCGGTGGCCGCCCTCGGCCCGGCCCGGCACCTGGTCCGGCTGCGCAGCGGTCTGCTGCTGGAGGCCCGCGCCGAACCGGACTGGGGCGGCCCCGACCCGGGCATCGACCCGCTGCTGCTCGGCTCCGCCGTGGCCTGCTGGCTCGCCGACGGCGGCGACCCGGCCGAACTCCCCCGGCAGGGACTCACCGTCCGCACCGGTGAGCACCGCACCCGGCTCTCGTTCAGCACCGGGCCCCAGGGCCCGCCTCTCTAGGGTCCGTCCGCACACTCCCGTCGTCACACTCCCGTCGTCCGCCCGGAGGGCGGGCCGGGCGGCGTTGGGGTGCGTGCATCGCAAGCCGGAGGACGGGGGTACCTCCTGACCGAAGGCCGGGGGAGCGTCGCCCGCAGACGCGGTATGAGGACGGACCCTAGAGCAGACCCGCCAGTTCCCGCAGCCGGGCCCGGCTGCGCCCGGCCAACTCGGCATCGCCCAGCTCCTCCGCCAGGGCCACCAACAGGGTGTGCGCCTGCGCCTCCTTCACGTACTGGCTCCGCTCCCCGGCCCGCCGGGCGCAGTCACCGGCGTGCACGACGGCGAGGTCCGGTCGCCCCAGCGCGCGGTGGGCCCGGGCGCGGACCAGCGGCAGTTTCATCAGCATGTCGTGGTCGTCGGTGTCCGCGGCCCGCGCGCCGGCGCGGTCCAGGACGTCCAGCGCCTCCGGGGCGCGGCCGTCGGCGATCAGCGCCTGTGCCAGGTTGTAGCTCTGGACGATCTCACCGTGGTCGTCGCCCCGGTTCTCCGCCAGGGCCAGCGTGAACCGCTCCACCGCGTCGCCGGGGCGGCCGTCGGCCAGGCACAGCAGGCCGTCCGTCTCGTGCAGCACGCCCACCACGCGGCGGTCCGCCACCAGCGGCAGCTGCTCCGCGGCCAGCGCCAACTGCTCGGCGGCGAGCCGGTACTCCTTGCGCTCGAAGTGGGCGCGGGCGAGCTGGTTGCGCATCCGGACCACGGCGGCCGGCTGGTTGTCCCACTGGGCCGACTCGACGCCGAGCCGGTGGGTGGCGATCCAGTCCTCGTAGAGCTTGCGGCCGTGGTACAGCGGCCAGAGCGACTCGCAGAGCCGCCACACCTCGCCGTGCCACCGCTGCCGGGCGGCCTCCTCCACCACGGCGCGCAGGTTGGCCCGTTCGGCGTGCAGCCACTCCAGGGCGGCCGCGCCGGAGGCGAACCCGGGCAGCTCCTCGCCGTTCTCCTCCTGCAGTCGCAACCTGGCCCCCATCGCGTGGTCGGCCAGTGCGGCCCGGCCCCGGTAGTAGGCCACCACCCGGGCGAGGAGTTCCGTCCGGCCGGGCAGCTCCCGGGTACGGCCGTAGGCGTGCAGCCGCACCACGTCGTGGGCGCGGAAGCGCGTCTCGACGTCGTCGTCCATCACCTCGTCGAGCAGGTGGACGGCGCGCAGTTCCTGCAGCGCCGCCCCGGCCCGCTCGACGCCCGCCGCACCCGCCGACTCGGCCGACACGAAGGGGCCGGGGTGCACGCCGATCAGCCGGTAGAGCGCCCGGCCGTGCGGCGACAACCGCTCGTGGACCAGGTCGTAGGTCGGGCCGAGGTCGTTCTCCTCGTCGTCCAGCATGGCCAACCTGCCCTCCCGGTCGTGCAGTTCGGCCACCACCCGGCCGACCGGCAGGTGGTCGCGGTCCAGCAGCTGGCTGCCGACGGCGTTCAGCGCCAGCGGCAGCCCGCCGCACAGCTCGACCAGCGCCGCCAACTCCCCGTCGGTGCCCCGCCCGGAACCCAGCCAGGCCCGGACCAGATCGGCACCGGCCGTCGCGCTCAGCGGACCGAGCTGTCGCACCTCGGCGCCGTCGGTGCGCAGCGCGGGCAGCCGCCGCCGGCTCGCGACCACCACCAGTCCGGTCGAGGGGAGCAGGGCGCGCACCTCGGCGGCGTGCTCGACGTTGTCCAGGAAGAACAGGCACCGGCGCTCGGCGGTGACCGTGCGGAACATCGTGAATCGCTCCGCCTCCACCGCCGGGGGCTCCGTCCCGAGGGCGCGCAGGAAGCCGGCCAGCAGCGAGGGGAGGTCCACCCCGCCCTGGTGCCGGTAGGCCAGGAGGTCCGCGTAGAGGTCCCCGCCCGGGAAGCGCGCCCGGTGCTCCTCGGCGAACTTGGCGATCAGTTCGGTCTTCCCGACCCCGCCGAGCCCGGTGAACACCACGATCCCCAGCCCGCCGGCCTCGACCCGGCCCGACGCCGCGGTCAGCGCGGCGAGTTCCGGCTCCCGGTTGACGAAGGGCCCGTGCGGGGGCCGGACCTGACGAGGCCTCGGCGGCGGTTCGGCCTGGTGGAGGTGCACCGAGCCGATGGTGTCGGCCTGCACCACGTGGCCACCCACCGTTCCTGACACGGTGTTGGTCACCCGCCGATGCTCCATCTGCCCGCTCCCTCCGGCCGGTCGGCCCCAGCCTACGGGCTGGGCTCCGGCCCGGAGGGCGGATCGGGTCTCAGGCCGCCTGGCAGGTCGGGCACCAGAAGAGGTTGCGCGCGGCGTGCTCCTCGGTCCGCACGTCCGTGCCGCAGACGTGGCAGGGCATCGCCGCCCGCCGGTAGACGTACACCTCGCCGCCGTGGTCGTCCACGCGGGGCGGGCGCCCCATCGCCTCCGGGGTGTGTTCGGGACGGACGGTGTCGATCCGGCCGACCGCGACGCCCTCGTGCATCAGGGCGACCAGGTCGAACCAGATGGCGTCCCATTCCTTCCGGGTGAGGTCGCGCCCGGCCCGGTGCGGGTCGATGCCGTGGCGGAACAGCACCTCGGCCCGGTAGACGTTGCCCACCCCGGCGAGCACCTTCTGGTCCATCAGCAGCGCGGCGACCGTCGTCCGGCTGGCCGCGATCCGGCGCCAGGCGGCCTCCGGGTCGGCGTCGGCACGCAGCGGGTCGGGGCCGAGGCGGGCCGCGACCGCGGCCTTCCGGTCGTCGGCCACGAGGGCGCAGGTGTTGGGACCGCGCAGGTCGGCGTAGCCGTCCTCGCCCTCCAGTCGCAGCCGCACCAGGCCGACCGGCGCGGGCGCCGGGCCGGCGCCGAAGGTGAAGCCTCCGTAGAGCCCGAGGTGGACGTGCACCCAGGCGCCCTCCTCGAAGCCGAGGAAGAGGTGCTTGCCGATCGCCTCGGCACCGGTGAGCAGCTGCCCGTCGATCACCTTGGCCTCGTCGGCGAACCGGCCCTGCGGGCTGGAGACCCGGACGGGGCGTCCGCCGAAGGCCTGCCGGTTCTCGGCGGCGAGGCGGTGGATGATGTGGCCTTCCGGCACGGGCGTCAGCTCCCCGGGTTCGACAGGACGGGCCGCTGGGCGGGCCCGAGGACGCGTCCATCATCGCAGTCGGCACCGACACGCCCGTGGCCGCCCGAGTCGGCAGGCGACGGGGAGGCGGGGCGGCCGCGCGGGGGCTGTCGGCCGGGTCAGCGGACCGGCATGCCCATCAGCCGGGCCAGGATCACGCGGTCCAGCTCGGCGGCCGTCCCGGCGACGTCCAGGTACGAGTTGTCGATGATCGGCAGCCCGGAGTTGTACCAGCCGGCCATCCGCCCGTGGATGCGCGCCACTTCCTCGTCGCCGAGGCGCCGGTTGCCGCTGCGCCGGGCGTTGCGGCCCAGCACCGAGTCCAGGCTGGGCAGCAGGACGACCGGGATCATGCCGGGGCCGATGTGCCGCTTCCAGCCGCCGAGGCCGATCGCCGGGCGGTCCGGGAAGACGGCGTCGTCGATGATGCAGGAGATGCCGTTGGCCAGGTAGTTGCGGCAGGCGAAGCCGCAGGTGCGGCGGGCCAGCCGGTACTGCGCCTCGGAGGCGTTGTTCCAGCCGGACTGCGGGTTGGCGAAGCCGGACTGCACCCATTCCCGTACGTCGTCCAGGCTGATGTGCGCGGTCGGGGTGGGCCGGCGCTCGGCCCAGTACCGGGCGACGGTGGTCTTGCCTGCGCCGGCGGGACCGATCAGCAGGACGGCGATCGGCCCGGTGGGCGCGTGCTGCCGCGGCGGGTGGGCGGGCAGCTGGACGGGCGTCCCGGACGGCAGGACGAAGTGCCCGGTCCCTCCGGCGGGTACCGGTGCGCTGGGCACCGGAGCGGCAAGCGGCACGGGCGCCGGGACCGTGGCCTGGGCCTGGGCCTGGGCCGCGACGGGAGTCGGGGCCGGACCGGCGGTGGGCCCGGGCGCGAGCACCTGCGCGGGCCCGACCGCAGCGGACGCGACGGGAGCGGGCCCGACCACAGCGGGCGCCACGGGCGCCGCAGGAGCAACGGGAGCCGGAGCCACAGGCGCAACGGGCGCAACGGGCGCCGGAGCCACAGGCGCAACGGGCGCCGGAGCCACGGGAGCCACAGGCGCAACGGGCGCCGGAGCCACGGGAGCCACAGGAGCCGGTGAACCGGTCGGCACGGGCCGGACCTGCGGCGGCGGCGGAACCGGCACCCCCGACGGGGCCGCTCCCGCACCGCCCCCCGGAGGCACCGGCGGAGCGGCGGGACGCGGCGGGACCTGCCCGCCTCCGGCGTACTGCGTCACGGCACCTCCCGACACGTTCTCAGCGGGGACACTACACGGCGGCCCGGCAGCGGGCACAGTCCGCAGCCGGGCCGTGGGTCCGGGCCCGTCGGGGACGGGCCCGGTCCTCAGCGCGAGGTGAGCCCCTCGGCGAGCGCCCGCAGCGCCAGTTCGTACGAGCCGAGCCCGAAGCCGGCGACGGTGCCGGAGGCCACCGCCGCGATCACCGAGGTGTGCCGGAAGGTCTCCCGGGCGTACGGGTTGGAGATGTGCACCTCGATCAGCGGCGCGGTGCGCTGCGCGGCGGCGTCGCGCATCGCGTACGAGTAGTGCGTGAACGCGCCCGGGTTGATCACCACGGGCACCTGTCCGTCGGCCGCCTCGTGCAGCCACTCCACCATCTGCTGCTCGGAGTTGGTCTCGTGCACCTCGACCTCGAAGCCGAACTCCTTGCCGAGGGCAGTGCAGCGTTCGACCAGACCGGCGTAGGAGGTGGCGCCGTAGACGTCCGG
Organism: Kitasatospora sp. NPDC048545; assembly: GCF_040651155.1. Taxonomy (NCBI): domain Bacteria; kingdom Bacillati; phylum Actinomycetota; class Actinomycetes; order Kitasatosporales; family Streptomycetaceae; genus Kitasatospora; species Kitasatospora sp. NPDC048545. The sequence goes on from NZ_JBEZIQ010000035.1 coordinate 97,339, forward strand.
CTCGCGGCTGCCGAGCCGGCCCAGGTTGGGGCCGTTGAGCACCATGACCCGGGTCACGCCGAGACCTCCGCGTAGGCGGCGACCAGCAGGGACGGGTCGGGGCCCTCCAGCACGGAGGTCTTGCCGAGGCCGTCGAGGACGATGAAGCGGATCAGGTCGCCGCGCGACTTCTTGTCGATCTTCATCGCGTCGAGCAGTTTCGGCCAGGCGTCCGCCCGGTAGCTCAGCGGCAGGCCGACCGAGGCCAGCACGCTGCGGTGCCGGTCGGCCGTCTCGTCGTCCAACCGCCCGGCCAGGCGGCCGAGTTCGGCGGCGAAGACCATGCCGATGGAGATCGCGGCACCGTGCCGCCACTTGTACCGCTCGTTGCGCTCGATGGCGTGGCCGAGGGTGTGACCGTAGTTGAGGATCTCGCGCTGACCGGATTCCTTGAGGTCTCCGGAGACCACGTCGGCCTTGACCTGGATGGCGCGCCGGATCAGCTCGACGGTGTGCGGGCCGCCCGGGGTCTTGGCGCCCTCGGGGTCGGCCTCGATCAGGTCGAGGATGGCCGGGTCGGCGATGAAGCCGCACTTGATGACCTCGGCGAGGCCGGAGACGTAGTCGTGCTTGGGCACGGTCTCCAGGGTGCCCAGGTCGGCCAGCACGCCCACCGGAGGGTGGAAGGCGCCGACCATGTTCTTGCCCTCGGCGATGTTGATGCCGGTCTTGCCGCCGACGGCCGCGTCGACCATGCCGAGCAGCGTGGTGGGCATGGAGATCCACCGGACGCCGCGCAGCCAGGTGGCGGCGACGAAGCCGGCCAGGTCGGTGGTGGCGCCGCCGCCGAGGCCGACGATGACGTCGCTGCGGGTGAACCCGGTCTGCCCGAGGACCGACCAGCAGTACGCGGCGACCTCGACGCTCTTGGCGTCCTCGGCGTTGGGCACCTGCAGCGCGATCGCGTCGTAGCCCTCGCCGGCCAGGTCCTCGCGGATGGCGTCGGCGGTGGCGGACAGCGCCTCCGGGTGGATGATCGCGACCCGCTTGGCGCGGTTGCCGATGAGCGGCGCCAGCTCGCCGAGCAGCTGGTGCCCGATCAGCACGTCGTACGGGTCGTGACCGGCGCTGCCGCCGACGTGGATCCTGACGATGGGGTCAGTCATGGGGGGTCTTCAGCTCCAGTGCTTCCAGTACGGCGTCCGCGACCTGCTCGGGGGTGCGGCCTGCGGTGTCGACCACGGCGGTGGCGACCTCGAGGTAGAGGGGGCGGCGGGCCTCCATCAGCTCGCGCCAGCGGGCCCGCGGGTTGACCGCCAGCAGCGGGCGCGGGGCGTCCAGGCCGACCCGCTTGACCGCGTCGGCGAGCGGGACCTCCAGGAAGACCACCGGCAGCTCGCGCAGCAGCTCACGGGTGGCCTCGGCCATCACCGCGCCGCCGCCGAGCGCCAGCACCCCGTCGTGTCCGGTGGCGGCGGCGCGCACGGCCGCCACCTCCAGTGCGCGGAAGTGCGACTCGCCCTCGTCGATGAAGATCTCCGGGATGGGCTTGCCGGCCGTGGTCTCGATGTCGGCGTCGGTGTCCCGGAAGTCGGCGCCCAGGCGCTCGGCCAGGGCCCGGCCGACGGTGGACTTGCCACTGCCGGGCGGGCCGACCAGCACCACGACGGGTCGGGTCATCGGATGATCAGGTGGTCGAGGTAGCCCTGCACGTTGCGGCGGGTCTCGGTGACGTTGTCGCCGCCGAACTTCTCGTCGACCGCGTCGGCCAGCACCAGCGCGACCATCGCCTCGGCGACGATGCCCGCGGCGGGCACCGCGCAGACGTCCGAGCGCTGGTGGTGCGCCTTGGCCGGCTCGCCGGTGCGCACGTCCAGGGTCTGCAGCGCCCGCGGCACGGTGGCGATCGGCTTCATCGCAGCGCGCACCCTCAGCACCTCGCCGGTGGACAGGCCGCCCTCGGTGCCGCCGGACCGGCCGGAGGTGCGCTTGACGCCCTCGGCGGTCGGGACGATCTCGTCGTGCGCCTGCGAGCCGGGGACCCGGGCCAGGTCGAAGCCGTCGCCGACCTCGACGCCCTTGATCGCCTGGATGCCCATCAGCGCGGCGGCCAGCCGCGCGTCCAGACGGCGGTCCCAGTGCACGTGCGAGCCGAGGCCGACCGGCACGCCGTAGGCCAGCACCTCGACCACGCCGCCGAGGGTGTCACCGTCCTTGTGGGCCTGGTCGATCTCGGCGACCATCGCCTTCGAGGCGTCCGCGTCCAGGCAGCGCACCGGGTCGGCGTCCAGCCGGGCCTCGTCCGAGGGCAGCGGCAGCACACCGGCCGGCGCCTTGGCGGCGGCCAGCTCGACCACGTGGCTGACGATCTCGATCCCGGCCACCTCACGGAGGTACGCGCGGGCGACGGCGCCCAGCGCGACCCGGGCGGCCGTCTCGCGGGCGCTGGCGCGCTCCAGGATCGGCCGGGCCTCCTCGATCGAGTACTTCTGCATGCCGGCCAGGTCGGCGTGGCCGGGCCGGGGGCGGGTGAGCGCCTCGTTGCGGGCCAGGCCCGCCAGCACCTCGGGGTCGACCGGGTCGGCCGACATGACCTGCTCCCACTTCGGCCACTCGGTGTTGCCGACCATGATCGCGACCGGGCTGCCCATGGTCAGGCCGTGCCGGACACCGCCGAGGAAGGTCACCTCGTCCTGCTCGAACTTCATCCGCGCCCCGCGGCCGTAACCGAGCCGACGGCGCGCCAGCGCGTCGGCCACCACGGCGGTGGTGACCGGTACGCCGGCGGGCAGGCCTTCCAGCGTCGCGACGAGTGCGGGGCCGTGCGACTCCCCCGCCGTCAGCCAGCGCAACGTACCCAACGGAGCTCCTTCATCAGCGGGCCGGCCCACGGCACCGCCGCAGGCCGCCCGAGCGTGCCTTCTGCCTGAATCCTTTCATGCCCCAGCGGCACCCGGGGGCGCAGTCCGCGTGACGGACGGCAACCGGTCAGCATGCGGCCGGGAGGCCGCGCAGAGGCGGCAGGAAGGCAGCGGGCGTCACCCGGCACCGGGCGGGCACCGGGCCTCAGCTCCCGGCGAGCGCCTTCTCCCCCGCCTCGCGCATCGCCGCCAGCGGCCCCGGGGTCCGCCCGGTGAAGGCCTCGCTCTGCAGCACCGCCTGGTGCACCAGCAGGTCCAGCCCGCCCAGGACGGTCGCCCCGCGCTCGGCGCAGGCGGCGGCCAGCGCCGTCGGCCACGGGTGGTACAGCACGTCGAACAGCGTCCCGGGCGCAGCGGGCAGCGAACCGGCGAAGGCGTCGGTGGCACCGGCCGGCGTGGTGGAGACGGTCAGGGGCTGCGCCAGCGCCTCGGCCCCGCGCTCCCAGTCGGCGGTGCGGACGACCACGCCCAGGCGCTCGCCCAGCTCGGCCATCTCCCGGGCCCGCCCGGCGCTGCGCACGTAGACCGTCACCTCGCCGGTGCAGATCCGGGCGAGCGCTGCCAGCGCCGAGGAGGCGGTGGCCCCGGCGCCCAGGACGGCGGCGCCGGGCACCTCGGTGATCCCGCGCTCGCGCAGCGCGTTGACCAGTCCGGGGACGTCGGTGTTGTCCCCGGTGCGCCGCCCGTCGGCGGTGAACACCACGGTGTTCACCGCGTCCACCGCGCGGGCCGTCGCGCTGACCTCGTCGAGCAGCGGGATGACCGCCCGCTTCAGCGGCATGGTCAGCGACAGGCCTGCCCACCGCTCCTCGTCCAGTCCGGCGACGAATCCGGGCAGCGCGGCCTCGTCGACCTCGAAGCGGTCGTAGCGCCAGCCGTCCAGCCCGAGCGCCGCGAAGGCGGCCCGGTGCAGGTCCGGCGAGAGCGAGTGGGCGATCGGCGAGCCGAGGACGGCCGCCCGGTGCTTGCTGGTCAACACTGCCTCTCCATGAACTGCTGTCCCGCCGCGGCTACTTGGTGGTGCAGTGGCCGCGGGCCTCGTCGAAGCCCTGCCCGGCCGCCTGGCAGTACTCCTTGACGTTGGCGTAGTGCTCCTTGCTCGTCTCGGCGAACCGGGTGTGCTGCGGGTCCATCGCGATGAAGTACAGCCACTTGCCGTCCGCCGGGTGCAGCACCGCGTTGAGCGCGTCGTCGCCGGGGTTGGAGATCGGCGTCGGCGGCAGGCCCGGGTTGACGTAGGTGTTGTACGGGTTGCTCGCGTTGTCCATGTCGCCCTTGTTGAGCTCCTTGCGGCCCAACGAGTACTGCAGCGTGGTGTCCATGCCGAGCTTGTGGTTGATCTCGCCGCCGGCGGCCAGCCGGTTCTGGATGGTCTTGGCCATCTTGGCGAAGTCGTCGACGTTGTTGCCCTCGCGCTGGAGGATGCTCGCCTCGATGATCACCTCGTACCCGGTCTTCAGGCCCACCGAGGCCGCCTGGGAGTCCAGGTTGGCGTACTTGTCGGTGGCGGTCTTCACCATCTGCTTGAGCAGGTCCTCGGGCTTCATGCCGTCGGCGATGTTGTAGCGCGTCGGCCAGAGGAAGCCCTCGATCTTGCCCTGGGCGTACGCGGGCAGGCCGAGGTCGTTGATCTGGGCCTGCGCGGCGGCGGCCGTGGCGCCCTTCTGCAGCTTCAGCTTGGTGTCGATCAGGGTGTAGATCTCGGTGGAGTTCTTGCCCTCGGGGATCACGATCGCCGCGCCGCCCGCCTGGGCGAGCAGTTCCTTGAGCACGTCGGCGGCCGGCATCTCCTTCTTCAGGCCGTAGAAGCCCGGCTGAACGGTGACGCACTTGGGCTCGGCCTTGCAGGCCGTGGTGAACGCGTCGACGCTCTTGACCACGCCGGCGTTCTTCAGCGCCAGGCCGATCTGCCCGGCGAGCGCGTCCTTCTTGACCTCGAACTGGACGGAACCGGTGCCCGCGCCGGTGAAGTCCGCCGGCGGCCCGAAGTGGTTCTGGTAGAAGCCGTAGCCCCACCAGCCGGCGCCGCCGACGGCGCCGAGCAGCACCACCGCGACCAGCAGGCAGGCGCCGCCGTTGCGGCGGCCCGACTTCTTGCCCTTCTCCTTGCGCTTCTTCTTCGCCTCGCGGGACTCGTCCTGCTTGCCGAGGAAGCCGCCCTCCTCGGACTCGGCGTGCTCGTCGAGGTAGCCGCCGTCCTCGCGGTGGCCGTCCTCGTGGCCGTCCCACTCGTCGGTCCCGCCCTGGCCCTCGCCACCGGCCGGGGCTCCGGACTCCAACGCGGCGGCCTCGGCCTCCCAGTCGATGCCGTCCGGCCCGGGGCCCGAAGCGGGCTCGGGCTCGGGCGCGGGCGCAGCCCGCCTCCGGCCTCGCTGCTGCGGTGCCTGCTGCTGCGGCATGCCCTGTTGCTGCACTCCGGGCTGCTGCTGCATGCCGTTCTGTGCCGGCATCCCGTTCTGGCCCTGCATGCCCGGCTGCTGCATGCCGTTCTGTGCCGGCATCCCGTTCTGGCCCTGCATGCCGTTCTGCGGGCCGCCCTGGAACCCCTGCTGCTGGTAGCCCTGCTGCTGGAACGCCTGCTGCGGCACCTGCTGCTGCGGATAGCCCTGCTGCTGCATTGGCTGCTGCATCTGCTGCTGGGGGTAACCCTGCTGCTGGCCCTGCTGCGGGTAGCCCTGCTGACCGCCCTGGAACCCCTGCTGCTGATAGCCCTGCTGCTGGAACGCCTGCTGCGGCACCTGCTGCTGCGGATAGCCCTGCTGCTGCATCGGCTGCTGCATCTGCTGCTGGGGGTACCCCTGCTGCGCGTCCCCGTAGGGCTGCTGGCCGTGCTGGCCCTGCTGCGGGTACTGCTGCTGCCACTGGCCGTCCTGCTGGCCGGGGACCGGCTGCCGGCCGTCGTACCCGGGATCACCGGGGTGCCACGGCTCGCCCTGGGGGGCGTAGCCCCCACCCAGATCGGTCATTGATCCCCTTAACCGACGGTGACGGCCGGCGGATCGGACCGGCCGTCCGGGACGGCATCGTCCCGGCTGAATCTCGAACCGGCGTGCTAGCGCAGCGCCTGGAGGGAGACGTTACCGTACCGCAGCCTTACCCCTGCCCGGGCGAACGCACCGTCACCGAGGGACCTCACGGAGGGCACACAAGATCGCTACGGAGTCGCCGCACCCGGGCCCGCGGGAGCGCCCGGCCCCGGCGGAGCCGCGGACGCCGAGCCGGTGGCCGCCCCGGACGCCCCGCCGGAAGCCGTCCCCGGCGCCCCCGAGGCGGCGGCCGAGCCGGACGCCGGGGCGCTCGGCTTCGCCGCCGCCCGGTAGGCGTTGAACTCCGCCACGTTGCGCTGCTGCACGTCGAAGCTGTCGGTGAAGCGGGTGTCCCCGGGCTTCACGGTGACGAAGTACAGCCAGTCCCCGGGCGTCGGGTCCAGCGCCGCCATGATCGCCTGCCGTCCCGGGTTGGAGATCGGCGTCGGCGGCAGCCCGGGGTGCAGGTAGGTGTTGTACGGGGAGTTCAGCTTGGTCTCGGTCACCGTGGTGTTCAGGGTCGACCGGCCGAGCGCGTAGTTGATCGTGGAGTCGAGCTGCAGCGGCATGCCCTTGGCGAGCCGGTTGTAGATGACCCGGGCCACCTTGCCCATGTCCTCGGTGTTGTCGGCCTCGCCCTGGACCATGCTGGCCACGGTGACCAACCCGTACACGGTCTGGCCGAGGTTCTGCGCGACGACGTTGGCGTCGTCGCGGGTGTACTCCCTGCCCGCCCGTTCCACCATCTGCTTCAGCAGGTCGAGCGCGGTGGTCCCGTCGGTGACGGCGTACGTCGCCGGGAACAGGTAGCCCTCGGGGCTGCCGTTGGCGAAGTCCGGCAGGCCCATTTCGACGGCCTGTTCCTGCGCGGTGCGCCGGGTGGTGCCGTCGGGCAGGTTGAGCTTCTTGTCGATGGCGGTGAAGATCTGGTAGCCGCGCCAGCCCTCGGGGATGGTCAGCCCGTTGGCGTTGGCCGGGTCGACCAGGATCGCCAGCGCCGCCACGGCCGACATCTTCTGCTTCAGCGTGTACGTCCCGGGCTGGATCCGTCCGGCGGCCGCCGCGCTGCCCTTCGCGGCCCGGGTGAAGGCGAGCGAGCTGGCCACCACCCCGTTGCGGACCAGCGCGGACGCGATCTGGGACAGGCCCGCGCCCTCCGGCACCGAGACCTGGACGCTGCCGGTGCCCTGTCCGGCGAAGTCGGCGGCGGCCGGGGGCCTGCGCTGCGCCTGGAACCAGGTGTACCCGGTGAGCCCGACCCCGCCGAACACCGCGACCAGTGCCAGGGCGGTGAGCCCGCAGGCCAGTCCGTTGCGCCGTCGGTGCGGATCCGGCGCATCGGAGTGCGGCCGGGGCGTGGTCGGGGGGCGGCCCTCCGGCTCCAGCACCGGCGCACCCAGGTGTCCCGGCGTGAGCCCGGGCTGGAAGTCCTGGTCGGTCATGGCGCGCGCCCCTTCGGCGGTCCCAGATCGTTCCGGATCGATCACACGTCGATCAGGAACGGAATCGGAAACGAACGACGTCGGCGTGCCCGTGCAGCGTCCGGGTCGCAGATCGCGACGCCGAACACGCGCGGGCGCCCGGACCAGAAGC
>NZ_JBEZIQ010000036.1:0-101676 GCF_040651155.1 Kitasatospora sp. NPDC048545
AACTGCACCGCCTCTACGACGAGCACCGCATCAGCGACACCACCCGCCGCCGCCTCCAGCACGACCTCGACCGGGAGGAAGCCGCCCTCGGCACACCCTGATGGCCGGCCCGGCCACTCGATGAGGTGTGCGGTGATCCCGCCGACGCGGGCGGCGACCTGTCGCCGCTGGGAGCGGAGGCCAGTGAGGAGGCGGAAAAGCCATCTCGCGCCGAGCCGGAAGCTCAGCGGCCGGGGCGGGCACGGGGGCGAGGTGCGCGAGCGCACCAGAGCACGAGGAGGTCGATCACCACATTGCAGCCGACGAAGGTCATCAGCCCTGCAGGGGAGTCGGCCTCACCGGGGAGCTTGGGGGCGACCCGCCCGGACGGGTCCACCCGGACGGTGATCACGTCGTTGAGTGCGAACCGGTGGGAGTCCGGCTCGAAGGCTCCGCCGGGAAGGGGAGCGCCGGTCTCCGCCGAGAGGACGGTGTACGTCCAGGTCGTGGAACCGTGGCTCGACCGTTCGACCTTCACGTCGACCACCTTGGCGGTCACGTTCCGGCCCGAACTCAGCACCAGGTTGTTCCAGGCGTCGACCCCCGCCAGGTAGGCGACGAGCGCGACGACGGCCACCAGAAGCCCCCAGCCGCCCAGTTCCTTCTCGAACCTGGGATTGCTGTCGGCATCGTGGAGCCGCACGAGCCCGCCGATCACCAGCACGGGATACAGGATCCCCAGGCAGACCGCGAGGACCGTGCTGACGTACACGTCCACGGCGATCACGCCGACGATCACGCCGGTCGAGACGGCGATGAGGGCGAGCGTGCGACGGAGTCGGTGATGGCCGTCGCGCGTGCCCGTGTCGGGCTGGGCGGTCGTCAACCGAACGCCTTCCGGATGTTGTCCCACTGCTCGGGCGGCAGGTCGTCCAGGGCCTCGTCACGGGGAGGGTAGAAGGAGATCCCGCTGACTGCGGCGGCGACCGCCGGCAGCCATTCCTCCCAGTACTCGACTTGCTCGGTGGTGAAGACGGCCGCGACCACGTGGGGGCTCCACGGGTGCGGGATCAGGAACTCCGTCTGCCGCACGGTGGTGACGATCGACTCCGGTACCCCGTAGACCGTCCCCGGCACCGGGACCGGCAGGTCGCGGACGGCCACCGCCGTGCGCCCGACGGGCAGTTCGAGCACGCCCACGTCGGCCTCCGGCCAGGCGTCGCCCAGTTCCTCGGCGACCCGCCGCGGGTAGCTGCCCGGGGCACCGAGCTCCTCCGGCCGGACGAAGAGGGCGAACATGCCCAGGACGGGTGCGCCGTCCGACGCCCGGGCCAGACAGACGGAGAGGTGGACGGCGCCCTCGCGCAACTGGGCCTGGAGGGCGGTCTCGGCGGCGACGACGAGGCTGAGCTTCTGTTCGGGGCCGGCGTCGGAGAAGGCGGCGTCCAGGCCGATCGCCATGCGCTCCATCCGGTCGCCGGGCTCGGCGGCCAGGTCTATGCCGGTGAAGCCGACGGGCAGCGAGACCCAGAGCGGTGGTGCCTCAGCGGCCATGGCCCGCCCCCCATGCGTAGACCCCGAAGGCGTTCCCGATGGCCAGGACCCCGCCGACGACCTTGGCGGGCCTGCTGCCGCCCCACGCCACGCCGGCCCCGCCCACGACGTTGGCGGCGCCGGTGGTGTTGTTCACCGCGCTGGTGAGGCCGTCGCCGGGGCTGTCCTCGGTGAGCGAGTAGGCCGTCGGTGCGGTCAGGGCGAGGGTGCTGCCGGCCTGGGCCGCGTCGGAGAGGTTCTCGGCGGAAGTCTTGGAGGCCCCCAGCCATTTGGCGGGCTTCTCGACCGCGCCCCGGAACACCGGGTTCGACGGATCGAGGTACTTGACCCCGCGGACTCCGGTTCCCACCTCGGTGGCTCCCGCCCTGACGCCTGCGGCGGCACTCGTCTTCCAGCCGACCTTCAGAGCGGTGATCCCACCCTTGCCCGCTGCTCCCAGCAGGGGGAAGGCGCCGATGACATCCCCGGACAGGGTGAGGTAGTTGCCGAGTTTATCCCAGGAGGGCGGCCACAGCCCCTTCTTGCCGTACTGCTTCGCGTGCGCGCCCGCTGCGGCGAGGCTGAGCGCGACGGCAGCCAGGGCGAGGGCCGGGAAGAAGATCGCTGCGACGCCACAGACGCTCGCGGCCACGGTGAGCAGGTCGGCGCCGTGGTTCTTGAACCAGTTGCCGACCTTCTCCAGCCAGCCGGGCTCCGGTGGGGCCTTGCTGTCGGCGGCCTTGCGGATGGCGTCCGCCGTCTTCCTGGCGTCGTCGGTGTGGGTGGTGTGCAGGGTGGCGCCCTGGCTCTGCAGGTGTGCCAGTTCGTCGGTGGCGCTGCGGACGGTGGCGGCCGCCTGGTCGAGATGGTTCTTGGCCGTGTCGTAGTGTGCCGTGGCGGCGGCGAGGGACGCGTCGTCGGGGAAGGACTGCCCGGCGAGCTTGAGGTCCGGGTTGGCGGCCGCGACAGTGTGTGCCTGCTCGGCCTCCGCCTTGTGCTGCCGGGCGGCGACGGCCGCGCGCTCCAACTCGGCGGCCTTGGGCTGGTGTTCCGTGAGAGCCCGGTACCAGGTGTCGAGTGCGCCGTACGCGGTGGTGATCGAGTCGGAGGCGTCCCGGAGGTAGTCGGGGAGCTTGCCGAAGTTCTTGGCGAAGTTGTCGGCGGCCGGGCCGGTCCACTGGCCTTCGTGGTCGGAGATCTGCGACAGCGTGGTGTGGACACCCGACAGGTGCTGTGCGACGCGGCGCAGGGTGGTGCTCAGGTTCGCGACGGCGGTCGGGTCGCCCGGCGTCGGGTTGAAGCCGAGGCCGTTCCAGGCCGGGTTCTGGTCGGGCATCAGTGGCTCTCCGGACTGAAACCCTTGGCGATGCCCTGCTCGGTGCCGCCGTAATTCTGTTGAGTCTGGTCCAGCGCCGCCTGGAGGCTCTTCACACACTCGCGGACCTTGTCGAGCCCGTACTCCCACGTGTCCTGGAAGTGTTTGCCGGCACCCTCCAGGAAGTCGTAGCCGAGCCCGTTGCGGCTCGCCCCCTTCAATGCCTGCAATCCATGGTCGAGTTCGTCGCCGCAGCCCTTGAGGTCCTTGGAGAGCTTGGCGAGGAACTCAGGGCTGACCGTGAAGTCGGCCATGTGCATCCCCCGTGCGCTGATCGCTGATCACTGTGCCGGAGGAGAGGCTAACCGGAGGTTCGTGCGCGGTCCGCCGCCCTTGACGGAAGCCGTATGGTGCTCATACGGGTTCCATGCATGAGTTCCTTCGGCCGCGCTGGAGGCTCAGCGATGACGTCGTGCCGGGAACAACGCGGTGAGCGCCGCGCACACGGTGGACCCGAACAGCATGCCGACCCACGGCACCCCGGAGCCGGGGCTATGCGCGACCAGCGTGCAGACGAGGTAGCCGAGCGCGCCGCCGGCGAAGAAGAGGACGAAGGCGCGAAGCGCGGAGCGCCACCTGCGGCGGGCTGTTCCTGAGGTCACGGTAGGGATTATCCACACGAGTCGGCGGGTGCCGACGGCGGTGCCCGATTCGCCGTCCCGGCGACTGCAGGGTGTCAACCACCCACTCGGTAACGGTGGATGATGGCGACGGCCATGGCGCCTTCGCCGACGCCCGACGCGACGCGCTTGATCGAGCCGGCGCGCACGTCTCCGGCCGCGAACACGCCTGGGACGCTGGTCTCCAGCAGGTGGGGGTCGCGTTCCAGGGGCCAGGAGGTCGGCCGTTCGTCGGGGCTCATGAGATCGGGCCCGGTCAGGACGAAGCCGTGGTCGTCGCGGTCCACGACGTAGTGCAGCCAGTCGGTGCGGGGCCGCCCCCCGATGAAGGTGAAGACGAAGTTCGCCGGTTCCACGGTCCTGCGGCCGGTGGCGTCGTCCTGGAGCGAGATGTGCTCCAGCCGTTCCGATCCGTCCAGGGCGAGGACCCGGGTGCCGAGGCGCACCTCGATGTTCGGGGTCCGGTGGATCTCCTCGACGAGGTACCTCGACATCCCGGCCTCCAACGAGTCGCCCCGCACCAGCACGGTGACCCTCGCCGCGTACCGGGCGAAGTGGATCGCGGCCTGTCCGGCCGAGTTGGCGCCGCCGATGATGTGGACGTGGTGTGAGAGGCAGGAACTGCTCTCGGTGGTCGCGGCCCAGTAGTACAGGCCCGCGCCCTCGAACCGCTCCGCGCCCGACACCTCCAGGCGGTTGTACGAGATGCCGGTGGCCACCAGCACGGTCTCGGCGCTGATCTCCGAGCCGTCGGCCAACGTCAGGATCCGGGCGGGGTCGGCCCGGCGCAGCCCGACGACGCCCACCGGGTGGAGCAGTTCCGCACCGCGGCTTCCGCTGGATCGACGCCGACAACGCGGACGAGAACGTCCTTTCCTTCATCCGCTACGACGCCGACGGGGAGCCCCTGGTGTGCGTGTACAACTTCTCGCCGGTGGTGCGCGACCCGTTCCGCCTGGCCTTCCCTCGGGTCGGAGTCTGGAACGAGGTGCTCAACACCGACGCCGGCTGCTACGGCGGCAGCGGCGTCGGCAACCTCGGCGCCGTCACGGCCGAGGCGCGGCACCGGCAGGGACTGCCGGCCGGCGCCGACGTCGTGCTGCCGCCGCTCGGCTCGCTCTGGCTGCGCCCGCAGGACGGCGGGGCCGGTCGTGGCTGAGATCCTGCTCCTGGTCGTCGGCGCGACCCTGGTCTCCGCCGCCGCCCACCGCACCGGCGTCTCCCCGCCGATCGCGGCGGTCGTCGCCGGACTGCTGGTCTCCTTCGTCCCGGGCGTCCCCGACTACCACCTCGACCCGGACCTCGCGCTGGTCGTCTTCGTGCCCCCGCTGGTGTACTCCGACGCGGTGGAGAGCTCCTACCTGAACCTGCGGGCCAACGCCCGCCCGATCGGCCTGCTCTCCGTCGGGCTCGTCCTGTTCACCACCTCGGTCGTCGGCCTCGCGGCGCACGCGGTCGTCTCCGGGATGCCGTGGGCGGACGCCTTCGTCCTGGGCGCGATCCTCGCCCCCACCGACGCGGTCGCCGCGGTCTCGATCGCCCGGCGGCTCGGGCTGCCGCGCCGCATCGTCACCATCCTGGTGGCGGAAAGCATCGTCAACGACGCCACCGGCATGACCGTCTTCCGGCTCACCCTGGCGGTGGCCCTGGGCGGCGCCACCACTTTCCTGGACGGTGTGGCCGAGTTCGCCTACACCTCGCTGGCAGGCGTAGCGGTCGGGCTGGCCCTGGCGCTGCCGGTCCGCCGGCTGCGCGGCTGGCTGGCCGACGCCGTCACGGAGAACGCCGTGATGCTGCTCGTACCCTTCGGTGCCTACGCGGCCGCCGAGTCCTTCCACGCCTCCGGAGTGCTCGCCGTGCTCGCCGCCGGGCTGTACCTCGGGCACCACTTCGCCGGGGCCTCGCACGAGGCCAGGCTGCAGGAGAAGGCCACCTGGCGGCTGGCCACCTGCGTACTGGAGGCGGTGTCCTTCGCGCTGATCGGCCTCCAACTGCGCCCGGTGCTCCAGGCCCTGCACACCACGGACGCGGCGGCGCTGGGCCGTTACGCGGCGGTGGTGTTCGCGGCCATGCTGCTGGCCAGGGCCGTCTGGATCTTCCCGGCCACCTATCTGCCCCGCCGGCCGTCGGCTCGGTTGCGCGGACGCGACCCGGCGCCCCCGTGGCAGCACCCCGCCGCGATCTGCTGGGCCGGCACCCGCGGCGTGGTCTCGCTGGCCGCGGCCTTCGCCGTACCGCCCGACCTGCCGGACCGGGACCTGGTGCTCTTCCTCACCTTCTCCGCGGTGCTCGGCACCCTGTTGGTCCAGGGCGTCGGGTTCCCCGCGGTGGCCCGCCGGCTGCGCCTGCGGGACGAGGGGCAGGCACGCGAGGACGGCCTCGCCGAGGCCATGGCAGGAGGTGGCGGTCCGGGCGGCCTGGGCCCGGGTGGAGGAGAGGGTCGCCAACGGCCAAGAGGACGTACCCGGCCACGTCCTCGACCGCTTGCGGGACCTGGCCGAGCACCGCTGCTCCACAGCCTGGGAGCGGATCCGGGCGGACGGCGCCCGGGCGCCGTCCGAGCCGCCGACCGCCGCGTACCGGCGGCTGCGGCGGGAGATGCTCGCCACCGAGCGCAGCGTCTTCGTCCGGCTCTGCCGGGAGGGCCGGATCCACGACGAGGTGCTGCGGCGGGTGATGCACGAGCTCGACCTGGAGGAGGCGGCACTCTCGCGCACCTGACCGGAAAAGGTCCGTACGCTGTGCCAGCAATTTCCCGCAGTACCGGCCTTCCCGGGTGCACCCGATCACGCTGCATATGGAACTCGCTAAACCGCTGCCGTCCGGTTCTGCCGGAGTCGGTTCTCTGCTCTGATGGGCGGTCGAGCTCAGCAGTGCAGATGGCCTTTCGGGAAATCAGTCCGGTCCGATGATTTTCCCCGCTCTGCCATGCCCGGAATGGCGAACAATTCCGCCGGGCCGTGGTATTCGCGCATTGCTTCGAGGAGGGATGGGTGTGGACGCCGGATTCGATGGATTCGATCCGCAGGACCTTTCTCAGGATCGGGTGGACCGGCTGTGCGGGCAGTTGCTCGCCTCGGTTTCGCGCAGTGACCAGCGGCGGTGGGGCGAGCTGTACGTCCGGGGGCTGCTGTCCGCGAAGGGGCGCAAGACCATGAAGGGCATCGCCGAGGCTGCCGACAGCAGCGCCATGCAGAGCCTCCAGCAGTTCATCACCACCTCCCCGTGGGAGTGGAAACCGGTGCGCCAGTCGCTGGCCGGCCTGGTCGACCGGGAACTCCAGCCGGTCGCCTGGATCGTCGAACCGCTCGCGGTGCCCAAAGCGGGCCGCCACTCCGTCGGCGTCTCGCGCCAGTTCGTCCCCGGACTCGGCCGGATGGCCAACTGCCAGCAGAGCACCGGTGTCTGGCTGGCCTCCGAGGAGGCCAGCTGCCCGGTGGACTGGCAGCTCGCACTGCCGGCGTCCTGGGTTGCGGGCGACGAAGCGCGGAGAAGAGCCGCCGTCCCCGACCACGTGAGATCCCAGACCCCGGTGCAGTGCGCCGTCGGTTCGGTCGTCTTCATGGCCGAGGACTGGCGACTGACGCCGCGCCCGGTGGTGATGACCGCCGCCGGCGGCGACCTTGCCGAGGTGCTCGGGGCCTTCGCGCCGCGCCGGATCCCCTTCGTCCCGGGCGTCGACGCCTGCCTGCGGGTGGCCCCCGCGGACCCGAGGCTGCCCGTCGGTGACGGACGGCAGCTGCCGGCGGAGCAACTCGTGGCGTCCGTACGGGAGCTGGGTGCGGCGGTGGAGTGGCGCGACAGCTGGTACGCCCGGCGCAGGGTGGCCAAGGTGGTCGGTGTGCGGGTCGCGCTGCAGACCGCCCTCGACCGTTCCACGGGCATGCCGCCGCTCTTCCTCATCGGCGCCTGGACCGACCCGCACCAGGCGCGGCCCACCGAGCTCTTTCTCTCCAACATCGGCCACCTCTCCTCGTCGGCGCTCTTCCGGATCGCCAAGTTGAACCGGCGCGTCTCCCGCGACCTGAAGGACGTCTGCGGCGAGGTGGGCATCCGTGACTTCGCCGGGCGCTCCTTCCGGGGGTGGCACCACCACGCCACGCTCGTCTCGATCGCGCACGCGATCTCCGTCCTGGCCCGGCTGCCGAGGCAGTCGGGTCGGCTGCTGCCGCAGCGGCGGTTGCCGCTGATTCGGATCGCGGTGACCGTGTCGGCCCCGGTCCGTGGCGAGCGGCTGCGGGGCATCGAGCTCTTCACCGACCTGACCGATGACCAGCTGGATTGGCTCACCGAGGTGTCCGAGGAACGGGTGCTCGCCGACGGCGACACCCTCTTCCACGACGGGGACGAGGCCACCCACTTCTACGTGCTGCTCGACGGCGAGCTCCTGGTCACCAAGAGCGTGGACGGCCGGGAGGAACTGCTCACCCGGCACCGGGCCCGTGCCGACGCCGGCGGGGAGCACGAGGCCAAGCCCCCGGCCGCCCACCGGTTCACCGGGGAGCTCGCGTTGCTGACCGACGGCGTGTACGTGGCCACCGCCGTCGCGGCGGGCCGCACGACCGTCGCCGCCTACCCCAAGCAGGTCTTCCTGGACATGCTGGTGCGCTGCCCCGGCGTCGCCCGGGTGCTGCTGCCCGTCCTGGCCTGGCGGATCGCCTCCTCGGAAGCCCAGGCCCGGGGCAGGGCCACGGTGGAGGGCTCGGCCCGGCCACCGACCGGCTCGCCGCCACGGCACGGCGCTGGGGTGCCGCGGCCGTCACCCGGGAGACCGAGGCGCTCGACCGGCTCGCGGTGGAGATCGGGCGGACGCCGCTCACCGCCGAGACCGACCCCGTGGCGTCGGCGGACCTGGAGGACGAGGTGTTCGCCTGGGCCGAACGGCGGGGCGCCGCACAGCCGGTGGGCCTCGCCTGCGCGATGGCCGAACGAGGCCTCGGCACAGGCTGGTTGTCCGGGCGGCTGTGCGGGCTGTGCCTCGGGGTGCTTCCGGTGGCCCTGGAACACCTGTCCGCCCTGCTGGAGGTCCGGGCGCTCACGGGGGAGCTGCGGACGGCCGGCCCGCGCATCTCCGCGCTGGTGGCCGCTGCCCGGGACTACGCGAACCTCGGCCGGGCTCCGCAGGGCCGGTTCTCCGTGGTCGACGGCATCGAGGCCACCCTGACGATGCTGCGGCCGAAGCTCGCCGGGGTGCGGATCGTGCGCGAGTACACGCCGGACTCCCGGAGGCGTCCGGTCACCCGACCGAGCTCAACCAGGTGTGGACCAACCTGATCGACAACGCCGTCGACGCCATGGCCGGCGCCGGGACGCTCACCGTACGGACCGGCCGCCAGGGCACCTGCCTCACCGTCGAGATCGGGGACACCGGCTGCGGCATCCCGGCCGACGCGCTCACCAGGATCTTCGAGCCCTTCTACACCACCAAGGACGTCGGCAAGGGCACGGGCCTCGGCTTGCACCTCTCCTACCGCATCGTCACCCAGCGGCACCGCGGCTCGCTCACCGCCCGCTCGGTACCCGGCGACACCTGGTTCACCGTGCGAATTCCCACACCGACCCGAAAGGACCTCGAATGACGGAAATCACGGCAACGGACGTGCGAGCGGTTTTCGAGAAGCAGCTCGCGGCGGTGACCGCCGGCGATCTCGAATCGATCGTCGCGCATTACACCGCGGACGCCGTTCTCGTCCGGGCCGACCGGAGTTTCGTCGGCGCGGACGGAATTCGCGAAGCGTTCTCCGGGTACCTCGCCCTCCGGCCGAGTCTGGTGGAAACGGTGGAGTACGCCGAACACGGGGACACGATCTGTTACCGGGCGGTCATGGAGGTCGCCGGTGAACGGAGGGAGACGGTCGGCACCATGGTCATGAAGGACGGCGGGATCTGGCGGCAGACGGCCTCGTTCCGCCCGGAACCGACCGTCAGCATGACACCGCTGGAGGTCTACCGGGCTTGGAACGACTGCCTGCTGGCGGGCGACATCGCGGGGGCCACCCGTCTGATCGACGCCGACCGGTGGACCGAGAAGTGCCTCGGCCTGACCGGCTGGCTCACCGACTTCCAGGTCGCGCTCACGCACTACGCGCGGAACATGGTCGAGCCGTGGGAAGACCTGGAGATGGCCGAGGAGGAGGTGGTCGAGGGGCGGAACGCCGTCACCATCCGCTTCCGCGTCGAGGCCACCCACATCGGGGAGTTCATGGGCGTTCCCGCTACCGGCCGGCGGGTCTCCTTCGACGCCATCCGTATCGTCCACGTCAGGGACGGCAAGGTCACGGGACAATGGGCGCAGCTCGACCTCTGGGGCTTGCACCGGCAGTTGACGGACGGCCGGCCGACCGCACTCTGAGACGAGTTCGTCAGAGTACCGTCAAAGGAACATTCCGGGCCGTGCGGGGCTGGTTCGATCACGGGCATGGACTTCACTTGGTTGGCCGGCCGGCTCGACGGCAGGCCGAGGGTGGTCGTGTCGACGACCAGCACCGGCATCGGGCTCCGACGTGAACTGTGGGTCGCATACCTGTACGGATACCGGCCGGTGGAACACCGGGTGGTGGCGGGGGCCGGGTCCTGGACCGTGCTGGTCCTGGACCCGGACCCGGCCTCCCGGCACCGGGCCGCATGGATGCGCCACCCCGACCTGCGGCCGGAGGCCCCCGCCCCGGTCGACTGGACGGACGACCGGAGCGCGCACTGCTGGACGCCGCCGGGTTGGCCCCCGGAGGCTGGCCCGGTCCCGCCGGCCGATGACCTGCTTCCCCTGCTCCCACCCGTCGGCCGAGGGACCAGGCGCCGCATCCTCTGGCTCACGTGCGGTGTCGTCGCCGCCTGGGCGACCAACGTCGTGAGGTGGGCCTGGTCCGGCAGCCCTGGGGTGGCCGGGCTGGTGCTGTCGGGGTTCCTGGGCGTCCTGGCGCTGTTGGGCTGCGCAGTCGCGGCCCGGCGCGTCCGCTGCCGGCCGTGGAAGGCGGAGGCGGACACGTGGCGACCGGGAACGTGACGGAGCGCTCAGGCGAGGGGCGGGAATCGTGTACATGAGCGATCCGAGGTCCAGGGCCGGGCGGTGGTGCGCCACGCCGGTCCTGGTGTTCGCGAGCCTCGCCGTGATGCTGGCTGGTGCAGCCCTGACCGCCGTCTGCGTGCTCACCATCGCGTACCCGCTTCGACTCGCCGGTCAGCCGGGCCTGTTGACCGTCACAGGCTGCCTCGCCGAGGGCGCCGGCAAAGGAGCGCACACCACTTGCTACGGCCGGTTCACCTCCGACTCGGGCACCATCGTGGCGCGCCCGGTCCCCTATGCCGGCAGTCTCCGGGTCGGCGCCCGGTTGCCCGTGCAGTACGTCGAGTCCGCGGACGACTGTTACCGGGTCGGCGCCGCCTACACCGGTGTCCGGGTGCTCGGCGTCTCGGTCGGGCTGTTCGCCGTGGTCGCCGGTCCCGTCGGCATCGCGCAGGCCGTCGCGCTGGTCGCACCCCGCTGGGCTGCGCGCCTACGTGAGGGCCGTCCTTGTCGAACGCTCTGGCGGGTGACCGTCGGCCTGTTCAAGGGCCTTGCCCTGCTCGCGGTGGTCTCCGGTTCGGTGAGCGTGGTGGTGCATCTGATGGCTGATTGACCACCGACCACTGGTGGCAGGCCGGCGTCGTCCGGGCGAATTGTCCGCTTTGATGCTGCTTCAGGCAGCAGATGAGACTGTGAAGTTCGCTGATCGGGTCGGAACGGAGGCAGGCACGGCCTCCGGGTGGTCATGAGCTGCCGAATCCCTGATCGTCACGACGGAAGACCGTGCCTGCCCGATCATCGTCGCCCATTCCTGCTGGCCTGGGCCGGCTCGCCGCTGCCCGGCCTGCCGAGTCCGCGGAACACCCACAGCTGCTGGACCGCCTCGCGACGGTGCCCGATCCGCCGCCGGACCAAGGGCCGCCGCCACCCCTTCACCTTCGTCCTCGCCCTCTGGCGGCAACGCCCTCGACGCGGCGATAGGCGCCTGGCTCGCCACCGGCGACCCCACCGCCCGCCGCCAGACCACGAGCTGGGCAAACGGGCCCGCCGCTCGCCGGCCGTAGACGGCAAGACCGTTCGCGGCGCCCGCCGCGCCGACGGTACCCAGGTCCGCCTGCTCGCCGCGATGACCCGGACCGGCCTGGTCACCGCCCAGCGCGAAGTCGGCTTCAAGACCAACGAAATCAACGTCTTCCGGCCGATACTCGCCGGGCTCGACTTGGCCGAGACCGTGGTCACCTTCGACGCCCTGCACTCCCAGACCGGCCACGCCCGCTGCCTGGTGGAGGAACAGAAGGCCCACTACGTCGCCGTGACCAAGGGGAATCAGCCGCTGCGGCACCAGCACCTGAAGCAGCTGCCCTGGCGGGACGTTCCGCTGCCGGGCACGACCCGCGCCGACTGATTGTGGTCAGCCCGGGGCGAGGGAAGCCTCCGGAGGGGGCTCCCAGTCTCCGTCACCGGGTTCCGCATCAAGATCGAGCCGGTGGGCGTATGGGGTTCGTCAAGGCGATCCGGTCGGCGGAGAAGTGGATCTAGCATCCGAATCTCGCACATTCCAGTGAGGAATCCGGTGTTCACTATTAGCGCTTTCTCGCGTCTGAAACAAACCCTGCACCGACGCGCCACCGCGGCGGTTCTGCTGATGGCCCTCGCGATCGCAGGCGTAGGCGGCCTGTCCGCACCGCAACGGGCCGCTGCGGCCGGCGCCAACAATTGTGCGGGGCAGGACACCCCAGGGGGCGGCAACTGCATCAGCGCCCTGATCAATTCCATCTTCGGCGAGATCAACGTCTTCGTCTCGGCGGCCCGGGGGGCCAAGAGCGACAACGCGAAGTTCACCCAGGACGCCGTCACCCAGTTCCAGGCCACGGCGCCCGGTTACAACATCCTGGTGTTCAAGTACGACGGCACCGACGCCTACGACACCAAATGGTTCACCAACCCCTACACGGCGAACATGCACGGCGTGCTGCTCGACACGACCTTCAAACTGCAGCACCACGACTCGGAGGGCGGCCCGTTCGGCTACGACGACTTCCGGCTCTGGGTCTTCAAGGGCGAGTCGACGTTCACCAACAAAGGGGACGGTGGCTACTCGAACTGGGCTTTCGTGGGGAGCGACAGCGAGACGGACTCGGTCCGTCACCCTCCGTGCGGGAAGATCGCCTGCAGCCACACCGACCGCACCCTCCATTTTCCCGCCCGGTCCACCCCGCAGCAGACCAGCAGCCTGAGCCCGGACGCCAGTCCCGGTCACCATGCATGTCTGGACGTCGACCAGAACGGCACCGCCAACGGCACCCCGATCCAGCTGTGGGACTGCCACGGCGGCGGCAACCAGTCCTGGACGTACAACGGCTTCCAGCTCCGCGCCAACGGCAAGTGCCTCGACCTGCCCGGTGACAACACGACGCAGGGGACCAAGCTCCAGCTCTGGGACTGCGTGGAGGTCGCCAGTCAGCGCTGGTACCTGACGCCGGACGGCACCTTCCGGCACATGGAGGACCCCACCGACCGCAGCAAGGATGTCTGCATCGACGTCCCCAACGGCGTGGTCGCCAACGGCACCCGGCTCCAGGTCTGGGGCTGCGGATCGGCGGCCAACGGCAGCCTCGCACACCAGAGCTGGCACTGGGGCGGCGTGATCGCGGGCGGCGGCGGGGGAACGGGTGACGGCGGCAAGGTCATCGACGGCACGCCGTACCTGCGCCTGTCGGATGGTCTGGGGGCCGTCGTCACCGGCTCCAACGTCGGAGCGCCGGTCGTCGCCGGGATACGGGGCGGCAGCGACTCGAAGTGGCAGTTCACCTCCCTGGGCGGCGGCCGCTACAAGATCACCAACGTCTCCTCCGGCCTGGCTCTCACCGAGAACACCGACAGCTATCTCGCCGAGACCCAGCCCTGGAGCGGTGCCGACGAGCAGAAGTGGGAGCTCGCCAGCGCGGGGAACGGCAACTACCAGCTCCGGATCAGCTCCGACGACTGCCTGACCTACGACGAGGACTTCAAGACCCTGGGCGTATGGACCTGCAAGACCGGCTGGACCCAGCAGTGGGCACTCAGCTGACGACCCGGTGACACGAACGGGCCCACGGCCGCGGCGCAGCGGTCGGGTTTGCGGGGCGGGTGGGATGCCCACGTCGTAGCGGTTGAAGAGGTCCGCGAAGAAGCCCTGCAGGAGCGGGCGTGGCCGGTGTCCAGCTGGCCGGCCACGATCCGATCCAGGATCTCCAGGACAGCGGGTACTTCGATGGAGGTGCCCCAGCCTGGCAGATGGTGACGCTCGGGTGGCCACCCCCATGACCACCGACCGGGGCCGTCCGACCGGGCCGCCCGCGAAGGCCTGCGCTATCTGCTCCTCTGCCGCCCAGCGCCAGGGCAGCCGCAGGCTCGGCGACGCGCCCCGTCCCCTTGGCCTGACGCCCGCTCCGGCTGAGTTCTCGATGTCCTGGTGAGTCGGGCAGGCACGGTCTTCCGTCGTGGTGATCAGGGATTCGACACCTCGTGATCACTCGGAGGCCGTGCCTGCCTCCGTTCCAACCCGATCGGCGAACTTCACAGCCACATCCGCTGCCTGAACCGGCATCAAAACGGATACTTCGCCTGAATTACGCGGCCCTGCCACCGGTGCACTCGGCAAGCTTCGATGGGCTGCATCTTCGTGCACCGGGCAGCTGCAACATGCTGCATCCCCACCCGCCTCCCGGGGCCCGTCGGAGGTGGCATATTTCAAGCCGTTGAGCAACACCGCAGTAACTCGGGGGAAATGATGAACAGCGCGGTTCTCTGCGCGCGGCGCCGCAGGAGGAATCCTGCTCGGACGACCGGGGCCATGCTCCTCGGCACTGTCGCCGCCATGACGATTCTGGCCACCGGCGGTGCCGGTGCCACCCAGGCCGGAGCCGGTACGAGTGCCCTTTCGGCCGGTCGCGCGACCGCTCTGCGGCAGGGAGCTCCGGCTGCCGCCGACGTGCTCCGGTCGCACGGATCGCGTCCCAGGACGCACGCCTGGGACTGACGGACGACGTCGCGCGGAAGCGCTTTTCCCGTCCGGTTGACAACGACATTCGTGGGAATTCGGTTGCCGTGTGCCGGAATTGGTTTCCGTGCCGTGCCGAAAAGGTGTGTCCGGGTGTCCGGACACGTGAATTCCAGACTTCTTCCGAAGGGTTCACTCCATGGTGAACGTGAGCCGCACGGAGCGGTTCGACGGGGGCGACGCGGCCCCCGAGCCCCTGCCCGAAGGGCTTCGCCGGCTCGACGCCCTGGTGTCGCACGGCGGCGGGCTGGTCGGGCGGGTCGCCCGGATCTCGCAGGAGTCCTCGGGTCTGAGCGTCTACAACTCCACGATGGGGGAGCTGGAGCACGTCCAGCCCAACATCCGCTCGACCAGCAGCCGCGCCTCGGGCGTCGAGCTCGGAGGCGGGGGAGGCGGCACCGATCCGCACCTGGCACGCGCCATCTCCATCGCCGAAGCCCTCGAACGCTACTCCAGCTGCGTCCTGCCGAAGGACCTGGTGTGGGCCACCGCCGACGACCTCGGCGACCGGGCCGCCGACCTCGGTACGTTCCCTCAGGCGAGCGAGGCCGAACTGGCGCACCCCGCCTGCCCGGTGACCGCACCGGAGCGGGACGAACCGATCCGCTGGACGACGGCCTGGTCGCTGACCGAGGGTCGGCCGGTGATGGTGCCTGCCGTGGCCGTGTGGCTGCACGTCCCGGCCCTCACGCCGACCGAGCGCTTCATCCTGCCCATCTCCACGGGCTGCGCCACGCACACGGACCTGGACCGCGCGCTGCTCAACGGCATCTGCGAGGTCATCGAACGCGACGCGATCGCGCTCACCTGGCTGCAGAAGCTGCCCCTGCCCCGGATCGAGTTCGACACCGTGTCGGACGAACTGGCCCGCTCGCTGCGCGAGGTGGAGCGCAAGGGGATCACGACCACCTTCTACGACGCGACCTCCGAGCTCGGCATCCCGACCCTCTACAGCCTCGACGAGGACCCGCGCAGCCGGCGGGTGCGCCACGTGGTGATGTGCGCGACCGACTTCGACCCGGACCGGGCCGCGATCAAGATGCTCCGGGAGACGGCCTCGTCCCGGATCGCCCTCAACACCGCCGAGCCGGCACCCGCGAGCATCGACGACTTCCACAGCGTCTTCCACGGCGCGACCTACATGGGCGCGGCCGAACGCACCGCCGCGTACGACTTCCTGCGCGCGCCCGGCAACGGAGTGCGGCCGTTCTCCAGCCTGCCCCGGCCGTCCACCGGGGATGCCCGGGCCGACCTGCGGCTGGTCCTGGAGTGGCTGAAGCGGCACGGCATGGACGTGTACGCGGTCGAGATGACCACGGCGGAGGCTCGGGAGGTGGGCTTCCGGGTGATCAAGGTGATCATCCCGCAGCTGATGCCGCTCTCCTTCTCGTACCGTGCCCGGTACCTCGCGCACCCGCGGCTCTCCGAGGGCCCGCGCGCGATGGGGTACCCGGTGCACCCGGAGGCGGACATCAACCCCTGGCCCCAGCCCTTCGCGTAGGGCGGCCGAGCGCATTGGAGCGGTAGGAGCAACGCATGTTCGATTTGCACGTGCTGGCGGTAGGCGCCTTCGGCCACTCGGTCGCCGACCGGCTGGTGAGCCGGCGGCAGGCCGTGGTCTCCCCGGAGACCGACCTCTTCCAGCCCGCCCGATGGCCCCGGACCAGGCTGCGAGTGGTCGCCGCCTGGCGGGAGACGCCCGCCCTGTTCGACCTGGTGGACCGGGTGGCCTTCGCCACCGGAACGCCCTGGCTTCCGGTGACGATGGGCGTCAGCGCCCTGCGCGTCGGCCCGACGGTCCTCGGCGGCCGCGGCCCCTGCTACCGGTGCTTCCTGGCCCGCCAGTACCAGCACCAGCAACTGCGCGAACTGGACCGCCGGCTGCTGCGCGCCTACGACGCGGACCCGGCGCTGGGGCCGGACGGCTTCCTCGAATCCCATGCCGTCCTCGCCGAGACGGTGACCGGCCTCGCCGCCGACGCCGTGCTCGGCGGTGACGGAGACTCCGAACGCGGCCGGGTCCGCAGCTTCGACCTGCTGTCCGCCACGCTGTCCACCCTCTCGGTGGTGCCCGTGCACGGCTGCGACCGGTGCCACCGACCGGAGCCGGACGCCACCTGGCGCAGGCTCGCCGACGACCTGCGGGACCTTGCCCCGACGACCCCGACCTCGACCGAACCGGTCCTCACCACCAGGAGGGGGTGAACCCATGCCGACCACCACTCAGCTGTCCGCCGTGGAGCTGGCCCACGCCACTGCCGGCGACCCGCAGTTCCGGCTGCCCGCACACCCGTCTGTGGTGCCGGGCGTGGTCCTGCACTGGTCGGAGGACGGCCTGATCGTCGAGGGCACCGGCACCCGCCGCACCCTCAGCGGCCGCTCCGCCCGGCAGATCCTCCCGGACCTGTTGCCGCTGCTCGACGGCACCCGCGACCTCGACCGGCTCGCCGCGGCGCTCGGCCGGCCGGCTCCGCAGGTGCGCGCCGTCCTGCTGCTCCTCTACTCCTGCGGCCTGCTCCAGGAGGGCGTGCCGCGCCGCACGGACCCGCAGTCCGTCCTGCTGGCCCGGCTGCTCGACAGCACCCGGGTGAATGCGAACGCCGACGAGGCCCAGGACCGCCTGACCGGTGCGCCGGTCGCCCTGTGGGGCGGCGGCCCGTTCCGGGACCTGCTGGCCGAGCGGTTGGACGCGATGGGCATGCGTACCGTGCGGCTCGACGCCGCCGGCTTCGCCGCGGAGGAGACCCCGGCGCTCGCCGTCCTCCACGTCGACCCCCGCAGCCAGGCCGACGCCCGGGCGCTCCACCGCGCCCTGCGCCGCCGCGAGGTGCCCGTGCTGCTGACGGGCCCGGACGGTGACGGCTTCTTCATCGGCCCGTACAGCGCGAACGACCACGGGGCATGCCCGGAGTGCGCGCTCGCTCAAATCGCCTCTGCCGTTGGTGAGTCGGCGGACTCGAACGCGCAGTCCGCAGCGGCGATGACCGCCCTGGAGGTTCTGGGCCTCGTCGCCAGGGTCGGCAAGCCGGCCTCGCTGCACGGCCGCACCCGGATCGACCTGAGGGTCGGACAGTCCGAGACCCGCATGCTCGCGCCGCGCCCGGGCTGCGACCTGTGCGGCGACCCTGCGGTCGCGCTGCAGGACCCGCCGCCCGCCTACGCCTACGAGCACTCGGTGGCGTTCCCGCCACGGCGGCTGGTGAACCCGAGGGACCACCAGGTCCATTTCGAGCCCGCCAACCTTGCGCTCCAGTACGACGCCAAGGAGTACCCGGACGCCGAGACGACCGACCTCGGCGACCCCGACCTCGCCCTCCTCGACGGCGGCGCTCAGCCGCTCTCCGTCGAACTGCTGGGCACGCTGCTCGCCGCGGCCTTCGGGCTCAAGCAGCAACCGCAGGACCGTCGGCAGAAGCTGCTGCGCTTCGCGCCGACCGGCGGCAACCTCGGCTCCCCGACGGCCTACCTCCTGGTGCGGGACGTCCCGGGCCTGGCGCCCGGCGGGTACGCGTACCAGGTGATCGGACACCGGCTGGCCCGGGTGGCCGAACTGCCGCCCGAGTACGCCGACATGGCCGAGCCCGCGCTGCTGGTGGTGACCGGAGCGCTGGTGCGCGTCGCCCGCAAGTACCGGACCTTCGCCTACCGGGTGATCCACCTGGACACCGGCGTGGCGCTGAGCCACCTGCTGCTGGCAAGCCGGCGCCTCGGCCTGCCGATGATGAACGAACCGGCTTGGGACGACGCTGCGTTGACGACGGCGTTGGGCGTGGAGCGCGAATTCGAGTGCGTGACGGCCGTGGTCCGACTCGGTGCCGCTGAAGGATCCCACCCCGGGGAGGGAACGCGATGAGCGACCTGCTGGACCTGATGGCCGAACTCCGGCAGGACACCGAGCGCCAGTCCCTGGCACAACACCGGGCCGTACCAGGCCCCGACGTGCCGTGGCAGTGGCACGACGAGACCGTCCTCGACAGCCTCGTCGACGACGGTCTGCGCCCGACCCTGCGACGACGCCGGGCCAACCGGTTCTTCGCGGACCGGCCGGTGGACGCCGAGGTGCTCCAGCGGATGATCGAGGCGGGCCACGGGGCCGATGCGGCGCTCTGGCCGGCGGAGTGGGCCGCGCGACCGCTGGAGTTCCTGGTGGCGGCGCGTACGGTGACCGGGCTGCGGCCCGCCGTCCACCGCTACGGCCCCGACGGGTTCGAGCCGATCGCCGACATCGTCGGCGTCGAGCAGCTCAGGGCCCTGGTGCTCCAGCCCGAGTTCGCGCTGGCCCCGGCCATCCTGCTGGCCACCGGCTCGCTGGAGGACGCCCTCGAATCGGCCGGGTCCCACGGTCACCGGCGCCTGCTGGAGCGCAGCGGCGCGGCCTGCGAGGCTGCCTGGCTCACCGCGGTCGACGCCGGTCTGTCCGGGAGCATCTTCGCCGGCTTCCTGCCGTCCGCGCTGAAGCGCCTGGTGGGCATCGATGGATTTCGGCGGACGCAGTTGCTGGCCCTGGCCGTCGGCCACGGCTTCGACGCGTCCGGCGAGTACGGCGGGGGATCGGCCAACGGCTGACCACCCGCACCGCTCCGACCCGAGGAAAGGAGGTGACAACCCATGGACCAGCTCAACGACCTTGACCTCGTCATGGCCGAGGACGGCGCGGCCGGCCTGTTCCTGGAGGAGCTCCAGGACTCCGCCGCCGCGTACTCGACCATCGCGTCGGCCAGCACCGTCGGCACCGCCACCGGCTGCGCCAGCAGCTTCGGCTCCGCCAGCTCGTTCGGGTAACCGCGGGTTCGGGCCACGTCCGACCTTCGCGTAGAGGGGGTGACACACATGCAGAACACCGAGCTCGAAATCGAGCTGTTCGCGGCCGACGACGCCTCGGTCGAGATCCTCGCCGACAGCGCCGCCGCCTGGGGCACCCTCGGGACCCTCTCGTCCGCCGGCACCGTGACCGGTTGCCTCGGCTCCGCGGCGACGGCCTCCAGCACCAGCCCCTGGTGAACAGGAGCCCTGGTGATCCCTTCGAACTGTGGAAGGAGGTGACACACATGCAGAACACCGACCTCGAGGTCGACCTGTTCGCGGCCGCCGAGGCCTCCGTCGAGGACCTTCCGGAGAGCGGCGCCGCGGGCTGGAGCAGCGCCGGGACCGTTTCCTCGGCCGGCTCCGTGACCGGCACCTTCAGCTCCGCCGCCACCGTCTCCTCGTACAACAGCTGACGAGTGCGGCGTCTTGTCCCAGTCGGTTCGACTTCCGCGAAAGGAGGTGACGGCGATGCAGCACCTCAACGAGGACGACCTGCAGCTCTTCCTGACCGACGAGCTGCTGGTCGAGGACCTGCCGGAGACGGCGGCCCTCGGTTCCTTCGGCAGCGTGGGCAGCTTCGGCAGCACGGTCGGCAGCTGTGCCTCGACCGCCAGCACCGGCAGCACCTTCAGCTGATCCGCTGATCCGCTGATCCACGCGGTGCCATCCGCACCGGATCACCCGTCACGAAGACACATGAAGGAGGGAAACCATGGAGAACACCATTCAGCTGGGCGACGACCTGGACCTGGAGGCCTTCGTCGAGGAGCTCGACGACGCCACCAACATGTCGCTGTCCACCGCGGGCTCGCTGGCCTGCGCCGGCTCGTTCGTCGGCAGCTGCGCGTCGAGCGGCAGCAGCTTCTCGACCGCCTCGTCCTGAGGACGGCCCTGGTGACGACCGGCGCCCGCGCCGGGACGTGACCAGGCAGGGGAGTCGCGTCGCTCCAATCGACGCGACTCCCCACCCCTGAAGTCTCCCAGAGACCGGCCCGGAGCGGACTGGTACCGGTCCGCTCCGGGTGTGATCCGGACACCGAAAGCGAGGACAACGTGCCATCCAGCCCCGAGACCGTGGCGCCGGAGCCGTGGCTCGACACCGAGCGGCTGCGCATGCGCGACGGTGTCGAGACCATCACCGGCGCCGGCGGCCGGACCATGCTTGTCTCCCCGGCCGGCCGGTACCTGAACATCTCGCCCAGCGGCCTGGCCATCCTGCGCCACCTGGGCGAGGGCATGACCGGCGCGGAGCTCGTGGCCTCGCTCACCGAGCGCTACCCCGAGCAGGAGGAGCAGATCCGGGTCACGGTGCCGGACTTCCTCACCGACCTGCGCCGGGCCTCGGTGCTCAACCTCGACCCGCTCCCGGCCACCGGCACCGAGCGGGCCATCCGGTACGGCCGGCTCGACCTGGTCAAGCGCTTCCCCTTGGTGCGTGACCCGAGCCGGTATGCGGAGCCCGTCGCCCGCGTGCTGCGCCGCCTGCCGGTCCGGCCGCTCGCCGCGCTGCTGCTGGCCGTGCCGGTGGTCGCGATCCCGTTGGTGGTGCTCGCCCTCACGTCGTCGACCGGGAACACCAACCCGACGGCGTGGATGGTCGCAGCGGCCGTCGCGGTGATGCTGGGCGAGGTCGTCGTGCACGAGTTCTGCCACGCGGTCGCCATGACCTACAACCGGATCCGGCCGAGGAACGCCGGGGTCGGGCTGATGCTCTACCTGTTCCCCATGGCCTACGTGGACCGCACCGACAGCTACCGGCACGAGGGCCGGTTCGGGCGCGTGCTGATCTCCCTGGTCGGGCCGATCTGCGATCTGGCCTTCGCCGGAGCCTGGTCCCTCGCGGCCCTGAACACCTCGGGCGACGCCGCCCTGTTCTTCCGCATCCTGGTGGGCTTCCAGCTGATGGCGGTGATGGCGAACGTCAACCCGTTGTTCCCCAGCGACGGCTACCACGCCGTCGAGGCGGCCCTCGGCGCGATCAACATGCGCGGGCGGGCCCTGACGTACGTGCTGCACCGGGTCACCCGCAGGTCAATGCCGCTCTACCTGCGATCGATCCCCCGTCGCGCGCGGGTGGGCTACCTCTGCTACGTCGCCGTCAGCCTGCTGTACACCCTGCTCGCGGCCGGCCTGATCCTCCTCAACCTGATCGTTCTCGCCATTGGGCTGATGTCGTGACCAACCCCAGTACCACGCTCCGGACGGAGGCCGGGCCCGCCCGGCTCGCCGAGTTCCGGCTCGACCGGGTCGGCGGCCTGCCCGTCACGGCCCTCACGCTCAGCGAGCCGGTCCGGGAGCGGCTCGACCGCCTCGCCGAGGTCGAGGCGGAGCTGACGGCCGCCGGTGCCGCGCTCGGCGACGCGATCTTCCCGCTGGTGCCCGCCGCGGACCGGAGCGTCCGGCGTCGGCTGCTGAGGGCCAGGAGGCTCGCACACGGCGGCGGCGGCCTCAGCTCCGAGGACCTCGACCTCCTCGTCGGGGTAGGCGTTCCCGCCGCCGTCACGGACCGCTGGCGAGTGGCTCAGGAGGCGCTCGCCCTTCAACTGGCGGGGCTCCAGGACGCCGTCGCGCAGTGCGCGGCCCGTACCGCCGACACCCTTCGCGCCCACCTCGACTCCGGGCCGCTCGCCCTCTCCCTGCCGCTGGTCGCCGCGCACCTGCCGGAGAAGGTCGGCGATGCGGAGTTGAGGCCGGGCGCCCGCACGTCGCGGACGTTGCTGAGCTACCTGGTCCGCGCGGCCCTCAAGCCCAGCCCGCTGGGCCGGCTGACCACCGTCGCGCTGCACGGGCCGACACGGCCCCAGTCGGCAGGGCGCACCGAGACTGCGCTACCGGTCGGCTACGTGCACGGCCTGACTACCGAACTCGCGGCCACCCCGCGCTTTTCCGACGCCTTCACCTATGCCCCTGCCCATTCCGTCGCGGCGACGGACGGCAACGACTCCGTCGTACTCACCTCGCTCTCCGACAACGGGGGCTTCCTCTGGTCGACCGAGCGGATCGTCGACGCGGGCCTCTACCGGGCGGACCTCGACGAGGTCCGTTCCGTCCCCGCGACCGCCCTCGCTCCCGGCCGGCTGGCCCGCTACGTGCGGACGGGGCTGCTCGTGCCGGTCGTCCCCTGGAAGGCGGGCAGCCACAGCCCCCTGCTCGACCTGGCGGATGCCCTGGGCCGTAGCTCGGCCGAGGACGCCGCAGAGCTGGCTGGTCTCATGACCGAGCTCGACGCACTGGTGTGCGGAGTCGCGTGGGCCGAGCCAGCCGGTCGCCGAGGCCGGTTGGCCGACATCCGCTCGCGCGCCGACCAGCTCGCCGAACGCTGCGGGGCCCCGCGCTGGAGCGCGCAGCTGGTCCACGAGGACGGCGCAAGTGCCGAGCCGGTCGGCGCGCTGCCCGCCTCGGTCGAGGCGGACCTGCGGACGGTCGCGGAGAACCTGCGCCCCTACGTCGTCCGCTCGTACGTCTACGACGCCGTGCTGGACGCCTTCCGGGCCCGGTACGGGGTGGGCGGCCGGTGTGTGGACTCCGCCGGCTTCTTCATGCAGCTGCAGGCCGACAGCACCTTCAAGGCCGCCTTCCACCGGGCGCGGATCAGCGACATGACGGTCGACGCCGCAGGACTCGGCGAGCGCGCGGGCCTTCCGGTGGGACGCACCTCCGCCCCGCCGTCCACGGCCGTCCTCTACCAGCTCGCGGCCGGGAGCGCCGAAGCCGCCCAGCGGGGCGACTACCGCATGGTGGTCAACCAGTACGGGAGTGCCCTGGGCGGCCTGGTCACCCGGTTCGGCAGCCTGCTCGGCAAGGAGGCGGTCGCCGGGGCCCAACTCGGCTGGCTGCGCTCGCTGTTCCCCGGCTGTGAGGTCCGCACGCTCACCTTCTCCGGTCAGGTCAACAACCTGCAGCACGCCGGGGCCGGCTACCTGCCGCAGCTCCACTGGCCCGCCGAACACCAGGTGCGCGCCCCGGACTCGCTCGGCTTCGACCGGCTCGCCCTGCGGCACGACGCCGCGACCGACACCCTGGAGTTCGAGGACGAGGAGGGGCGTCCCGTCGCGCCCGTGTACACCGGCATCGTGCCGGCCCACATCGCCACCGGAGCCGCCCGGCTGGCCCTGGCCGTCATGGACCCCTGGATCGACCGCTCGCCGCTGACCAGGGACAATCACCCCTTCCTGCGGGCCCGGGCCTTGACCGCCGTCGGCCCCGAGCCGGTCGTGACGCCCAGGGCGACCGCCGGGCGGGTGGTGCTGCGACGGGCGCGCTGGATCCTCCCGGCGTCCGCCTTCCCGAAGCCCGAGCGCGGAGAGTCGACGGCCGACCACCTGCTGCGCCTGGACCGCTGGCGCCGGGACCAGCGGCTGCCCCGCGAGGTGTTCTTCCTCGCCCTGGGCGCCGACCCGCTCGACGCCAACCGCCGCAAGCCCATGTGGCTCGACCTGGCCTCGCCCCACTCCGTCGCGACCGCCCTCCCGCTCATCACGGGCGCGCACACCCTGCGGATCGAGGAGGCGCTGCCCGGTCGGGACGAGGCCTGGGCCGCCGGGCCGGAGGGCCCGCGGATGTGCGAGCACGTCAGCTTCCTGGCCTGGGAACGTCCCTCCGGAGACCACCGATGACCACCGCGACCGCCGTACCGGACCAGTGCACCTGGCTGTACCTCAAGCTGTACCCCGGACACCTCGACCTGCTGGACGCGACCCTGACCGAGGTGGTGGCACCGCTCGTCGACCGGGTCGCCTCGTCGGATGAACGCTGGTTCTACCTGCGCTACCTGGATGGGTCGGGCCCGCACGTGCGGCTACGGTTCCTCGTCAGCCGCGATCAGGCCGATTCACTCGTGCTGCAAAGGCCGCTGCTGCTGAAGCAGTTGGCGGAACTCACCGGCAGACCGAGGCGCACGACCACGCCTGTCCTGCCGGCCTTTCCGCCAGGGGAGACCGGGTCGCGGCCCGACGTCAGGTTCGACCTCTACGAGCCGGAGTTCGCGAAGTGGGGCGGACCGCACCACCTGGAGACTGCAGAACGCGTCTTCCAAGCGTCCAGCGCGACAGCACTCCGGCTGATCGCCGCCTCGGATGGCACCGTCGAGTACCGGCTCTCGCTCGGCCGTACGATCGTCACACGGCTGCTCGACGGACTTGGGCTGAACGACGTGGAACGCGACGGCTTCCTGCGGACCCACTACACCTGGTGGTCCGGGCTGAAGCAGGTGTCAGCCGAGGAGGGGGTCGCGCGGGACGCGAATCTCCGGGCCGCCCACGAACGGATCCGTTCCGCCGTGCTGGAGAAGTGCGGGCGACTGTCCGAATCGGCACATTTGATCGATATGGTCAACGCGTTGTGCGCCGATATGCTGATCGGCATCGAGAGGCGGGGGGCGCATCAGAAACCGATGTATCTGGCTTTCCATCACCTGCATCTGACGCTCAATCGCCTCGGCGTCGCACCCGTCGAAGAAGCCCTGGTTTCGCTGCTGGCCGGCCCGGGGACCGGCGCTGCCGCGCCCGACCGCAAAACCCCCGCGTTCCCCTCCGAGGAGTCGTAAGTGCTGGAACTTCACCAGGTCAGGAAGGCGTTCGGTGACCGCCAGGTCCTCCACGACGTGTCCATGGCCCTGGCCCCCGGGAAGCTGACGGGCTTCGTCGGTTCGAACGGCGCGGGCAAGACGACCACGATGCGCATCATCATGGGCCTGCTCGCCCCGGACGGCGGCGAGATCAGCTGGCACGGCTCGCCTCTCACCACCGAGCAGCGCCGGAACTTCGGGTACATCCCCGAGGAGCGGGGCCTCTACCCGCGCCAGCCTGTTCGTGAGCAACTCGTCTACTTCGGCTCCCTGCACGGAATGACGAAGCGCGGGGCGACGGAACGGGCGGACGAGATCCTGGACGTCCTCGGCCTCACCGAGCGTGCCGCGGACAAGCTGGAGGATCTCTCGCTCGGCAACCAGCAGCGCGCCCAGATCGCCGTCGCGCTGATGCACCGGCCCGAACTCCTCGTCCTGGACGAGCCGTTCTCGGGTCTGGACCCGGAGGCGGTCGAGGCCCTCGGCACGCTGATCCGCTCCTGCAGCGACGACGGCGTCCCGGTGCTGTTCTCCAGCCACCAGCTCAACCTGGTGGAGAAGCTCTGCGACGAACTGGTCATCCTCTCCGGCGGCCGGATCGTGGCCGCGGGCACCGCGGCCGAACTCCGGGCGAGCCACGACTCGGTGATCCGCGTCGATGCGCCGGACGTGGAGACGTGGATCCGCGACACCAGCGGGATCAAGGTCCTGTCTGCGGACGGCGGCAGCGCCCGGTTCACCCCGGTCGACGCGGGGGCGTCGGAGACGGTGTTGCGCACGGCGATGTCGCGCGGCCCGGTGTCGCACTTCGGCGAGGTGCCGGTGCCGCTGTCGGAGATCTACAAGGAGGTGACCCGATGACCGGGGCCAAGCAGCGCGAGCGCACCTCACCGGTGTGGCTGCGCGTGGCACAGCGCGAGGTCCGGGTTCGTACCCGGAGCAAGGCGTTGTGGATATCGACCGTGGCGATGGTCGTGCTGATCGTCGGTGGGGTGATCGCCCTGCACGTCTTCTCCGGACGCACCACGAGCTACACGGTGGCCGTCGTCTCTCCGGGCGCCGAGCAGACCGTGACGGCCGCGGCCCGCACCGCGACGGACGTGAAGCTCGAATCCCGGTACCTGCCCGACCGGGCGGCCGCCGAGCGGGCCGTGAAGGACGGGGACGCCGATGCCTTCCTGGTCCTGGACGACACGGCAGGCGCGCATGCCTGGCACCTGGAGGCGAAGGGCAAGCCGGCCGCGGAACTGCAGGGGTACCTCGCCCAGGCCGTCGCGGCCCAGACCATGCAGCAGAACGCCCAGTCGCTCGGAATCTCCCTCCCCGACGTCATGCGCGGCGCCGAGTTGACCCCCGGACAGTTGGACTCCTCCTCGGACCAGGCCGGCTTCCAGTACGGCGTGACCTTCGTCTTCGGCCTGCTCTTCTTCATGTCCTGCCAGCTCTTCGGCACGACGACGGCCAACAGCGTGGTGGAGGAGAAGGAATCCAGGGTGGTCGAGGTGCTGCTCGCCGCGATCCCGACCCGCTCCCTGCTCGTCGGCAAGGTCGTCGGGAACTTCGTGCTCGGCATCGTCCAGATGGCCGTCTTCACCGCGGCGGGCCTGCTCACCGCGCTGGCGGTCGGTGGGGTGCCCCACCTCGGCTCGATCGTCGCCTCCAGCGGCTGGTTCCTGGTGTTCTACGTCCTCGGCTTCGGAACGGTCTGCTGCCTGTTCGCCGGGCTGGGAGCCCTGGCCTCCCGCACCCAGGACGTGCAGTCCGCCACCGCGCCCCTCCAGATGATCGTCACGGCCACCTACATGGTCTCGATCATCGGCAAGGGAGCGGTCGTGACCGTGGCCTCCTACGTGCCGATCGCCTCCACGGTCACGATGCCGGCGCGGGTCTTCGCGGGTACCGCAGCGTGGTGGGAGATCGTCGCTTCCCTCGCGATCGCGGCCCTGTTCGCGGCGCTCACCGTCCGCATCGCCGCCCGCGCCTACCGCTCCTCGGTCCTGCACACCGGCAGCCGGATGTCGCTGCTCGCCTCGCTGCGCGCGGACCGGGCCGAGCCCGTGGCGACCCGTTCGGCGGGTGTGTAGTCCGCTCCGCCCACGTCGTCGGCCGACCGGGATCAGACCCGGCCGGCCGCCCCAGAAAGGAAGGAACCCCATGAGCAACCACGTCGTCGTGGCCGAGATCGGCCTGACCAAGAACCGCTACGGCGCCGAGATCAAGGCCTCCGAGCCGATGACTCTCGAGCAGGCGCGGGCGTTCGCGCTGGAGGCCGCCCGCGGCGACCACCCCGACTTCGCGTCGGCCGCGAAGAAGGCCCAGATCCTGCGGGTCGGCGCGGACCAGTACCTCGTGGTCGAGGGTCACCGGCTGAGCCCCGACAGCCTCAACCGGTTCACCGTCACCGAGGTCGTCGACGCCGGCTGACCACCACCGCACGAGCGTGTCACCCGCGATCGTCTTCCCGGCCGGCTCGGCCGGGAAGACGATCGCGTTGTCCCTGGGATCAGAGCCATCCCCGGTCGCGCGCGGCCAGGACGCCCTGGGCGCGGTGGGTGGCGCTCAGACGGCGCAGCAGGCTGGCGACGTGGCCGCGGTAGGTCCGGACCGAAATGCCCAGCTCGCGCGCGCCGGCCTCGTCCTTCTCGACCCGGACCATGGTCTTCAGTACCTGCCGCTCGATCTCCGTCAGGTGCTCCTGGTCCAGGTCCTCGCCCGCGCACCAGAACCGCTCGAAGAGCGCGATGAGGCTGGAGATCAACCCCGGTTGATGGACGACCAGCGCTCCGCGGCTGGTCTCCCGAGGGTCGATCGGCACCAGGGCGGTGGTCCGGTCGAAGATCAGCATCCGCTCCAGCGGGCCGTCCATCGTGCGGATCCGCGCGCCCCGCACGCTCAACTCGGCGAGGTACTCGGCCGTCCTCGGGTCATGCAGGGCGTCGGACCGCAGGATGGTGCGCATCTCCAGACCGCGCCGGAGGGCCCGCTCGTCGGCTTCCTTCGCGCCCTCGATCGCGGCGGCGGTCAAGGGACCGTTCGGCTGGACGGACAGCAGTTCGTGGCGCGCGAAGAAGGCGAGTTCGTCGATGCGGGCCCGGACCCGGTCAGGGCCCTCGACCCGCTCCACGCCGTCCGGTGGGGACTGCCGGCGGCCGTCCCGCTGGTCGTCAAGCAGGACGCCGACCACGTGCCGGGCTGCGATGACGCGCTGGATTTCGGCCTGGAGTTCGGTGAGCCTCGACTCGACCAGCCGCTCGGTCACCACGAACGGATCCGCGGCCGCTATGCCCTCGTCCTCGGCCACCGTCACCATCCCGGAGGCCTCTAGGCGTGCCAGGACCGCTCTCAGCTCGTCGACGCCCATCCCGGCCGCCAGCGCGAGAGCCTCGGCCCCCAGTCCCGGAGCGCGCAGCGCGGATCGGTAGACGAGTTCCTCATCCGCCGCGACCCCGAGGTACGACAACTCGGCCTCTGACATTCCCCTCATCTCCCGATGATTTTGCACACCAAGCGGAACTCGTTCGTAACCGATTGTTATGTGACCGACGAGAGATCGTAACGCCGACCACCGACTCGACTCCGGGGGCGGGAGACCGGCACTGGGCGGGCCGGACGCGGCTGTGGTGGGGAGTGTGACGAGCTGGCCATTGTTCGCGACGGATCATCAGTTGCGAAGGCCGGGGCTGCTCAGAGGAGTGGTGGGGTGGTCGCTCACACATCGCCTTTGACAGCGGAGTCGCCGCATCCGGGCGTACCCTGCGGCGTCCGCTCGACTGCCCGGGGAGCGGAAACCCTGACGGGACCTTGATGCCTCGGCAGAGCCCCGGCGGCGGGGCGCTGCTGCCTGCGGGCGCGCTCAGACCTGGATGTGCGAGCCCATGATGACGGTGCGCTCGCGGGGGAGTCCGAAGCACTCGGCGGCGTCGGCGGTGATGTAGGAGGTGGCGATGAACAGGCGCTTGCGCCAGGGTGCCATCGTCGGCTGCTTCCCGCGCCGCAGCTCGATCGTCGACAGGAAGGAGGACACCTGGTCGAGCCGCAGCCGGCCCTCGGCTTCGGCCGGATCGAGCAGCGCCAGGGTAGTGGGCACGTCGGGTGTCTCCATGTAGCCGAACCGGGCGGTGACGTGGATGATCCCGTCGTCGGCGTGGCCGAGGTCGTCGACGGAGATCCGCTGATCGGCGGGGACGCGCGGCACGGTCTCGGTCTCGATGGACAGGATCACGACATGGTCGTGCCGTACGTGGTTGTGTTCGACGTTGGCCCGCAGGGCCAGTGGCGCGGTCTGCTTGCCCCGGTTGAGGAAGACGGCCGTGCCGGGGACCTGGATCGCCGGCACCTCCCCCCTGCGGAGGTCCTCGACGAACGCGCGCAGCGGGCCTTGCCGGTCGTACCCGGCGGGGCGGTTCGCCGATCCGGAGCTTCATCGCGGTCAGGACATCGGCCAGCCGACCGCGTGCTTCTTCGCTCAGCCCGAGCGTCTCCGTCTCGGTACGGAAGACCTGGTAGGGCACGACCCCGAGCGCCTTCTTCGTCTGAAGCTCGGCGTACAGCCTGCCGAGGGCGGCCTTCAGACGCGGAATCCGGTGGTCCAACTTCCCACCCCTTCACAGGGAGGCGAGGCGCGGAGGCGTCGACGGCGCGTACGTTGCGGCTTGCAACCCGAGGAACGCCCACGCCCCAGCGTTGTGGTCCCGGTTCATGCTCAACCTCCGCCGCGAGGTCGCCCGCCTCGCCGGACTGGCCCAGCGGAAGCTGTCCACGGCCGTCAAGGTCTCGTACGCCAAGGTCGCCGCGTACCAGCGACGCGGCCTCGTCCACTTCCACGCCGTCATCCGCCTCGACGGGCCATCAGGCAACACCGACCTCCCGCCTGCCTGGGCCACCGCCGACCTGCTGACCGACGCCATCCGCGCCGCCGCAGCCCGGACAGCGGTCGCTGGCCCGGAACTCGATGGCAAGGAGACCGAATTCGTGTTCGGCAGCCAACTCGACATACGGCCGATCCGGACCGCTGACTTCGACAACGGTGGCCAGATCACCGAACGGGCCGTGGCGGCGTACATCGCCAAGTACGCCACCCAAGGGAGCCGAGGGAGCCGAGGGAGCCGCCGGGACGCTCGATCAGCGTCTGCGCCTGATCGGCTAACTCGCCCAGTGGGGCATACCCGTCCACGCCGAACGGATGATCCGCACCGCCTGGGCCCTCGGCACACGCCCCGAACTCGCCGACCTCAAACTCCGCGCCTGGGCGCACATGCTCGGCTTCCGAGGACACTTCTCGACCAAGACCCGCAACTACTCCACCACCCTCGCCGAGCTGCGGCAGGCACGGGCCGACTGGCAGCGCAGCAGGCAGGAGCCCCGATCACCGGACCTGACGACGCGTCCACGCTCGTCCTGTCGCACTTGGCATTCTCCGGCATCGGCCTCACCCCCCGAACTCGTGCGGCTCGCAGCTGCCGTGGCACCGCCGACCAAGCGGACGGGAGTGGCTACCGGTGCGTGACGGCGAACTCCTGACCGTTCCCGAGGTCATGGCCCGGCTCAAGATCGGCCGCTCGACCGTCTACGACCTCATCCGCACCGGGCGACTCGCCTCGATCACCATCGGCCGCGCCCGCCGCATCCCCGCCCGCACCCTCACCGACTACATCCACCACCTCGAAGAGGCAGCCTGATGACCACGCCACGCCCCGCCCGCAAGACCCGCGCCAATGGCGACGGCACCATCTACCAGCGCAAGGACGGCCGCTGGGAAGCCGCCGGCTACGTCCTCGCACCCGGCAACACCCGCAAGCGCGTCCGCGTCTACGGCACCACCCGCGCCGAAGCCAGCGCGAAGCTCACCGAGAAAATCGCCACCAGTAACCGCGGCGTCCCCACACCCTCGGCTCAGGGCACCGTCGGCGCCTACCTGACGTACTGGCTGGATACCGTTGCCGTCCATCGCCTCAGCGAGAACCTCCACACCCGCTACACCGCTTGCGTGCGGTTGTACCTGATACCCGGCCTCGGCCGGAAGAAGCTCGCCAAACTCACCGCCAAGGACGTCCGCACCTGGCTCGACCAGCTCCGCACCCGCTGCCAGTGCTGCGCACACGGCCTCGACGCCGCCCGCGCCCAGCCCCGCTGCTGCGCAACCGGCGCGTGCTGCAGCAAGCGACTTTCCCCGCTGACACTCGCCTACATCCACTCCGTCCTCAAGTCCGCTCTGGAGCACGCCGTCCGAGAGGAGGAGATCCCGCGCAACGTCGCCCGTAACGTCCGCACCGGCACACCCCGACCCCGCCGGTTCGAACCCCTCACCGCCGACGAAGCCCGCACCCTCCTCACCGCCGCCCAGGGCCACCGCCTCCACGCCCTGTTCGAACTCGCCCTCCGCACCGGACTCCGAAAGGGCGAACTCCTCGGCCTGCGCTGGGAAGATCTCGACCTGGACGCCAGCACGGCCAGCATCCGTCGCACCCTCCAGCGCACCCGCACCGGCGGTCTGATCACCCTCCCCACCAAGACAGTCAGCTCCGAACGCCGCATCGTTCTCCCGGCCCCCTGCCTGCTCTCACTCCGCGCCCACCGGAAGCAGCAGGCCCAGGAGAAGGAGAAGGCCGGCGCGGGCTGGGTGGACAGCGGCCTCGTTTTCACCCGGCCGGACGGCCACCCCATCGAACCCGCCACCCTCACCCGCCACCCTCACCCGCCACTTCAACGCCCTGCTCTGCCGCGCCCACCTCCGCCAGATCCGCTTCCACGACCTGAGGCATTCGACCGCGACCCTCCTCCTGGAACAAGGCGTCGAACTCGTCGTCATCAAGGAACTCCTGGGCCACGCCCACATCGGCGTCACCGCCACCGTCTACGCACACGTCCGACTCCGCCTCCAACGCGACGCCATCGACCTCCTCGGCAACGCCCTCCGCACCCCCACCCAGCCCACCACCCGACCCAACGACGGCGACGAACCACCGCTTTGTGCAGCACCCGTCCACTGACGTTGCCGTCAGCTACTGAAGTTGAATCTGTGATGTCGCTCGGACGGGTGAAGCAATAGCGTTCGCCTGCCGGCGGAGGGTTGGCCCCGGTAGTCGTGTGCTGTGAGGTATGCACAGGGCGGCGGTCTGACCGACGCGGAGAGGGCCGCGCGGGAGCGGATCCGGCGGCAGGCGGTGGACTGTTTCGAGACCGGGGAGAAGAGCCGGGACGTCGCGGCCGCGCTGCGGGTGAGTGTGCGCTCGGTGGAGCGCTGGCGCCGGCAGTGGCGCGAGGGGGCGCAACGGGAATCGCCTCGAAGGGATCGCCCGGTCGTCCGAAGCTGTCCGATGCCCAGATCACCCGGTTGGGAGGGGAGTTGGAGCGTGGGCCGCTGGTCCACGGGTGGGCGGACCAGCGGTGGACTCTGGCGCGGGTGAAGGCGTTGATCGGCCGCCTGTTCCACGTGAGCTACACGGTGGAGGGGACCTGGCAGTTGCTGAAGCGGCACGGTTGGTCCTGGCAGCAGCCGGCCCGCCGGGCGATCGAGCGTGACGACGCGGCCGTGGAGTTGTGGAGGAAGGAGATGTGGCCGCGGGTAAAAGCGTCGCGGCGGCCCGCGGGGCCTGGCTGGTCCTCGAGGACGAAGCCGGGCAGTCGATGGGTTCAGTCAAGATTTTCGTGATGCGGTGACGGAGCGTCATGCGAGTAGGACGCGCTTGCGCAGGAGCGGGAGAGTGGCTCGTCCATACATTTGCCGTTTGAGCATCTTGATCCGGTTGACGTGGCCTTCGACCGGGCCGCTGCTCCACGGCGGGGTGAGGCCGGCGGTGACGGCGTCCTGGTCGCGTTCGAGTCCGTCGGCGAAGGCGTGTAGCTGGGGTAGGTCGTCGGCGCGGACTGCGGAGATCCAGGCGGGGAGGTCGGTGCCGGTGCGGTCGCAGACCATGCGGGCGAAGGCGTGGACGTGGTTGCGCAGGGTCGCCAGTTCGGGGCAGCGGGAGAGGACATCGTCGAGCAGGCGCTCCTCCTCTGCTCGCAGGTGTCCGGGGTGGCGGGTGATCCAGCCGGTGAGGTTCTGGGGCTTCGGCGGTGGCTCGGGGGCTGTCTTCGCGGTGTCGCGCAGTGGGCGAAGGAATCGGCGGACGGCTTGGGGCGTGCGTCCTGGATAGCCCTGGGCCTGGATTTCGCGGAAGAGTGTGGAGGCGTTGGTGCAGCCCTGGTTCCACCGGTTGATCAGGTAGGGCCGGTAGGCGTCCAGGCGCGTGGTGCGGATGGCGTGGTCGGCGAGTGCCTCGGGGTTCTCGCAGCGCGCGTAGCGGCGGGTGGTGTGGCGGGTCAGCCCGAGTTCACGTCCGATCGCGCTGATGGTCCATCCCTGGGCGAGCAGGTCCTGAACGGCGCGGTGGCGTTCGCGTGTGCGGGTGACCAGCCATTTCTCGCTTCCGGTGTCCGGGTTGAGCGTGGGGTTGGGAGCAGTCGCCGCCCTGGGTTCGGGGTCTGCCGGTGGCGGTGGTGTGAGGCAGGAGCGGTGGGCGATGGCGGTGCGTTCGACCGCGTGGGCCAGGTTGTCCCACAGGTGCCACGCGTCGGCGACCTGCTGTGCCTGCGGTGCTCCGACGTTCGCGGCTTCGGCGTATGCGCCTGCTCGGTCCCGGCAGATCACCTCGATGCCGGGGTGGGCGGACAGCCAGGCCACCAGGGGTGCCTTCTCCCGCCCGGGCAGTATGTCCAGGACGCGATGGGAGTCCAGATCGACGAGCACGGTGCCGTACCGTCGGCCCCGGCGGGTCGCGAAGTCGTCGACGCCCAGCACACGGGGCGCGGTCGGCACCGGGTCGGGTGCCGCCATCACCACGTTGAGCAGGGTGGTCCTGCTGATCGGAATGTTCAGGACGGCCGCCAGCCGGGCGCCGGCCCGCCCGGCCAGGGCAAACGCGATCGCCTGAACGATCTCGGCGAGGACAACCGTGCGGCGGCCGTACCTCGTGGTCAGCTCTGCTATCTGCTCGGCGAAGGTTCGACGAGTGCAAAGAGCGGTGTCGCAGAACAAGCGCCGGACGCACAGCTCGATGGCGACCGGGCGGCCGCCGAGGGCCGCGTCGGCCAGGTGGCGCCGGTAGCGATTGTGCACCCGCCGAGCCGGCACACCACAGTCGGGGCAGGGCACGGTCGTGCCATCCCGGGTTCGGGCGACGATCAGTACCTCGACCCGCACCTGCTCCACCAACACCGGAGCGAGATGCGGGAGCAACCACCGCAGCGTCTCCTCACACGACCGCAGCATCCTGCCGCCTCGACCGGCGCGTCACCAGCGCACCGGAGTACGGGCAGAGCACGTCAGCTGATCAGCATGACGCTCCGTCACCGCATCACGAAAATCTTGACTGAACCAGTCGATGAGGCCGCCGCGTGCCAGGACCTGGGGCAGGATCGGCTGCACGCCGGTCGTGCGGGTGCGCGGCCGGGGAGCCGGCCGGGTCTCCATGGCGGGGCTGAGCTGCTACAAACCCGGCCAGCGCTCCCGGATGTTCTACAGCTTCCACGTCTACCGCGGCCGCAAAGGCGAGAAGAAGGGCCTGACCTGGCAGGACTACCGGGACCTGCTGATCCGCGCGCACATCCGGCTCGGCGGCCCGATCGTGCTCGTGTGGGACAACCTGCGTGCCCACCTGATGCCGCCGATGCAGGAGTTCGTCCAGGCGAACCAGGACTGGCCGACCGTCTTCCAGCTCCCCTCGTACGCACCGGACCTCAATCCGCAGGAGGGCATCTGGTCGCTGGTCAAGCGCACCATCGGCAACCTCGCCGCTGCCAACCTCGACCAGCTTGCCCGAGCCGTCAGACGCAGCCTCAAGAAGATCCAGTACCGTCCCCACCTGGTCGACGGGTGCCTCACCACCACCGGCCTGATCATGGACGGCTGACCACCTTCAGACCGACATCACGAATTCAAGTTCAGTAACCCCACCGGAAACGATCCGGTGGGGCTACTTCAATTTGCCACTAACCTTCGGAGAGGCGATATCCGTTCATGTATCCGCGAACTCAGGGAATCTCGGGTCGTGAAACCTCGGGCTGGCGGGACGCCGAGGAGATGCTACAGAACATGTCCAGACTCCGACCCGTCGATATCGGGCGGAGCCTGGACGCGCAGGTGAAAATACAATCACGAAAAAGCTTCAGAGCGCTGGAGCGCCCGCTCAAACTCGCCTAGAACAGACTGAATGAAGGCCCGGCCCTCCGCGC
Organism: Kitasatospora sp. NPDC048545; assembly: GCF_040651155.1. Lineage (NCBI taxonomy): Bacteria > Bacillati > Actinomycetota > Actinomycetes > Kitasatosporales > Streptomycetaceae > Kitasatospora > Kitasatospora sp. NPDC048545. Next base: position 35,140 of record NZ_JBEZIQ010000036.1, read on the forward strand.
TCTGAAGCTATTTTATTGCGGTTCCTTCGATTCTTCGCGGAATGACTTCAGCAGACGAAGAAATGCCTCCACTGAAGATTCTCCCTCCTTCGTCAATTGCTCGACGGCTGAAATCCATCCGCCTGTGGGTGAAGTCCCGTACGCCCGGCTGAGCCAGTTGGAGAAATCTCCGACCTGTCCCAGTGCGAATCCCTCGTCGATGCCATGGATCTGCAGTGCAAGGAAATATCCCGAAAGGAAGCTTGCAAGCTCATCCAGCGTGTCGCTGTCCCTAATGAAACCCGGCCTGATGCGAGGGTTTTCCAAGACGTCGTAGATGTTGTTCAAATCGAGCGTTGAAATGATAATCTCCTTGGAAGGTCGATTCCACGTCCAGGTTTTCCGTGAGCAGCTCTTAGCCTGTCCGGTGCCGAATGGATCAACCGCCCGCCGGATGGAACTGGTAGTTTCCGTTTTCGTCGAGCTTGAGCGAACCCCGTCGCGTCATCACTGGGAAGGGCCCGACGCTGTCAGAGAAGCGGGCCATGTACTCCGCCTCCGGTGCGCCATGTCGGCCGGTCCAATTATCGAAGACCCGGCCGTCCTTGACAACGGCATAGTGGTTGTACCAAACGCCCTCGTTGCCCTTGTAGGGCAGCGACGGGTACCTCCCTTGAAATTGCGGCAGAATTTCCAGGATATCGCCTCCGCCAAGCATGCCATGAATCTGCACCGCACATGCCTCGCAGCCGCTGCTACCAACGATCGTACTGTCGCTCGCGGCCTTCCAAGATTCTCCTAGGTCCGGTCCGCATCCCATCGTGTTGTGGACGAGAACCGGCGTGGCGCCTGCCAGCACATAGTACGTGTGGATTTGGTCGATGGTGAGGTTGTAGGCAATGGTCGGGTCGGTGTGGTAGTTGCGGACCGATGTGACGGTAACGGTGTCGCCCGTGGATGTCAGGAGCTGGTCGCCAACGTGGAGGTCTGCTGCGTTGGTCCACCGATTGGTGGTGATGTCCCAGTACGGGTGGTGTTGGGTTGAGGTGAGGGTGGTGGTACTGCCGGGGTCCGCCACCTCGTTTGCCTCGACCGGAACGGCCAGTTGGAGGTCGGTGAAGTCCTCGTCATCGGGAGTGGTGATGGCCTGTGCAACGTGCTCGCCAGCGGTTTTGCCGGTCTGAGGATCGGTTGCGACGACCTGTTCGCCGGTGGTCAGCTGGTCAATCGGCTTGGCGGTTCCATCTGCGAGCAGGACCTTGGTTCCCGCAGGAAAACTGTTGCACCATCCCCCAAGTCCCGGCTTGGGAACGTAGGCCTCACCAAACGCAGCGGGCAGGAATGCTCCCGACTCAAAGTTTGCACTTTGCGGGTCGAGCCCGTGGCCTTGGGCCCAATCTACGTAAGTATCTAGCGGGCCCGGCTTGTTATATTCATGATCGCCCAAATGGATGACCTTGTGGGCAATGTCAAGTGGTACGACTAGGATTACACCAGCACCAAAGAGGAAATCCCTATTGTTCCCTTCGTGGCCCTGTTTGGAATTGGGGTTGCATCGACCATTACTGCATTTGGCGGCATAGTGCTCGCGGAGCGTCTTGCCAGTTTTCCAGTACGTGTACGCGGAGTACGCCTGGAACTGTTCCGTCTTTTTGTTCTCTTCGACGATCTGGTCGTAGTCGCGCCCCTTTTCAACGGGTGTGATTCCGCCGGTGCACGCGTACATTCCGTTGCCGCACTCTTCGAAGTGCAGGCCTGAGGGGTCGGAGAGGTTGACGGGGTTGTTGTTGCTGTAGGCGTAGGCGTTCCACTGTTGTGGGGATGCGATGTCGATGATCGGGTCGGGGTTGAGGAAGCGGCCGGTGGCGGGCTGGTATTCGCGGGCGCCGAGGTTCGTGAGGCCGGTGGCGTCGTCCTTGGTGCCGCCGACGAAGCCGTGGTCGCCGGCCCATATGGTGGGCTGGCTGCCGCGGGGGTTGCCGAACGGGTCGGCCGGGCGCCTGCTCTCGGTCAGCGTGGTGCCGTCGAGCGCGAGGATGCAGGTGCCGTGGTGGTCGGCTACTTGGTAGGTCGTGTTGCCACCCTGGCGGACCAGGGTGACGCCACCGGGGATCTGGTAGTAGCGGACGCCGGTGACGGTGGTGGTGTTGGTGTCGTAGACGAGTTCGTCGTTGCCGAGGGTGATGGTGGTCTTGCCGGGGTCTCGGCGGATGAGCTGGTTGCCGGCCGCGTCGTAGAGGTAGGTGGTGGCTCCGGCGGTGCCTGTCTTGTTGTAGGAGGCGAGCTTGTTCTCGTTGTTCCAGGTCAGGGTGGCGGTGCCGGAGGTGTCGGTGACGGCGGTGGTGTTGCCCGCCGCGTCGTACTGGGCGCTGCTGCCGGTGGTGCCGGTCGGCGCCGTGGTGGTGGTGCTGGTCAGGGCGTGCGGGCCGCCGGTGCCGCCGCCGGTGTTGGGGGCGGTGGTGGGGGTGTTGACGGTCCCGGTTGCCGGGAAGGTCTCGTTGGTGGTGGTGTCTTTGGTGGTGTCACCGAAGGGGTCGTGCTGGATGAGCTGGGTGCGGTTGCCGGTGAGGTCGTAGCCGTAGCTCTGCCAGTAGGCGGCGGGGCCGCCGACCGTGGTCCTCGTCGGTGCCTGGGCGCCGCTGGTTGGCGTCGTGTTGGCGCAGGCGCCGATGCCTCCGACGGCGGGTTGCGGGGCCTGGGTGAGCGTGCCGGTGTCCGTCCAGGCATTGGTCAGCCGACCGAGGTAGTCGTAGCCGAAGCACTGGAGGTCGGTGGACGACGGGGTGTTGTCCGGAACGTTGCGGACGGCGGTGAGCTGTCCTGCGGTGTTGTAGGTGTAGGTGAGTTGCTGGACAGCGCCGGTTGCGGCGGTTTGCTTGTCGACGAATTGCGACAGTGGTCGGCCGGTGGATTCGTCGTAGGTGTTGGTGACGACGATCTGGGTGCCCCAGGGGTTCACTGTGGCGCGGATGCTGCGGCCGTAGGCGTCCCAGTCCGAGGACAGGTCGTAGGTGTCGCCGCCGTAGGCGCCGTAGGTGCCCAGCGGACCGTTTTTGTCGTACGTGTAGTGGATTGCCTCTTCGGTGATGTCGCCGACTGCCGAACGGTCGTCGTCGGTCACCGCGCCGGTGATCGGGTCGTAGATTGCCTGGTAGGTGTAGGTGAACGGGGTGGTTCCCTGGCCGATTTCGGTGCCGGGGATCGTGGTGGTGGTCTTGGTCGGGTGGTAGGCGGTGTCGTACGCCAGCACGGAGCTGGTGTAGGTGATGCCGGAGGCGCCGTTGATGTAGCGCGTGGAGGTGGAGGGTTTGTCCTTGACGACGGTGTCGTAGGTTGAACCGGTGAGCTGGTGGTCCGGGCTGACCGATCCGGCGTAGGTGCCCGTCGGGCGGCCGAGCAGGTCGTAGGTGTAGGAGATGGTTTGGTTGCGGGCGTCCGTGGACGACGCCAGTCGGCCCGCGGCGTCGTAGGTCTTGGTGGCGGTGCCGGTGTCCGGGTCAGCGGTGGTGACCTCGCGGCCGCGCTGGTCGTAGCCGTGGGTCCAGGTGTTTCCTGCGGTGTCCTTCTGAGTGGCCAGGTGGCCGTCGGCCGTGTAGGTGAAGGACGTCACGTCCGCGTCGGCCGGGTTTCCGGTGGCAGTGGCGGTCTTGTACTGCCATAGCTGGGCCTTGCGGCCGCGTGCATCGGTGACCGTGGAGGTCGGTGTGGCGCCTGCGGGCGGTGTGACGTCGGTCCTGTCGGCGCCGGGATAGGCGGTGGTGGTTGTGGACTGGGCCACGCCGTAGGCGATGAACTGCGTGGTTACCGGGCGGCCGAGAGCGTCGTAGACGTTGTACGTCTGCGCCGGGGCTTTCTGCGTGGTGGTCAGGAACGGGGTGGTGCTCGGTGCGGTGTCGTCGTTGTACCAGGGGTTGTTCGTGCGGGTGACGCGTCCCTGTGAGTCGTACACGGTGTCGCTGATCAGGCGGCCCCTGTAGGCGGAGAGCGCCGGGGTCACCTGGGACTGAACGGTCCGTCCTTGGCCGTCCATGATGTCGATCTTGACGGCGTAGGTTTCGTCCGCGAGCAAGTCCGAGGAGGTCACCGTCGGCGGCACCGCACTGCCGTTGACCACACCCGGAAGCGCGTAGGCGAACGCCTTGTTGGCGCTCGCCTTGGCATCCCGTCCCGGAAGCCACACGCCGGTCAACCGTCCGAGTGCGTCGTAGGCTTCGGTGGTCGTACGGCCGTTGGGGTCGGTCACGGTCAGAGGCAGTGACCGCGCGGTGTTGTATGTGGTGGTGGTGGTGCGGCCGGTGTCCGCGTCGCTGGCGCCGGCTGGTGCCGGAGTGGTGACGGTGACGGTGTTGAGCAGCTCACCCGTGTTGGCCGCCGTGTAGACGGTGGTGACGGTCGCACCGCCGGGGTGTGCGCTGTCGGTGACGTTGGGGTCGGTCGCGCTCGTGGTGCGCCCGTAACTGTCGTACGTCGCGTTGGCGGCGCTGAACTGCGGGGTTCCGGTGGAGTCGAAGTGATCGAGGGTCAGTGTGCTGGTCGCGTCATGCGCTGTGCCGAGCTGTCCGAAGGCCTGCCCGTCGTACAGCGTCCGGGTCCAGGAAAGTGTGGTGGCTGCCGTGGGCGTCGCGGTGCAGGCGTTTGTCCCGGAGACAGCTATCGACTCGGATGCCACCTCCAGGGTTTGCGGGTCCGGCCCGGTCGCGTAGTTGGTGCGGGTGCAGATGTCCGGCAGGCCGTCGGCGCTGTCAAGCGAAGTGCTGACACGGTTGCCGTGCGATGGGTCGGTCGTCGTGGTTGTGGTGCTGGATCGCCAGGTTCCGTCGGCCTTGAGCGATTTTGCCGTGGTCGTCGTCGTTGGGGGCACGTATCGGGCGAGGAGTGCGGGTCGGCCGTTGCCCTGGCTGTGGGTGGCGGTGGTGACCCGGTCGCCGCTGGATGACTTCACCGAGTAGCTGGCGACGCTTCCGGCGGCGTCGGCGCTGGTGTAGGTGTCGCTCTCTCGGATTTGGCTGGAGAGCCAGTCGGAGTCGGTGACAGATCCTCCCATCGGGCCGGCGACCTGGACGCTGCGGGCGGTGCCTTTCGCCTGAAGGTCGCCGTCCATGCCCTGGTAGTAGGTTGTCGACTTCTTCGACTGCGGCCCGTCGTTTCCGCTGCCGGACACCTCGGTGACGGAGGCGTAGCCGCGGAACTGGTCCCACGTGCGGACCTTGTCGTCGGTGGTGGCGGAGTCGTTGCGGTGCCAGGCGGCCTTGCCGTAGGTGTAGTTGGTCACCATCGGGACTGAGCCTGGAGTACCCGGGTTCAGGGTGACGCTGGCGACCGGGTACTTCAGGAACCAGTCGTCCACCGGGGCCGCCCCTGCCGTGGAGCCAGGAGGATTCCACTTGACGTTGTAGCAGGAGAGCGTGTCACTGTCGGCGGAGGCCGGCATGACGTTGTTGACGCGCGAGCACGCGGCCGGGGCGTAGTTGACGCCGATGGTGCTGCCGGTCTCGGTGGTGATCAGCTGGATGCGGGGCCGGTTGTAGGCCGGCGGTGCGGGGACCAGGTTGGTGCCGTCCACGCGGTTGGGCAGCAGCTGGGCGGTGAAGGACACCGGGGGGAGCGTGACCGGGCCGCCGGTGGCCTGGGGGTCCTGGCCGGTGCGCTGAACGGAGGCGAGCCAGGGGACCTGGGTGTTCTCGGTGGCGTTCTGCACGTTGATGAACGTGTGGTTGAGCGCGTACGAGTCCACGGTCTGGTAAGTGCCGTTGACCCTCACCTGGGTGGTGACGGACGCCAGCCACTTGGTGGTCCAGAACGTCGGCCCGTAGTTGGTGCACGGGCCGGTCGCGCCACATTGCTGGTCCAGCGGGACATCCGGCCAGTTCGCCGCGTTGGCCGCGGTGCGCTGGGACGGGTCGCAGGCCGTGGTGGAGGTGACGCACCGCTCGGAGGTGTTGAAGATGATCTTAGCGGCAGGGCTGTAGGCGCCGTTGTTGCTCAGCTGGTCCGTCAGGCGCTGGCCGTAGCCGATGGTGGCGGGCACACCCGAGCGGGTGTAGGCGGTGCGGGTGCCGTTGCCGTTGTTCTGGGCACCGCCGCGGGCGTAGTAGTTCGTCTCGGGCGTGTAGGTGTAGGTGGTCAGGTTGCCGTGCGGATCGACGACGTAGTCGAGGTTCCAGCGCCACGCGGTCTGACACCACGAGCCCTTGCCCTTGGCCGCGTCGTAACACGGGTCTCCGCTGTTCGGCGAGTAGACCGGGACGGTCCAGGCAGAGCCGCTGTCCGCGCCGAGCGTGGTCGGGCTGCCGCCCGCGTCTGGCAGGTGGTTCAGGCCGAAGTAGGAGACCGTTCCGTCCGTGTCGGTGACCTTGATGTAGGAGCCGTTCCAGGTTCCGTTGGTCGCGCCGGTCAGGAACTGCACCTTGGTGCCGTCATCGTCCTTCAGCCGCCAGGTGCAGGCGGCCTGCTCCATCGCGACGGGGGCGCCGGACTGACAGGATGCGTCATCCTGCACCAGCTGCCCGGAGTGGCCTCCCATCGACAGAGTCATGTTCGCGCCACTCCAGCACTGGTCGCCGGAGTTCGTGATACCGCCCCGTGAACACGGCTTGAACGACCGCTCGACGAAACCCGAACCGTAGTCCCAGCCGTCGCCGATCCAGGACGCCTGCGCGTTCGTCGACGACGTCAGGCCGTCGACGGAGGCAGAACTGTAGGACAGCGCCACCTTGGGCCCCGAACCCGCGAGCGCCGGCGGCATCTGTACCGGGTACCCGTACGTGAACGCGCCCGAGGATCCGCCTGCGGCCCAGCCCTGAGAGGACCCGAGCGGGGTCGCCGAATACGTTCCGGCTCCACTCGACGCACCCGACACCACACCGACCGTCGTGGAGGTGGTGGTGGAGTCCGCGTACACCGCCCGGGCCGCCCCAGCAGCGGCGTCGATGGTGGTCTTGGTCGCCGGGGTTGGCGTACCCGTGGCGATGCCCGTGCCGGTCAGCGGGACGTCGGCGACGAGCTTCTTCGTCGACGGGTCGTAGTGCGATTCGAGCGGCGTCTGCTTCTGGCAGTCCGTTGCCTGCGGCGTCGTCGTCGCGCAGCCGGGCAGGACCACCAGGTGCGCCCGGGCCGCCCAGTTCGCACCGAACGCGGCATCGAGGCTCGACGCGTCGACTCCCAGGCGCACAGGAGCGTCGTCGCCCGCGCCGGGACGGGTGAGGGTCACCGCGACACCGGGGATCCCGGCGGACGCCGAGGTCTTGGTGTCGGCGACCTCGACCTGGATCGTCTGGCCGGCTGCCGACGAACCTGCGAGCGGCGCGACCGTGACCGGGAGTCCCGCAGCCCTGGCTTCTTCACCGGCCTGCGGCTTGTCACCCTCGCCGAGGGAGCGCGCCTCGGGCGCGGAGCCGAGCTTCACCGTCGCGTGTCCGCCCGGGACCGGCTTCGGATCCTTGGGCGGTGTCCAGGTCGGCGGTACCGGGTGTTCCGGCTTCGCGGCCGACACGGGTGCGGCGTTCTTGCCCGCCACCGAAGGCGTCTTCGGCAGAGCGGTGCTCGGCGGCGACCACTTGCGCGAGTAGTCCGGCCGGTCTGCCGCGGCCGCCATCGGCAGGGGCGCCAGCATGGACCCGAGGACGGCGGCTGTCGTCACCGCCGCCAGCCGCCCGCGCAGTCTCCCCCTCCTGCCCCTCTTGTGCCCGAATTCTGATCGTTGCTTGAATGACACGCTTTTTACATCCCCCAAAGCAGATTTGGCCCCCGGAATACGGGAGCCGAGCCCTGTATCCGAACCGCCGGATGCTAGCGGACATCGGTGACGAACAGTCAAGTCCTCGTGACTGGTGAGACTTCTCACGGAGATCTACGAACCGGCCATTTTTACTCCAATCCGGACCTTCGTCGTCGAATTGAACTGGCTGATGTCCGACCCGCCCCATACGGTGCCCTTGGCCTGCGCCTACGCAGGTCTTCTCGTGCTCGTGGGGGGAGAGTCCCGTTATGAACAGAAAGCGCCGCCGCAACGGTGCGTCAGTGAGTGCCTTGACAGTGACAGCCGTTCTGGCACTCACGAGCGGTCTTCCTGGGTTCAGTGCCCATGCCGCCACTGCGCCGACGGTTCCGTCGCAGGCCACGATCGACGCCGCCACCGCGAAGCACCTGCAGGAACGCCCTCCAGCCAACGCCGCTGAGAAGGCCATCGCCGAGGCCAAGGCCACGCAGAAGAACGTCCCGGTCGACTCGCTCACCACCGAGTTCAGTGAGACCGTGGCGACCCCGGAGGGGCGCCTGGCACTCACCAGCCACCAGGAGCAGCAGCGCGTGCGCCGTGGTGGGGCCTGGCTGGGGCTGGATGCCACGCTCGTGGCCAATCGGGACGGGACGCTCTCTCCCAAGGCTGCTGCGGGGCAGCTGGTGCTGTCCAAGGGTGGCAGCGGGCCGCTCGCGACCATGATCAGCGCGGATGGCAAGAAGCTGGCGCTGTCCTCGCCCTTCCCGCTTTCCGTGCCCGCGGTCAGTGGCGACAGCGTGGTCTATCCGTCTGTCGCCCCCGACATCGACCTGAAGGTCACCGCCACCAAGGCCGGTGGGCTGACCACCGTCCTGGTCGTCAAGACCCAGGCCGCAGCTGCCAGCCCCGTGTTGAAGAACTTGCACTTCGGCACCAGCACGGACGGCGTCACGGTCAATGCCGACGCGCACGGCAACATCACCGCGGCCGGCACCGACGGCAAGCCCCGCTGGATCGCCCGCACCCCGCAGATGTGGGACAGCACCACCACACCCGTAGCGAGCACTTCCGCGCCCACGGTGAAGGCAGCCCTGACGCTCACCACGTCCGCCGCCGACACCCCCACGCCTGCTCCTTCACCAACGGACGGGGGCAAGGCTGCCGCAACCGGTTCCGACGCCGGTCCCGGGGCGGGCTCCAAGGTCGCCGCCATGCCGGTCACCGCAGGAACCTCGGGTATCGATCTGACGCCCGACCAGGACCTGCTGGCCCACGGCACCGCGCCCTACTACATCGACCCCGCCTTCCTGCCCTGGGCCCAGTCCGGGAACTCCTGGACCTGGGTCCAGTCTGCCCACGACGGCTCCAACAACTGGCTGCGGCAGGGCAGCGCGGACGCCGACCACCCCGGTGCCGGTGTCTGCGGCTACTACGCCCACGGTGGCAGTTGCTCCCCCGCCGACAAGGAGCGCAGCTTCTACCAGTTCGACATCAGCGCGCTCAACGGGGCGATCGTCCACTACGCGACGATGAACATGCAGGAGTACGTCTCCGCCGACTGGTCCTGTACCAACAAGTACCCGCTCAATCTGTTCGTCACCGGGCCGATCGGCAACGGCACGACCTGGTCCAACCAGCCAGCACAGGTGGGCGGCCCGCTTGGCACGACCGCCATGGTCGGTGGCTCGGGCGGCGCCGCGTGCCACGACAACGTCCCGTTCCAGTTCGACATCACCGGCGCGATGCGGCAGTACGCCAACTCCGGTCAGCTGACCTTCGGCCTCTACGGCGACGAGAGCAACCAGAACGCCTTCAAGCGGTTCACCTACCAGCCCACCCTGTACATCGAGTACGACCGGGTGCCCAACACCCCGACCAACCCGGGCGTGTGGCCCGCGCCGCGGACCGTCAGCCCCGCCGCAACCAACCAGTCCTGCGGCGACGGCAACGCCGACAACTGGGCCTGGCTCGGCGCCGGCTCCAACCAGGACAACGCCCTCTGGCTCAACGCCACCGTCACCAGCCCCACCCAGGCCCAGGTCGCAACCTGGGACCACATCTGGGACTACAACCTCCCCGGAGCACCCGACGTCAAGAGCGACGTCACCCCCTTCGTCAACAACGGCGGCACCACCACCTTCCAGGTCCCCGGCAGCGCCATCCAGGACGGCCACGCCTACGGCTACGCCATGATGGCCACCGACCAGCTGGACGGCGTGCCCTGGTCCCCGTCCACTCTCGCCTGCTACTTCAAGGTCGACCTCACCCCGCCGACCGTCACCTTCCCCACTACCGTCAGCGACACCAGCAAGCAGTTCCCGCCCAGCGGCAACGGCCAGACCCCCCAGATCTACGCCGGCCAGAGCGGCGATGTCCCCTTCACCGCTGCGGACGCAGCCCCCAGCGGCGGCTTCGCCTCCGGAGCGGTATGCCTTCGCTGGAGCTTCGACCCCCAGCTCGTCGACGCCACCTGGCAGTGCGGCAGCGCCATGCCCACCGGCCAGATCCCCGTGACCGCGGGACGCTGGGGCACCAACGTCCTCTACGTCCAGGCCGAGGACAACGCCGGCAATCTCTCACCCGTCGCGCAGTACGCCTTCTACGCACCGTGGAACCCGAACAGCCCCGCGCCGACCTTCGGGGACGTCACCGGAGACGCCTTGCCCGACATCGTCACCGCGGATCCCAACGGCGACCTGCGGGCCTACAGGATCCCCGCCACCGCGCCCAAGGCCCCACTCGCCGCCCCGAAGGCCAAGTCCCCCTACGGCGACTCCTGGGCCGACTACCGCCTCACCCACCGCGGCAGCCTGCGCGGCGGCATGAACGTCGACGACCTCATCGTCCACAAGGACGGCGACCAGAAGCTCTACTTCTACAAGAACCCGGGTAACACCGACGTCCCCGGGGTCTTCGACTCCAGCTACCTCCTGGGCAAGCCTGCCTGCGACCCGAAGCTGACCGACTGCACCGGCTACAACGCCGCCGACTGGTCCACCACGCTGCAGATCGCCTCCAGCGGCGACCCCAGCACCACGAACCTCAACACGAACAAGAAGTTCCTCAACCGCACCGGTCTCTTCACCGTCGAGAGCAGCCCGGACGGCACCGGCGCCCTCTGGTTCTACCCCAGCATCGGGGACGCCAAATTCGGTTCGCCGACCAAGCTCGTCGGCACCGGCTGGAGCGGCTGGGACCTCATCTCACCGGGCGACTGGGCCGGCCAGGGCCACCCCGGCCTGTGGGCCCGCAGCCAGAGCACCGGCGACCTGCGCGGCTACACCTTCACCACCGGCACCGTCACGATCACCAGCCCCTTCGGCGGCACCGCAAGCTACCCCACCCTCACAAGCATCGCCACCGACACCAAGCTCGCCGGAATCGACCCCGCCAACTGGCCCGTCATCGGATCCGACGGCGACCTCACCGGCATCGGAACCCCCACCCTCTGGGGCATCACACCCAACGGAATCCTCCAGACCTGGACTGGCCACTCCACCAGCACCGAGCCCTACTACACCTGGACCAGCGGCCCCACCGGCGTCCTGAGCATCTACGCCCCCGAAAACACTCCCATCGCCCTGACCGCCCAGACCGGCAAGTGCGTGGACATCTACGGCGGCAGCTCCGTCCCCGGCACCGCCGTCCAGCTGTGGGACTGCAACAACGCCGCCGCCCAGCAGTGGACCTTCAAGCCCGACGGAACCCTCCGCGCCCTCGGCGGATGCCTGGACGCCACAAGCGGAGGCACCACCAACGGCACCCCTCTGGAGATCTGGACCTGCGGCAACACCTCGCCGAACCAGATCTTCGTCCCCCGGCCCGATGGCACCATCTACAACCCCGCATCCGGTAGGTGCGTCGACGCACCCGGCGCCGACACCACCAACGGCACACGACTCCAACTCTGGGACTGCAACAGTGACATCGCCCAGAAGTGGACCTCTCTCGTGCGCGGCTGAAGTCGCCACAGAGTAGTGAGCTGACTCGAGGGGCCCCTGGCCGGGTTACAGCCAGGGGCCCCTCGCACGGCCGCAGACATCTGGTTGGTCCGAGCCACGATGTCGCACGCGGCAGTGCTCTCGGCAGATTCATCCGGCCACATAGTCAAACGCTCCAAGGGGCGTGAGAACCGCCCAAAGCACGCTCTGTCCGGACCCGGGACATCATCGACGGCCGGACAGTCGGTTGTCGTCCATGCCCTGCGCGAGCGAGTCGAGCTGCCCGGCGCCAGCCAACTCGGTCAGGCCGTGCACGGCGGCGTCCATGCGGTCCGGGGAATCCATCCCCGCAGCCCACGTCACCATCTGTCCCTCCAGCTCCGGGTAGTGGCCGACGTGGTGCACCCTGCCCTGCTCGTACAGCTGCGCCACCGGCTCCGCGCGCAGCCGCTTGCCGATCTTGGCGTTGACCTCGACGATCAGCGGCCTCAGCTGGCCGCGGGTCTCGCCTTCGCGGGCGAGATGGTCCCACGCCTGCGCGAGATCTGACGGGCCATGTTCCCGCCGTAGTTCGCCTCGACCACGATCGCGTCCGCGCGCAGCCGCAGCGCAAGCCGGCAGGCGGTGAGGCCCCAGTCGTTGGCGCCGAGGGTGCCGGACTCGTCCGCGACGACGTACAGATGCCGCGCGGGTGACCCGGGAGCAGGCCGTTCGTTGGTTGTCCTGAGGGGCGGGGAGCGTACTGCTGCCCGTGCTCCTGCGGGTCAAGGCGGTGGCTTCTTGTATTGCCGCACCGGAAACTGACAGGATTTCAGGTCGATGCTCTTTGCGCGATGCGAACCGGACATCCGCCCTGGCGGCGCGGAGAAGGAGGCGGGATGGCACGGGTGAACCTTCGGGCCGCGTTCATGGGCGGGCTGTCGTCCACCGTCACGGCGCAGCAGGTCTTCACCAACCGGGTGGACGAAGTCGCGGCCTTCGAGCGGTCGGTGGAGTGTCTGCGCGGGACGCTGGACGAGGCCGAGGTCTCGCCGGTCGTGGACCGGGCGCAGGGGCGCCGCAACGTCCTGACGCTGTACGGGGTCGGGGGCATAGGCAAGACGACACTCTCCCACGAGCTGGAGCGCCGACTGCTCGCCGACGCGGCGGCTGAGGGCCGCGACGATGTGGTGGCCGTGCGGGTCGACCTGTCCGAGGACGGCGCGTGCGACATCGAGGGCCTGCTGCTGCGCCTGCGGGCCGGGCTGGGGCAACTGGGCAGCCGGTGGCAGGCGTTCGACCTGGCGCTCGCCTCGTACTGGGCGCGCGCGCACCCCGGGGAGGCCCTGCAGGACTTCCTCGACACCTCGCCGGCCCTGCGGCGGGCTTCCCGGAGCGTCGGGCTCGGCGACCAGATCGCGGAGACGGTGCGGGATGTCGACCCCGCCGGGCTCGGCGGGCTGACCGGGCTGGCGCACCGTGCTGCACTTGCCACCTACCGGGCCGTCCGGGACCGGGTGCGCGAGGGGCGACTGCTGGCCGACTGCGAACTGTTCGCCGAACTGGTCGAGGCCGACGCCGACTACGAGACACTCTCCTACTTCTCGTACCTGCTGGCCTGGGACCTGGACCGCCTGCCGCACCGGGGCCGCCCGGCGCGGCGGCCGACGGTGTGCGTGTTCCTGGACACCTTCGAGGTGGTCAACGGGCGGGCCGACCGTACGGTGGAGCGCCTGATCCAGCGGTGCGTCTACCTCATGCCCAACGTGCTGTTCGTGATCACCGGCCGCAACCGGGTCGACTGGGCCGACGCGGGTGTGGGCGGCGAGCTGGACTTCACCGGCCCGCGGTGCTGGCCCAATCTTCACTTCAGCAATGACACCGTCGAACCCCGCCAGCACCTCGTCGGCTACCTTTCGGACTCCGATGCCGAGAGCTACCTCAGCGAGGCGCTCGTCCGGGACGGTGAACCGGCCATGCCCGCCGAGGTCCGTCGGCGCATCATCGCCGGCGGCCAGGGGCTGCCCCTGTACCTGGATCTGTCGGTGTCGCACTTCGTCGCGCTCCTCGCCCGTGGCGGGCAGCCGTCGCCGGCGGACTTCGGCGGCTCGTTCACCGCAGTGGCCACCCGGTCGATCCGTGACCTGCCCTGGGACGAGCGTGACCTGGTCCGAACCGCGGCGCTCACCGACCGGGTGGATGCCGGGCTGCTGAGGGCCGGACAGCCCGGCGTCTCCGACGGCAGCGTGGCCCGGTTCCTGCGTCGGCCGTTCCTCACCCACGACGATGCCTACGCGCTGCCGTACGCCCTGCACTCGGCACTCCGCCACGCCATCGGCGAGGCGGACCGGACGCTCCCGGACGGCTGGTCCGACCGTGACCGCAGAGATACTGCGGCCCGGTTGCTCGGCTGGTTGGGCCGACGTCTCGCGCCGGACGCCGGGCGGGTCGCCGTTTCCCAGACCCTGGAATCCGGCCTCAAGCTCTCGGCGGCACACGGGGTCTTCGAGGACTGGATGGCGCGAGCCACGCAGCGTCTGGTCGAGGCCGGGCAATGGTCGGAGCTGGGCGCCGGGCTGAGTGTCGAACGGACCGCGGCACCGGAGTACCGGGCCGTTCTCGCTGCCATACGTGGCGTTCAGCTCCGCCGTACGGGCCGTGCCGCGCAGGCGGTCGAGCTGCTCGGGCGTGCGGGGGACGGCCTGCCGCAGGGCAGTCCGACCGCCCAGCTGGTGCGGATTCACCTCGCCCACGCGCTGCGCAACCACGGCGACTACACCGAGGCGGCCACGATCTACCGTGCCCTGGTGGGCGGCGAGTTCGACGCGCCGGCTCGGTACTGGCTGTGCGACTTCGACTACCTCAACGGGCGGTTCGGCACAGCGCTGGGTTCGTTGCGGGAGCAGCGCAGCCGCGGGGCGGAGGACGAGGGCGAGCGCCTGCGGCTGATCGGGCACATCTGGCGGGTCAACGCCCGTTTCGACGAGGCGAGCGCCGCGTACGGCGAGGCCATCGGCCTGGCCCGGCGGGAGGGCCTGGCAGCTGCGGAGGCGAAGGCGCTGGCCAACCTGGCGCAGACCGTGTGCTGGTCCGGCGACACGGCCGCGGTGTCGGATGCGGCAGCCCGGGCGCGTGATCTGCTCGACCTGGTGCCCAATCCGGTCGAGCTGGTCAAGATCCGGTCCGCCGAAGCGGTCGCCCAGGCGGTGACCGGCGACGCTGCAGCCGCTATGGAGGCGGTCGGCGGAACCCGACGGCTGGCGGACGACATCGGCTACCGGGGCGGCCACAACCTGGCCGACGTGGCCCAGATCCTGCTCGGGGTCATCGATGGCGACCACGATGGCGCCCGCCGTATCCGGGCCGAGCTCGACGCGCGGACCTGCAGGTCGGGCGGCAACACCTACTGGGTCCCGATCGTGACCAGCTGGATCGACGGGGTCCCGAAGGCGGTGGAGCGCGACCTGCGGGTCGAGTGGGTCGACGGCCCGGCTGTGTCGTTGGGCCGGTGGGCGGAGGTGGCTGCGCGACGATGAGGCGTCGGAGCCCTGGGCGCGGGGCCGGATCGAACGAAGGGAAGACAGGTCATGATCAATCCGGTGCCCGTCGACTCGGCAGGTGACGACCCGGTGCGCGTCGGCCTGGTCGGGGTCGGCATCATCGCCGAGACCCACCTCGCGGTCCTGGCCGAACGGGGCGACGTGGAACTGGAGTTCGCGGTCGATCCGCGGCCGGTGGGGCCGGTCGACTTCCGGGGCACCACGCCACCCCACTACGGCGACCTCGCCCAGGCGCTCGACACGCATCGACCGGACCTCGTGGTCCTGGCCACCCCGACGGAGACGCACGCCGAGTTGGCGGCCCAGGCCCTCCTTCGATCCAAGGCCATGGTGCTGGTGGAGAAGCCCCTCGTCCACGACCTCGCCGCGCTGGCGGGGTTGCGCGAGCTGGATGGGAAGGCAGATGTGCGGGGCAGGCTGTTCACCGCCCACCACTTCGCGTTCTCGCCCGAGGTCGGCTGGGCGGCGGAGCTGATCGCCGCGAACCCGGACTGGGGGCCGGTCACGCTCGTCACCTCGGCCTTCTACGACCCCTACGTCCTGCGAGGGGCGGAGGCCTTCGCGTCGTACGTGTCCAGCTGGACGGACTCCGGGGTGAACCAGCTCAGCATGCTCACTCGCTTCGTCGAGCTCACCGACCTCACCGACGTCCGGCAGACGGACGGTGGTGCGAGCGCGTGGTGCACCGTGGGTTTCCGCTCCCGCGGTGAGGTGGGCACGGCCCGATTGCTCAGCAGTTGGCTGACCGGCTCCAGCAGCAAGGAGAGCAGCCTGCTGTTCGGCCGGTCCGGGGTGGAGGTCTGGATCGATCACACGGCCATGACCGGATTCGCCGCCCGAGGCAGTGAGCTGCTCGCCACCTTCGGCAACGACGGACGGACTCCGCGGAAGGTCGCCCACTACCGACCGCTCTACGCCAGCCTGCTCTCCGGTCGGCCCGATCCGGTGCTCGGCTTCGATGCCGCGGCGACGATCACCGGGATCCACGGCGCGGTGCCCGAGGTGCGGTAGCCGACCGGGTCGCCACTCGACCGGGTCGCCACTCGACCGGGGTGGCGGGTGGTCGCCGGGCGTCGCATCCGGAGCAGAGAAACGGGCGGCGGATCGTTGCAGGGGCTGGTCGGGGCCGGGGCGGCGGAGGCGTGCGGGGTGGGTGGGTGCGGTTGTCGCAGAGCTGTGACAGGCGGGGGTCGGATCCCTCAGGGGATCCTCATGACGTGCACGTATGGTCCTTCGCATGGCAGAGAAGGCGGCGGGGGCGGGTGTGCGGAAGTTCGGGCACGGGGTGCGGCTGATCGGGATCAGTGTCGTGGCCGGTGCGGTGGCGGCGGGGATCGCGCTGCCCGCGGTGGCGGCGGCCGGGTTGGGTGCCCAGTCGGTGGCGGACGACTTCCAGAACCTGCCGGACGACTTCAAGACGCCGGCGCTGTCGCAGGCCTCGACGATCCTCGACGCCCGGGGCGGCACGATCGCCACCGTGTACGACCGGGACCGCACCGTCGTCCCGGGGGACCAGATATCCCCGCTGGTGAAGACCGCGCTGGTGGACGTCGAGGACAACCGCTTCTACGAGCACGGCGCGATCGACCTCAAGGGGGTGCTGCGCGCCGTCGACAAGAACGCGTCCTCGGGCACCACCGCGCAGGGCGCGTCGACGCTGACCCAGCAGTACGTGAAGAACGTCTTCGTCGACGAGGCGGGTGACGACCCGCAGAAGGTCGCGGAGGCGCAGCGGCAGACGATCGGCCGCAAGATCCAGGAGCTGAAGTACGCGATCAAGGTCGAGGAGACGCTGGGCAAGGACCAGATCCTCACCAACTACCTGAACATCACCTTCTTCGGGGAGAAGGCCTACGGCATCGAGGCGGCCGCGCACCGGTACTTCGGCGTGCACGCCAAGGACCTCACCCTGCCGCAGGCCGCGATGCTGGCCGGCCTGGTGCAGTCGCCCAGCGGCTACGACCCGACGGTCAACCCGACCGCGGCCAAGGACCGGCGTGACACCGTGCTGCGCAAGATGGCCGAGTACGGGCACATCACCAAGGACCAGGCCCAGCAGGCGATCGCGACCCCGCTGGGGCTCAACGTCCAGGCGTCGCAGCAGGGTTGCATCCTGGCCAAGCAGGGCGAGGGCTTCTTCTGCGACTACGTGCGCCAGGTGGTGCTCACCGACCCGGCCTTCGGGAAGACGGCGGCCGAGCGGCAGGCGGTGTGGAAGCGCGGTGGGCTGCAGATCCACACCACGCTCGACCCCAAGGCGCAGGCCGCCCTCTACTCCTCGGTGACCGGCCACGTGAACGCCGGCGACCAGGCGGCGACCGCGATGAGCATCGTCGAGCCGGGCACCGGCAAGATCCTCGCGATGGGCCAGAGCCGCCCGTACGGCGTCGACGACAAGCAGCACCAGACGCAGATCAACTACAACGCCCCCAAGTCCCTGGGCGGCGGGCTCGGCTTCCCGACCGGCTCGACCTTCAAGCCGATCGTCGCGGCGGCGGCCCTGGAGAGCGGCCTCACGCCGAGCCAGAGCTACACCACCGACTACAGCATCCCGTGGCCGGCGATGAAGGACTGCTCGGGCGGCAGGTTCCCGTCGGCCGGGCAGGTGCACAACGACAGCACGAGCCTCACCGGCCAGTTCGACATGAAGACGGCGATGGCGCAGTCGGTCAACACCTACTTCGCGAAGCTGGAGGCCGACACCGGGCTCTGCAACGTCGCCCAGATGACCAACAAGCTCGGCATCACCCAGCAGGCCGGCGGTGAGAAGCTCCAGGTGGTGCCGTCGATGACGCTCGGCAGCAACGACCTGACCCCGCTGGCGATGGCGGGCGTCTACGCGGCCTTCGCGGCCCACGGCACCTACTGCGCGCCGACCGCCATCACCTCGGTGGACGGCCCGGACGGCAGGCCGGTGGCCGTGCCGCAGGCGAACTGCTCCTCGGTGATGTCCCCGGACACCGCCGACACCGTCACCGCGATGCTCAAGGGCGTCGTGGACGACGGCACCGGCAAGATGGCCGGCCTCACCGCCCGGGACAGCGCGGGCAAGACCGGCACCACCAACGAGAGCCGGCAGGTCTGGTTCGTCGGCTACACCCCGGAGATGGCCGGTGCCACGGTCGTCAGCGACACCGACAACCCGAAGCCGCTGGACGGCCAGCGGATCGGCGGCAAGGTGATCGACCAGGCCTTCGGCGGCACCCTGGCCGGTCCGATCTGGCGCGACGCCTTGGACGGTGCGCTCGACGGCACGCCGGCGGGCACGTTCCCGCCGGTCCAGCTGCCGTAGGGGACCGCGTCGCGCGCGCGGACCGGAGGCCGTCGGCCCGCCTTCCCCTCGGGAGGGCGGGCCGACGGCTTCGTCGTGGCGGTGGCCGCTGGGGAGGTCGCGGCTGCCGGCCGGCCGGGCGTGGTGGTCGGTCGGGTGGACAGCATGGACGGGCGGAGGTGGTCGGTCGGGCGGATTCGGTCAGGCGGGGGCGGATTCGGTCGGGCGGAAAGGATCAGCGGTCGGGGAGAACGGCGAGGGCGTCGATCTCGACGAGCATTCCGGAGAGGAGGCCGACGACGACCGTGGTGCGGGCGGGAAAGGGGTGGCCGAGGAATGCGCCGTAAGCGGCGTCCATGGCGGGGAAATCGTCTGCGTGTGCGAGATATACGCGCAGCATGACGGCGTCGGCGAGGGACGATCCCTCGGACCGGAGAATGGCGTCGATGTTCCGGAGCGTCTGCGTGGTCTGTTCGGCGACGCCGCCGGGGACGAGTTCTCCGGTCGCCGGGTCGGTGCCGCCCTGGCCGGCGACCTGGAGGAGGGCGCCGCGGCGGGCGCCCTGGGAGTAGCTGCCGACCGGGGTGGGTGCGGAGGAGGTCTGGACGGCAATCCTGGGCATATGCACGTTTCTAGTCGCGGGTGGGGAGGCGGGGCAAGGAAACGGGGGCTTCCGGATCCGGACATGGCTTGATGTAGACACCTCAAGCAGGGTGGGCGAAGTGCCGATGATCGGTTCAATGCGGGAATGCCGCCCGTGCGCGGACGGATCGGTCGGCGGTCGGGGTGCCGGGTGCGGAATCCGACGATCAAGGTTCGGGTATTGCGGAGGTCTCAACTCCGGTGTTAGGCATAGAGATGATCGCCCTACGACCGGGGAGCTGATCGCATGTCTCTGGTGCTCGCCGGTAATCCGGCCGCCGTGCCGATCGGCGTATTCGGGTGGGGTGTCCACCGGCGGTGCCGGTGCAGTTCCGGGGTTATCAGGGATGGGTCACGGGGGTTTCCTGATGCTTGAACCGTTCGGCCTCGGGCCGGAAAGCGAATGCCTTTACCTGACGATGCTCCGCAACCCCGACACCGACCTCGGGAAGATCGCGGGCAGCCTGGGGTGGGACGAGAACGGGACGGCGGCGCAGATCGCCAAGCTCGCCGAACTGGGCCTGCTGCGGCCTTCCTGCGACGCGCCGGACCTCTGGTACGCCGTCAGCCCGGAGGTCGGGCTGCAGGACCTGCTGGCCCGGCAGCGGGTCGAACTGGCGCGCAGCCGGAGCCGGATCGAGGAGGGCAACGCGGCGCTCCAGGTGCTCCGGAGCGAGTTCGCCGACCGGCGGCTCACCACGATGGACGTGGAGGAGTTCACCGGCACCGACACGGTCTGCGACCAGGTGTGGCGGCTCTCCCGCGAGGCGCGGCACGAGGTCCTGGCCTTCGTGCCCGGCGGCCCGCAGCCGCCGGAGTCGCTCGCGACCAGCCGCGCGGCCCACCAGGACCTGCGCGCGCGCGGCGTCGAGGCCCGGTCGATCTACCTCAACACCGCCCGAAACGACCCGGCGACCCGCACCCACCTGCGGTGGCTCCAGGAACGCGGCGTCGAGGTGCGCACGGTCGCGCTGCTGCCGCCGTGGATGATCCTCTTCGACCAGGAGCACGCGCTGCTCTCGGTCGACCCGGACGACGTCCAGGGCAAGGCCGCGATCCTGCTGTCCGGCCGGGGGACGGCCGCGATCGCGGCGCTGGCCTCGCTGTTCGACCAGTCCTGGCAGCAGGCGGCACCGTTCGGGGCGCCGGTCCGGGAACGGGACCCGGGTGCCGCCGGGGTCGAACTGGCCGGTGACACCAAGGCCGTGCTGCAGCTGCTGCACGAGGGCTACACGGACGAGCAGGCGGGCCGCAAGCTGGGCATCTCCAGCCGGACGGTCGGCCGGATCGCGGGCAAGCTGATGACCCGGCTGGGCGCCCGGAGCCGCTTCCAGGCGGGTGCGCTGGCCTCCCGCGAGGGCTGGCTCGATCAGTGACCGTCCCCGCCGGGGCGGTGCGGAGGGCGCCTGCGGCGGCGGTGCGGGGTGGGCCCGCAGGGGTGACGGACGGCGGGCCTGCGGGCGGGACGGACGGCGGGCCTGCGGACGGGGGACCGGCGCAGGCTCCGGGCGGCGTCCCGGGCGCGGTCCTTTGAGCGCCCCCGGCGCCCGTGCCATGCTCGTCGGCATGCTGCGACGCCGGGCCGGGATCGGACTCGTCGGGCGGGACGACGAACTCGGAGACCTGCTCGGCGCGTTGGACCGCGTCCGGACCGGGGAGCCCGCAGCCGTCGTGGTGGTCGGCGAGGCGGGCATCGGCAAGACCCGGCTGATCGAGGAATTCGCGTCCGCCGCCGGGCGTTCCGGCGCGCTGGTGCTGACCGGGCGCTGCGTCGACACCCGGTCGGAGCTGCCCTACCTGCCGTTCGCCGAGCTCGCCCTGCAGGCGACGGCGGCCGGCCGGCTGCCCGAACACGAGGGTGTGCTGGGCCTGTTGACCGCCGGACCGGCAGCAGACGCGGGCGGTCGGCCGCCGGGCCGGGTGCGGATGTTCTCGGCGGTCCTGGCGGCCGTGCGGGAGCTGGCCCGGGACACGCCGGTGGTGCTGGTGATCGAGGACCTGCACTGGGCCGACCGGTCCAGCCTGGACCTGCTGACGTTCCTGCTGTCCCGGCTGGGCCCCGGGCCCGTGCTGACCGTCGCGAGCCACCGCAGCGACGACCTGGAGCGGAGCCACCCGCTGCGCCGGGTGCTGGCCGAGCTGTACCGGCTGCCGGGCGTGCACCGGCTCGAACTCGCCCCGCTGACCGAGGAGGTGACCCTCGACCTGGTACGGGCGCTGGCGGCGCCGACGGAGGGCGGACCGCCGCCGGAGGACGCCGAGCTCGACCGCATCGCCCGGCGCTGCGACGGCAACCCGTTCTTCGCCGAGGAACTGGTCGCCGCCGCGACGAGCACCCGGACGAGCACCCGGACGGGCGCGCGGACGAGCGTCCGGACGAGTACCTGGACGGGTTCCCGGTCCGTCGGTCCGACCGGCAGCCTGTCGGAGGTCCTGACCGCCCGGGTCGAGCGTCTCGCGGACCCGACCCGGCTGCTGCTCCGCGCCGCCGCCGTGGTCGGCCGCCCGGCGCCGGCCGAAACCCTGGGGGCGCTCGCCGAGCTGGGGGGCGCGGACCTGGACGACGCACTCCAACAGGCCCTGGATCACGGTGTCCTGATCACCGAGGAGCCGCCCGGGACCGTCACCGGCGCCGCGTGGAGCACATCCGTCGAGTGGACCACGTCCGCAGCGCGGACCGCAGCCACAGGACCGGCCGGTGCCGTCGGCGCGGTCGCCGCCGAGAGCTACGGCTTCCGGCACGCCCTCCTGCGCGAATCGGTGTACGGAGGCCTGCTCCCCGGCCTGCGCGCCCGGCTGCACGCCCGCTGCGCCGCCCTGCTGGAACGGTCCCGGGGCGGCGCCGCCGAGGTGGCCTTCCACGCGCTGGCCGCGCACGACCTCCCGCTGGCGCTGGACGCCAGCGTGCGCGCCGCCCGGGACGCCGCGCACCGGGGTGCGTTCGGCGAGGTGCTGGCGCACGGCGAGCGCGCCCTCGACCTGTGGCCGCGCGTGCCCGACGCGGCCGCCGTCACCGGGACGAGTGCGGTCGGCCTCACCCGGCTGGCCGCGATGGGCGCGGGCGACAGCGGTGAGCCCGAACGGGCCCTGGCGCTGCAGGAGAAGGCCGTCGAACTCGCCGAGGCGGACGGCGATCCGGCGGTCGCGGCGGCCACCCGGCTGCGGTACGGGCTGCGGCTGCTGGAGTTCCCCGGACGGGCCGAACGGGCCGCCCGGCAGGCCGGGATCGCGCTGCGGCTGCTGGACGCCGGGCCGCCGTCCGCCGACCGGGCCTGGAGCCATGCGCTGCTCGCCCGCGCACTGCACCGGCTCGGCCGGACGGAGGAGGCGTCCGAGCAGGCCGCGAGCGCCGTCCGGGATGCGCTGGCGGCCGGCGCACAGGCGGCGTTCGCGCCGGGAACGGACCCCTACGGGCCGGAGTGCGACGCGCTGGGTGCGGAGGCCGACGCGCGGATCACGCTGGCCTTCGTCGGGCTGCGCCGGCCCGGCGCC
Source organism: Kitasatospora sp. NPDC048545 (assembly GCF_040651155.1). Classification (NCBI taxonomy): domain Bacteria; kingdom Bacillati; phylum Actinomycetota; class Actinomycetes; order Kitasatosporales; family Streptomycetaceae; genus Kitasatospora; species Kitasatospora sp. NPDC048545. Next base: position 57,721 of record NZ_JBEZIQ010000036.1, read on the forward strand.
GCCGCGGTGCTGGCCGACATGCGCCAACACGGCGGCGTGTCGGGCCACTTCGGGGTCGAGCTGCGGGCGCACTACGGGCTGGGGCTGACCAGGCTGCTGGCCGGTGACCCGGCCGGGGCGGTGGCCGAGTTCGTGGCCGGCGAGGAGCGGGCCGAGCGGACCGGGACCACCTGGAGCGAGTACGGCCTACGGCTGCGGACGGCCCGCGCGGTCGCGCTCTTCCGGGCCGGCGACTGGGCCGGGGCCGGGGCGGCGCTACGGCCGGACCATACCCCTCCATCGGATCTGATTATCCGTCAACTTCATGTGACGGAAACGGTGTTGGTGGCCGCACGCGGCGAGGAGGTCGATGGGTGCGGCCGGGATCCGGTCCCCCCGCACCTCGCACTGCTCGCCGCGCAGGCGCTCGCCGAGGCGGCGCTGTGGCGGGGCCGGCCGGAGGAGGCCGCCGACCTGGTCCGGCGGGCGCTCGACCGGGACCGCGGCGAGGACTCGGCGGCCCGGCGGGCGGAGGAGCTGCCGCTGTGCGCGCTCGGCGCGACCGCGTACGGCCGGCTCGGCGATGCCGGGGCGGTGGCCGCGCTCGCGGCCCGGGCCCGCGCGCGGGCCGAGGACGCGCCGTCCCGGGGCTGGTCGGCCTGGATCGAGGCCGAGCACCGGACCGCGCTCGGCGAGACCACCGCCGAGCAGTGGGCCGCAGTCGCCGAGGCCTTCGCGGCCGGCGACGGCGGCGGTGGAGGCCGTGGAGGCGGCGACCCGTACCGTCGGGCGCAGGCGCTCTGGCGGCGCGCCGAGGTGCTGGTGCGCACCCGCTCGGCGGGCGCCGGCCGCCGAGCCGGCCACGCGACGAGGGCACAGGCGGGCGCAGACCTGGAGCAGGCGGCCCGGATCGCTCGCCGACTCGGCGCGGCGCCGTTGCTGGCGGCCGTCGAGGACCTGGCCGGACGGATCGGGGTCCGGTCGGCGGGGGCGGCGGGTCGGGTCGCGGAAGCCGGGAACGGACCGCTCACCGAGCGGGAACGCTCGGTGCTCGCCCTGGTGGCCCAGGGCCTCACCAACCGGGAGGTGGGCGAGCGGTTGTTCATCAGCGAGAAGACCGTCAGCGTCCACCTGACCCGGGTGATGGCCAAGCTCGGTGCGGGAAGCCGGACCGAGGCGGTGGACGCCGCCCACCGACAGCGCCTGCTCGGGCCGCCGTCGCAGTCGTGAACTGCCACAGCCCTGAACTGCCGCAGTCCTGAACTGCCGCTGCCCCGAACCGTCGCAGCCCTGAGCTGCCGCAGCCCTGAACCGTCGCGCCCGCGAAGGGCCTTCGAGCGGCCCGAACCGTCGCGGCGGGGGCGTGCCCTTACCCGGCCCTTACCCCCACCCGGCGGACACCCGCCGACACGACGTGATCTCCCGATGTGCCGCCCCGCCGTCCGGCCGAGACTGGTCCGCGCCCGCGCATGAGCCCCGCGCGGCCACGCGACTCTCCACAGGGGGAAGGACCCATGAAGGAACTGCTCGCCGACGTCACACCGCTGCGGCGGTCCCCAGGCTTCCGGAGACTGTTCGTCGGCCAGTGCCTGACCATGGTGGGCAGCCAGGTGACCCAGGTCGCGGTGCCCTGGCAGGTGTACTCGGTCTCGCACTCCTCCGTCGCCCTCGGCATGGTCGGCCTTGCCGCGCTGCTGCCGATCGTCGTCTTCGGCATCTACGGCGGGGCGATCGCCGACTCGATGGACCGCCGCCGGCTGATCCTGATCACCTCCTCCGGTTCGGCCGCGGTGAGCGTCGCCCTGGTGGTGCAGGCGGTCGCGCACGCCGACAGCCTCTGGCTCCTCTACACCTGCGTCACCGTCCAGGCCGCGTTCTTCGCGATCGACCTGCCGACCCGGCGGGCGCTGCTGCCCCGGCTGGTCGAGCCGGAGGACCTGCCCGCCGCCAACGCCCTGCTGCTGCTGGTCTTCACCGTCGGCATCGTCGGGGGGCCGCTGGCGGCCGGCGCGACGGTCTCCCTCGGCGGGTACGGTGCCGCGTACGCGGTGGACGTGGCCTGCTTCGTGCTCGCCATCACGTTCATCGCCGGACTGCCGGCCGTCCTGCCCGAGGGCGGCGGGCGGCGCGCCGACCTGTCCTCGGTGCTGGAGGGCATCCGGTACCTCAAGTCCCGTCCGGTGCTGTGGATGTGCTACGTCCTGGACCTCAACTCGACGGTCTTCGCGATGCCCACCGCGCTCTTCCCGATCCTCGCCGTGGAGCGCTTCCACGGCGGCCCGGAGCTGGCCGGCTACCTGTCGGCGGCGCTGGCGAGCGGGGCGTTCCTGGGGTCGATGTTCGGCGGCTGGATGCCGAAGGTCCGTCGGCTCGGACGGGCCGCGCTGCTGGCCGTGCTCGCCTGGGGCATCTCGCTGGGGGCGCTCGGGCTGGCGGGCTCGCTGTGGCTCGCCATGCTGCTGCTCGCGGTCGCCGGGTACGCCGACACGGTCAGCGCGGTCGAGCGGTCGTCGATCCTGCAGCACGAGACCCCGGACGAACTGCGCGGGCGGACCTCCGGGGTGCTCACGGTGGTCGGCGCCGGCGGGCCGCGGCTCGGTGATGTCCGGGCAGGCCTGGTGGCGGCGGCCTGCGGGCCCGCGGTCGCGGCGGTGGCGGGCGGGGTGGCCTGCGTGGTCGGGGCGCTGGCGCTGGCGAAGGCGGTGCCGGAGTTCACCCGCTACCGGATGGCGGAGGAGGCCGCCGGGGCCGGGGAGGCCGCTGCGGGGACGGTGCCCGCGGATCCGGCGGCGCGGACGGCCCCAGCGGATCCGGCGGCGGGGACGGTGCCCGCGACGCCGCCGTCCGCGGCCGCGCAGCCCGGCGGGACGAAGAGGAGTGAACCGGACGGATCGGGGCAGACGACCGCCGCACGGTCGTCGGCCACGCCGTAACCGGAATGCGCCGACGACCGGGCGACCGTCAGACCTCCGGGGCTCCGGCCCCGGGGTGCTGGGCCGGGCTGTCGGCGGACAGTCCGGCCCAGCGGGGCTCCCGCCCCTCCGCGAAGGCGCGGGGGCCCTCGACGGCGTCCCGGCTGCGGCGACGCCGCTCCTCCCAGGTGAAGCGGGTGCCGAAGGCTTCGGCGAGCGGCAGGTCGAGCGAGGCCAGGGCGGCCTCCTTGATCGCGTAGAGGGACAGCGGCGCGCAGCGCAGCACGTCCCGCACCCAGGCCTCGGTGCGGGCGTCGAGCTCCTCGGCCGGCACGACCTCGTTCACCAGGCCGAACCGCAGCGCCGCGGCGGCGTCCATCCGCCGGCCGGTCAGCAGGTGGCCCATCGCGGTCTTCAGCGGCAGCTGGCGGACCAGCCGGAACACGCCGCCCGCGCCCGGCATCAGCCCGAGGCCCGCCTCCGGCAGCGCGAACACCGCGCGGTCGGAGGCGATCACCAGGTCGCAGGCGAGGGCGAGTTCGAAGCCGCCGCCGAGCGCGTAGCCGTCCACCCGGGCGATCACCGGCTTGACCAGGCCGAAGCGCTCGGTCAGCCGGGGGTGGCCGGGCAGGCCGCGACTGCCGAAGGAGGTACGCGGTCCGCCCTCGGCGTCGAGCCGGGCGCGTTCGTGCAGGTCCTGGCCGACCGAGAAGGCCCGGTCGCCCGCGCCGGTGAGCACGGCCAGCCGGATCCGGTCGTCGGCCTGGACGTCGTCCCACACCTCGGCCAGTTCGGCGTGGGTGCGCAGGTCCATCGCGTTGAGGACCTCCGGGCGGTCGATGGTGACCCGGGCGACGTGGCCGTCCTTGACGTAGCGCACGCGCGGACGCCCGTTCGCCGCGGGGCCCTCGACCGCTGAACCGTTCGCCGCATCCCCGCTCACGGTGTCGCCGTCCCCGCGCCCGGCCGCGCCGAGAAGCGCCCGGCCTTCGCGAGGACGTCCGGGTCGAACAGCCGCAGCGCCTGCTGGAGGGCGAACTCGGCCATGTACCGGCGGAACGCGTCCTCCGGCTCCTCCGCGAGGTTGAGCATCCGCCGGTTGGCCAGTACGCCCGGGCCGCGCAGCGACCGCAAGGCCCGTTCGACGGCTGCGTCCACCTCCTCGGGTTCGACCACCTCGTCGGCCAGCAGCCGGGCGTCGGGCTCGGCGGCGCGGATGCGGCGGCCGCCGAGCACCAGGGAGCGGGACCGCCGGGCGCCCATCGCCCGGCCGAGGCGGAAGTTGGCCGCGCCGGGCACGATGCCCTCCTTGGCGGCGGGCAGGCTGAAGAACGCGTCCGCGACGGCGATCACGTGGTCGAACACCAGCAGCAGCTGGGCGCCGCCGCCGATGGCGAAGGTGTCGACGGCCGCGACCCACGGTTTCTCCACCGTCCGGCGGTCCCAGCGCGGACGCTCGTCGGGGTGGGCGGCGGTGCCGCGGCCGGGACCGGCGCCGCCGGCCGCACCGGCGCCGGGTCCGTCGACGGGGAGCACCCCGCGGATCAGCTTGTGGATGTAGCCCAGTTCGCGCCGCAGCAGGAAGTCGACCAGGGGGATGCAGCCGCCGTGCAGGCTCCTGAGGTTGATGCCCGCGCTGAACACCCGCCGGCCGGCGTACCGGGGGTGGCTCATGACGCCACCGCGGAGCAGGCCGACCTCGGTGCCCGGGTCGAGCAGGGCGAGGTCGACGGCGGTCTCCATGTCGTCGACCTGGCGCGGGTCCTCGGCGTTGAGGCAGTCCTCCCGGACCATGGTGAGCCGCGCGGCGCCGTCCGTGCGCTCGATCCGGACCGAGCCGAGGTCGGCGCGGCCGGTGGCGGTGAACTCCGGCAGCAGGGCCAGGGCGCGGCCGGTGGGGCGCAGCATGGCGTCCAGCAGGTGGGGGCCGGCGGTGGGCGAGGCGAGGACGTGCCGGAAGAACAGGCCCTGGTCGATCTCCCGGCCCTCCTTCTCGGCCTGCGGCAGGGCGTGTTCGGCCGCCAGCGCCTCGGCGCCGGGCACCAGTCCGGGGAAGGCGAGGGCGGCGTCGGCGGCGAGTTCGGCGATGCGCGGGTGCCGGGTGCGGCCGGCGGTGAGCTCGTCGTGGACGGCGTCGACGTGGGCCGTCAGGAACAGGTGGCGCAGGCCGCGGGCCTCGTCGTGCGCCCGGGCCGCGGTGGCGCGTTCGGCGGGGGTGCGGTGGCCGGGCGGGGGGAGCGCGGCGAGTCGGCCCTCGCAGCGTTCGGCAGCGAGGGCCAGGGCCTTGCGGGCGGAGGGGAGTCCGCCCCGGACGTCGTGGCGGGCGCTCATGCCGTCCCGCCGGCCGCCGTCGTGCCGTCCGCCGTTGTGCCGTCCGCCGTTGTGCCGTCCGCCGTCGTGCTGTCCGCCGTGCGCCGCAGCACCCGGTCGCAGGCTGCCAGGTGCACGCCGAGGGCCTCCTCGAAGGAGGTGGTGCCCGCGTCGAACATCAGCTGGCGCCGGATGGCCAGTTCGGCTCCGGACAGGGCCGTGGGCCGTGCTCCGGGCAGGGCCCCGGACAGCGTTCCGAGCAGTTCCGCGGCGGTCGCCAGCGCGCCGGTCACGTCGTCGGAGACCTCGTCGACCAGGTGGACCGACCGGGCCCGGAAGGCGTCGACCGGCTCGCCGAACAGCAGGGCCCGGCGGACGGTGGCGATGCCCGCGCCCTGGCGCGCGAGCCGGTAGAGCGCCATCCCCGGCCAGGTGCCGCTCGCGCCGCCGCCGGTCACCGGCACGACCAGCCGGGCGGTGGTGGTGGCGATCCGGTAGTCGGCGGCGAGCAGGACGTCCAGGGCGGTGCCGCCGCAGTCGCCGTCCGCCACGGCCAGGGTGAGAGCGGGCAGCCGCTCCAGCAGGCGCAGTCCGCGCTCCCACTTGCTCACCAGGCCGACCGTCAGCCCGTCGGTCCAGCCCGGCCCGGGCGCGCCCGCGACGCGCAGCACCAGCCGGGCGCCCGGGCCGTGTTGGACCCGGTCGCAGGCCTGGGCGACGGCGGCCACGGAGGCCGCCGACAGCGGTCGGGTGCCGTCGATCGCGAGGGTCACCACGTCGGTCCCGTCCATGTCCGCCCCTGTCCCCGTCCCTGTCGGCGTGCCTGTCGGCGTGCCGGCCCGCGTTCCTGTCCCTGTCCCGTTCGTCACCACTGCACCAGCGCCGTCTCGATCGTCGAACCCGGGCCCATCGTCATCAGCACGCCGTACTCGCCGGGGCGCACGACCCGTTCGCGCAGCAGGCGTTCGTAGGAGAAAAGGAAGGAGCCGCTGGACAGGTTGCCGTAGTCGCGCAGGACGCCGGTGGTGTGGCGGACGTCGTGGCGGGTGAGCCCGAGGTTGAGCCGGACCGCGTCGATGACCTTCTTGCCGCCGGAGTGCACCAGCCACTGGGCGATGTCGCCGCGCCGCAGGCCCGCTCCGGACAGCAGGCCGTCGACGACCCGTTCGGCGTTGGCGCCCACCACGTACGGGATCTCCGGGTCGAGGAAGAAGCTGAACCGAACCTGCTCGTCGTCCCAGTCGTAGCGCATCGCGCCCAAGGCGTCGGTGATGATGCGGCTGGCGAAGGAGAGGATCCGCGGGCCGCGCGGGGCGGCCTCCCCGTCCGGGCCCGCCGCCGGTGCGGCCTCCTCACCCGCGACCACCGCGATCGCGGCCGCGCCGTCGCCGAACAGGCTGTTCACGACGGCTGTGCGCAGGGTGTCGTCGAAGGCGTACGCGGCCGAGCAGGCCTCGGCGCAGACCATCACGGCCACCTGCCCGGGGTGGGCGGCGGCCCACGCGGCGACTGCGTTGAGGGCGTTGAGTCCGGCGTTGCAGCCCATCCCGACGACGTCGACCCGGTGGCAGTCCGGTGCGATTCCGAGCTCGCGGATCAGCAGGGCGGTCAGGCCGGGGGTGAGGTAGCCGGTGGTGGTGACGCAGCACAGGTAGTCGATGTCGCAGAGGCCGAGCCCGGCGTCGGCGAGGCAGTCGAGCAGGGCCCGCGCGCCCATGTCGACGGCCAGCCGGCGGTGCTTGGCGAGCAGTTCGCCCTGGGACTCGGGCAGGCAGCGGCCGCGCTCGTCCCGGGGCGGGAGGGTCAGGTGGCGGCGTTCGATGGCGCTGTTCAGGAAGACCGAGCGGACCTTGGGGTCCTCGATCCCGAAGATGCCGAGCAGTTCGTGCTGGGTGTACGACTCGGGCGTCACCGCGGTGCCGACGCCGGTGATGCGCGGCGCGGTCAGGGCGCGGGCCGGGCCGGGGACGGCGGCGGGGGCGGGTACGGGGCCCGGGCCCGCGTCGGGGCCGGGGGCGCGGGACCAGGTGAGGGAGGAGGGGCGGCTCTGGCGGCGGACGGGGTCGGCGGGCGCCGCCGTGTCGACGGGGGCCCCGACGGTGTCGACGGTGCCCGGGGCGCTGACGGTGCTGAGGGTCATCGGTAGGTCCATCCCCACCGGCGGCGGGTGCCGCGCGGTGTCCGGGGGCTGCGGGTACGGTCCGGGCGTGGTGCGCGGTCACGGTCCGGGCGGGACGTGAGGGAACCGTCCGGGCGGGTCGTGCCGGTGCGGGTCGTGGGGGTCAACGGAGCGGCCTCCCTCCACCGGACGCCTCCGCCTCGACGAAGCGCGCCAGGCGCGCGATCCCCTCGGCGATGTCGTGCTCGGTGAGGTAACTGGTGGACAGGCGGATGCCGTGGGTCCCGCCGCCGTGCGGGTGGAAGTACGACAGCGGCGTCCAGATCACGCCGTACTGCCGGGCCGAGCGGGCCAGCGCCGCGCTGTCGGCGGCGAACGGTACGTCCAGGGCCAGGAAGAACCCGCCCTCGGGGTGGGTCCAGCGCACCCCGAGGGCCTCCCGGCGCGCGGGCGGGAAGCACTCCGCCAGGCGGCGCAGGGTGGCCCGCATGGTGTCGCCGTAGTAGGCGGAGCTCTCGGCGTTGAGCCGGCCGGTGTGCCCGTCGGCGGCGAGCAGCATCCCCGCCACCACGGCCTGGCCGAGCGGGGAGGTGTTCACCGTGACCATGCTCTTGATCTTGGTGAGTTCGGCGGCGAGCAGCCCGGTGCGTCCCGCCCGGTCGGTCACCGGCTGGTCGGCGACGACGTAGCCGACCCGGGCGCCGGGGAACAGCGTCTTGGCGTACGAGCCGAGGTGGACCACCCGGGGGCCGCGGTGACCGGCCCGTCGGAGGTCGAGGGCTTTGAGAGTGGGCAGCTGCGCCCCGGGACTGACCATCCGGTACGGGCTGTCCTCCAGCAGGAGCAGGTCCAACTCGTCGGCCAGGTCGAGGAGTCGGTGCCGGGTCGCGAGCGGCACGGTGGTGCCGCGCGGATTGGCGTGGTCCGGGATCAGGTAGCAGGCCCGCGGCCGGCGGCCCCGGGCGCGCTCGGCGAGCACCGCCTCCCGCAGTGCGGCGCAGTCGAAGCCGCCGTCGCGGTCGTGGACCGGCGCGGTCTCGACGTCGAGCACCCGGGCCGCCCCGGCGATGCCGACGTAGCACGGGCTGGCCACCAGCAGCACGTCCTCCGGCCGGGCGTGCAGCGCGCGCACCGCGAGCAGCATCGCCTCCTGGCAGCCGACCGTCACCACCACGGCCTCCGGGGGGACGTCGATCCCCTCGTCCTTGCGCAGCGAGTCGGCGACCAGCTCCCGGATCCGCCCGGCAGTCGGGCCGTACTGGAACAACGCGTCGCGGACCTGCCCGGGGGAGGCGCCGGTCTCCGCCAAGTGGTCGAGGTAGCGGCGCAGATGGGCGAAGACCTGCTCGACGTCGAAGAAGCCGTCGTACGGCCGGCCGGGGGCGAAGGAGATCGCCTCCGGGTAGCGCGTGGTGATCTCGTTGAGGAAGTTCATCGTGTCCAGCAGCGGGTCCGACACGCTGGCGTGCAGGTCGTCGGTGGTCAACACGTCAGTCGCCTCCCGGAGTTGCCCGGAAGCACGGCGGCGATCCGCTCCAGTACGGCGGCGTCCCCGGCGTACGGGTGGTGCGGCCGGGGCCAGTTGACCACCAGGTCGGTGAACCCGAGGTCGGCGAGGAGGCCCGTCGCGTCCTCGAAGGCGGCCGGGGAGTCGAGGACGCCGCCGACCGTCGCGCCGGTGTGCAGCAGCCGGCGCAGCGTCCCCGGGTCCCGCCCGGCCTCCGCGCAGGCCTCGTCCAGCGCGGTCCGCTGCCGGGCGAGCAGCGGCAGCGCCTCGCGGTACGGCAGGGCGTCGAACCGGCCGGGCGTGCCGTTGGTGATCCAGATGTCGGCGTACCCGGCGGCCAGCCGCATCGCCCGCGGGCCCCCGGCGGCCACCGCGAGGGGGACCCGGGGCCGCCGGACGCAGCCGGGACGCATCCGGGCGCCGTGCGCGCCGTAGTAACGGCCGCTGTGGTCGGTGACCGGCCGGCGCAGCAGCAGGTCGGTGAGGTGGACGAACTCGGAGAAGCGGTCGGCCCGTTCGGCCGCGGGGCGGCCCCGGCCGGTCAGCACGGTGCCGTCGTGGCCGCCCGCGCCCGCGCCGAGCCCGCAGACCATCCGGCCGCCGGAGATGTCGTCGATCGTCATGACCTCCTTGGCGAAGGGGACGGGGTGGCGGAACTCGGGTGTGGCGACCAGCGTGCCCAGCTCGATCCGCGAGGTGACGGCGGCTGCGGCGGCCAGGGTCGGCAGGCAGCCGAACCAGGGTTCGTCGCGCAGCCACCGCCAGCTCAGGTGGTCGTGCGTCCAAGCGTGGTCGAAGCCCAACTCCTCGGCCCGGAGCCATCGTTCGCGGGCCTCGGGCCAGCGGTGCTCGGGGAGGATCACGATGCCGACGCGCATGACCGCCCCTCCCGCGGGCGCACGGTGGCCGCGGACCCGGCCGCGCCGGCGGCCGGGTCGGCGGTCGGACGCACGACCGGACGCACGACCGGGCTCACGGTCGGACGCACGACCGGGCTCACGGCCGGACGCCGGTGACGAGCCCGTGCTCGTACGGGAGGTCCGGGACGGTTCCGACGTCCACGAACCCGGCCCGGCCGAGCCAGCGTTCGTAGTCGTCCGCCGGGTAGGCCATCCCCTGGCCGGTGGCCAGCACGTTGAGGTAGAGCGAGAGCCGTGCGCCGTAGAGGCCGCGCTGCTCGTCGTCGGCCGCGTGGTAGCCGTACACCGCGACCCTCCCGCCGGGCGGCAGGGCGTCGAAGGCCTTGGTCAGCAGGGCCAGGATCTGGTCGCCGTCGAAGACCTCCAGGCAGTGGCTGAAGAGCACGCACTGCGCGTCGCGCGGGAACGGGTCGAGGAAGATGTCGCCGGGGTGCAGCGCGACCCGGTCGGCGAGCGGCTCGGCCATCCGGCGGCTGCCGATCTCGGCGACGCCCGGCACGTCGAAGACGGTGAACCGCACGCCGGGGTGGGCGGCGGCCAGCGCCTTGGCGGTGGTGCCGTCGCCGCCGCCGACGTCCAGGACGTGCTCGACGCCGGCCAGGTCCAGGTGGTCGACGATCCCGCTCATCGACCGCAGGGTGAACGCGGTCATCGAGCGGTGCAGCACCTCCTGCAGCTCGGGGCGGTGCTCCAGCCGCTGGTAGAGGGTGGGTTCGGAGCCGGGGTACGCGGCGAGCGCGGTGTTCTCGCCGCTGCGCAGGGCCTCGGTGAGGTGTGCGAACGCCGGGTAGTAGATCCGCTGCCAGCCGGCCAGGATGTCCCCCCAGTCGTCCTCGCCGCCGGACGCGAAGAAGTCCTCGGCGACCGGGGTGTTCCGGTACGCGCCGCCGTCGCGCCGGATCAGCTCGGTGGTGCACAGCGCGAACAGCAGCACCCGCAGCTGGTGCGCGGGCAGGCCGAGGGCGGCCCGGACCTCGTCGAAGGAGGACTTCGGGTGCCGCGACAGGTGCGTGAAGACGCCCAGCTCCGCGCCGGCGACGACGGCGTTGAACAGTGCGGGGCCGTTGGCGATCAGGTGGAAGCGCTCCAGCACCCGGTCCCGGTCGTGGGTGCCGTGCGCAGCGCAGGTGTCCCGGGCGTCCCCGGTGCCGTGGGGGTCGTGGGGGTCGCGGGTGCCGGTCATCCGAGGTAGTCCTCCGGCCCGCCGTCGCGCACGGTGTCGAGGGTGAAGCAGTGGAACCCGCCGCCGAACAGCCGGCGGTGGCGGTGCACCACCGGGACGACGGTGAAGCGGGCTCGTTCCAGGGTGCGGATCAGCTCCGGGCAGGCGGCGTTGACCAGGACGGTCTCCTCGTCCACCGAGAGCACGTTGAGGTCGATGTACTTGCTGGTGAGGATCAGGTCGTCGTCCTCGTACTGCGGGAAGTTGTTCACCTCCGGCACCGGCGGGACGATCAGGTCCCAGGTGCGCAGCGGCTCGGGCAGCAGCTCGGCGACCTGCTCGTTGCGCACCAGCAGCGTGCCGGGCCGCAGCGCGAGCACCATGCTGTCGATGTGGCTGTCGCTGAGCCGGTGGACGCGGTGGAAGCGGAACCGGCCCTCGAAGTGGCGCTCCAGCCAGTCGACGGCGAGGGCGTGGTTGGCGGTGGAGACGTTGACGACCACGTCGCGGCCGAGCCGCAGGCACTGCGCACCGTCGAACATCATCTCGAAGCCGACGTCGTACGGGGAGGACCGCGGGTTCCGGACCGGCTCGGTCGGGCCGCCGGCCGAGCTGTCGGCGTAGGACGGGTCGAAGGAGGCGTCCGTCATCAGCGGGCGCGGCATGACCGTCCAGCGGGCGCCCGAGGCGAAGTACTCGGCGAACACCGGGGTGAGCAGCTGGGTCTCGAAGTAGCGGGAGCGGATCATCGGCGGCGTCTCGACGATCTCGTCGCCGAGCACCAGGGTGTTGTCCCGCAGGTTGAGCGGCGGTACGACGGCGGCCGACCACGCCGGGGTGCGCACCTCGACGGTGGCCTTGTCCAGCGGCAGCGGGCGCAGCACCTTCACGCCGAGGGAGCGCAGGGTGGCGGCGATGCCCTCGATGTCCTCGGTGAGCTCGTCGACGTAGCGCTGCTTGATCGGCGACTGGCTGGTGCGGCCGCCGGCCCCACCGGCCCCAACGGCCCCATCGGCGCCGTCACCGGCGGGCCGGTCGTCGGATCCCGGGGCGGTGAGCCGGGGGTAGTACCACTCGGAACGGACCAGGTTGTCGTGGTGGAAGAGGTCGAAGGAGAGCTCGCGCTCGTGCGAGGTGTAGTTCTCGGCCGAGCCGACGACCACCTCGCGCAGCCTCGACCACTCGTCGTAGCTGTTCAGCGATGCCATGGTTGATCCTCCGTCGGTGCGGCGTCAGGCCGCGGTGGGCAGGAACAGGGACTCGACCCGCTCGCGGACGGCCTCGGCGGCCTCGAAGTCCTCGGCGATCGCACAGAACCGCACGGTGCCGTCGGCGTGGCTGAACGCCTTCACCAGGACGACGCCGGTGCGCGTGGTCCGGTCGTAGGCGAGGCCGGCCTCGGCGAGCTTGTCGGCGGCGGCCCGGAACGAGGGCACCGGCCACCTGCAGTACTCCACGAGCACCCGGCTGTCGGCGTAGTCCGGGCCGACCAGCTGCCGGCCGATGACGGTGTAGATGTGCGTGGAGCCGGTGATCCGCCCGTTGTACTCGGTGAACATCACCTCGCCGTCGGCGGTCACGATGGCGTCGGCGCAGAACTGGCCGCGGAAGCCCATCATCCGCAGCGTCTCGCACAACCGGCCGCCGGCGGCGACCAGTTCGGGCAGCGCGCGGGGCGGCAGCGCGGGGGAGGGGATGACCTGCGCGTTGGCGACCGGCGCGGAGAGCATCTCGCCGTGCTCGGAGAAGACCGGGCCGTCGTCGGTGATGACGAACTCCACGAAGATGCCGCGGCTGTCGGGGACGTAGCGCTCGACCACGGCCGGGTAGCGGCTGCCGTTGGTGGCCCAGTCCCAGCGCTCGTCCAGGTAGGCGCGGATCGCGGCGCGGTCGGGGAGGACGAGGACCCGCTCGGCACCGACCGGGCGGTAGCCGTCGACGGGGCTGACGATCTCGTTGCCCAGGCCGCCGCAGGAGTAGTCGCGCTTGACCATCGCCGGGTGGCCCTTGGCGAACAGGCCGGCGATGACCTCCTCCGCGTCGACCCTGTTGGTGCAGACCCCGCCCTCCGGCAGCGGCACGCCGGACCCGGCCGCGACGGCGCGGAAGACCGCCTTGCTGTTGAGGAGCATCCCGCCGCCCTGGCCGACGAAGGCGTGGCCCGGGACGGCCTCCAGGAAGCCGAGCGCGCGGCCCAGTTCGACCACCGAGGCCTCCGGCGTCAGCGGGACGACGGCCGCCACCGGCCGGTCGGCGATGGCCTTGGCGAGGTCCTCGCGGAACCCGGGGTTCGCGAGTCGGTCGGCGGTGAGCAGGTCGGTCCCGGCGGCGCCGGGGGGCGGCACCAGCACCTGGAAGGCGGAGCGCGGGGTGCCGGTCAGGGCGGTGATGTAGTCGACCAGCTCCTCCTCCGGATCCTGCGGCAGGACGACGATGTCGTCCGGCTGCGCGAACCAGATGAGCAGTTGGGCGGAGGCGGCGGCCGTCTTCAGGTGCGCCTGCGGCAGCAGCACCGGGTCGCCGGCGAGTTCGTCGGTGAAGCAGTTGCCGATCAGCAGCCGGGGCATGGCGGTCTTCCTTCCGGGGAGGTACGTGCGGGACGTGTGCGGGCGGGAGAGAGACGCGGGCGGGACGCGGGCGGGAGGAGCGGTGCGGGGCGCTGTGCTTCCGGAAGAGACGGGCCGTGGGCCCGGGGGACTACGGCCGGACGTAGACGCCCTGCTCCTCGTACGCCCGGATCCGGGCGCGGTCGCGGTCGACCGTGGCGAGCGACGGCGCGGCGAGGTAGACGTAGCCGGGGACGGTGGCCAGGTCGACGGTCTGCGGTACGGGCTGCCCGGCGGCGAGCGGCGCGCTGAGTTCCACGAAGGACTCCAGTGCGCGGTAGTGCTCCTGCCAGGCGTCCGAACCGGCCACTCCGGCCCGGTGGTTGGACAGGTAGACCTGGCGCAGCTCGTGCGACCAGCGCAGGTCCTCGTCCGGGAAGGCCGCGAAGGCCGCCGGGTCGGTCAGGGCGAGGGCGTACAAGTGGACGTGGGACGTGCCGAGGTACTTCTCGTGCACCCAGGGGTGGATGGAGCCCATCAGCCGGGCGCCGGTCTCGATCAGCACCGGTCCGGCCGGGGTGAGCATCACCTCGCTGTGCGCGGCGCCGTGGGCGATGCCGAGCGCGGTGACGGCCTCCTTGGTGTACGCCACCACCTCCTCGCCCCGCGGGTCGGAGCGCGGGACCGGCTCGTGGTAGTCGTACACCGGCGAGCCGTGCGGGCCCTTGTCCTTGGCACACCTGAGGATCTCGGCGACCTTGTGCACGCCGTCCCGGGAGACGGTGTTGACGATGTACTCGTCGCCCTCCAGGTAGTCCTGGACGAGCACCGCCCGGTTGGGCGCGCCGATGAAGTTCGGCCGGCCGAGGACGTCCCCGGCGGCCTCGCGGACCTCCGTCGCGGTGCCGCAGATCCGCACGCCGTCGGTCGCGGCGCTGGCGAGCGGCTTGACCACGACGGTCGTGCCGCCGTTGGCCGTGAACCAGGCCGCCGCACCGTCGGCGGTGGTGGCGAGCGTGCCGGAGGGGGCGGCCAGCCCGGCCGCGCGCAGCAGTTCCGCCATCCGCGCCTTGTCCCGCCTGGCGGGCGCGGTGCGGACGTCGTTGCCGGGCAGGCCGAGCCGGTGGCCCAGGGTGTCGGCGAGGACCACCCCGGACTCGCCGCCCGCGATCACCCGGTCCACCGCCAGCCGGCGCAGCGCCGCCACCGCCTCGTCCTCCGGCAGGTGGCCGAGGTCGACGGCGTAGGCGCCGGGGTCGAAGCCGCGGGTGTAGGAGTCCCGGAACGCCGGCTGGGTGCGCAGGTGGACGCAGTCCACGGCGTGCTCGGCGAGCTGCCGCACCAGGATCCGGGAGGTGGAGAAGCCGTCCACTACGGCGACGCGCATGCGGGCTCCTCCTACGCGGGCGGTGCGGGGCGGTCCGCCGTCACCGGGCGGATGTTCTGGTTGTGGTGCAGCACGTTGTGCGGGTCGTACGTCTCCTTCACGGCGGCCAGCCGCCGGTAGCGGGCGTCCCCGTAGACCTCCCGCACCTTGTCGGCGGGCTCGTCCACCAGGTAGTTGACGTAGCCGCCGGTGTGGCTCCACGGGTCGAGCCGTTCCACGGAGCGCCTGGTCCACGCGATGTTCCCGGCGTCCTCCTGCGGCCCGGTCCACTGCGCGGAGACGGTGTGGATGAACGGCGCGTCCCGGTTGGGGAAGGCGCTGTCCTCGTCGGGGACGTCGGCGATCGCGCCGCGCAGGTACTCGAAGTTGATCGAGGACAGCGGGGAGGGCATCGCGGCCAGCGAGTCGGCCATTTCGACGTTGGCCTGCGGCGGGATGTCGGTGAGGTAGCGGGTCTTGGTGAAGTAGCGGTTGCCGTCCGGCCGTTCGTGGTCGCCGCCGCTCTGCAGCCGCCGGTGGGAGAGCTCTCCGCCGGTCGAGGCGGCGGGGCGCAGCGCGGCGAACAGCGGCTCGGAGGCGGCCTCGGCGCGCCCGGGCGCGCCGAACCACACCGCCGTCAGGTAGAGGGCGGGCCGGCCGCGCAGCTCATCGGGCAGCCAGGTCTCGTGACCTCCGTACTGGCCCGCGACCTTGAGCGCGCCGGCCACGTGCAGGTCCGCCGAGAGCTCGCCCGAGAACGCCCGATAGTGGGCCAACGCCGTTTCGGCGTCCGCGAGTTCGTACACCGCGGTGCGGCGGTGCACCGGGACGGCCGGCCGCAGCCGCAGCGTGAACCGGGTGACGATGCCGAAGTTCCCGCCGCCGCCGCGCAGTGCCCACAGCAGCTCGTGGTGGTCCCGCTCGGTCGCCTCGACCACCGAGCCGTCGGCCAGCACGACCTGGGCGGCCAGCAGGTGGTCGCAGGTCAGGCCCCAGCGGCGGCTGAGCCAGCCGTACCCGCCGCCGAGCGTGAGCCCGGCCAGGCCGGTGCGCGAGATGATGCCGGTGGGGCAGACCAGCCCGTGCGGCTCGGTCGCCACGTCGAGGTCGCCGAGCAGGCAGCCGCCCTGCGCCCGGGCGATCCGGGCGGCCGGGTCGACCTCGACGCCGCGCATCGGGGACAGGTCGATCAGCATGGCGTCGTCGGCCACCGCCGTCCCGGCCACGTTGTGCCCGCCGCCGCGCACCGTCACCGGGAGGCCCGCCTCGGCGGCGAAGCGCAGGCCCCGGCGGACGTCGGCGACCGAGCGGCAGCGGACGATGTGCGCCGGACGGCGGTCGTGCATGCCGTTCCAGACCCGTCGGGCCTGCTCGTAGCCGGGGTTGCCGGGGCGCAGCCAGGTGCCGTCCAGGGCGGGCACGCTGCGGCGCGGGCGCGTGGCGCGTCCGGTGTGCGCGGTCATCGCAGGGTCACCCCGCCCCAGTCGAAGTCGATCTCGTCCAGCGCGCCCAGATCGGTGCAGAGGCGGTGCAGCGCGCTGTAGTCCTGGACGAGCATGGTGCGTCCCTGGTCCTGTTCGACGTCGCGCATCATCTGCTCGCCGCCCGCCACGCCGACCAGCCGGACCACCCGGCGCCAGGTGGTGAAGTCGTTGGCGCCGAACGCGCGCATGCCGTCGCCCACGGCGTCCATGAAGTAGGCCCGGCGTTCGGCGTCCAGTCCTGCGCACACCTCCTTGGCGACCTCCGCGGAGATCGAGGAGTGGCAGTACTCGTCGCGGTTGTGCAGGGTCGCGGTGACCCGGTTCACCGGCTGCACGCGGGGGTCGTCGGCGATGAGGCCGAGGTAGGCGTTGATGGACAGCTCCGACACGGTGGCGAAGGCCAGCGTGGTCAGTTCCCGCTGCCAGCGGTGCCCGGCGCCGGTCAGCCGTTCGGCGTGCCGGCGCGCCTTGCGCGCCAACGGCAGTTCGGCCTCCGGGAGGTGCCAGCCGCGCCGGCGCCTGGTCACCGCACTGGCGTTGAGGTGCATGAGGGTGTGGTACTGCTCGTCCACCATGGCCTGGGTCGCGGCCAGGACGGAGGTCTCGGACAGCCCGGTGCCGAAGGCGTCCCGGGCGATCAGCTCGAAGCCCGGGTTCACCACCCGCTGCTCGTTGTCCATCACGTTCTTGTTGAACGCCACCCAGGCCCAGGCGAGCAGCCGGGCCCGCTGCTCCTCGTCGAGCGCGAGGTAGGCGGGGTGGTCGTGGAAGGGCAGCAGGTGTTCGGGGTAGTCCGGCCGCGCGGGCTCGAACAGCTCGTCCAGGTCGGGCTCGTCGCGCTTGACGGTGGCCCGCCGGGCCCAGTTGCCGGCCAGCCGGGCGATGACGGCGTTCTCGACGGGGTCGGCCGGGTCGTGCTCCGGCAGGTGCGGGGCCGGGCCCGGGTGCGGGTGCCGTGGCGGGTGCGCGTACGGCTGTGGCTGTCGGTGGCCGGGGTCGGCGGCCGGAAGGTGGGCCATGGCGTGCGTCCTCTCGGGGAGCCTCCTGGGGGACCGCTGGCGTACCGCGAACCCGTCACCAGGTGCCGGCGAGTACGGCCTTCTCGTACGCCTCGCCGTAACGCCGGTCGGGCCAGGCGTTGTAGGCGAGCAGGAAGAGGTCCCGGTGCCCCTCCTGGCCGCGCGGCGCGGCGATGTCGGTGGCGTAGTGCCGCATCCTCCGGTCGTCGAGGACGACGGCCTCCCCGGGCTGCAGTACCGTCCGCGCGAAGGGCTCGTCGTCGTCCATCGGCATCAACTGGGTCTCGCCGCCGGTGATGTTGGCCCGGCCGATCACGGCGATCACGCTGAAGGTGTGTCCGTCCTGATGCGGTCCTTCCGGCACCGAGACGCCGCGGGTGCTGTCGTCCGAGACGATGCGCCACTGGTGCACGTCGACCTGCCAGGCGGTGGCGGTGTCCAGCGGCACCTCCTCCGCGCCGGCCCGCACCAGGGGGGCGGGGTCGATCCGCAGCGGTTCGAAGTCGCGCAGCTGTCCGCCGGTGACGCCGTTGAACCGGGTCGCCTGGCAGAACGGGCGGTGCGGCAGCAGCTCCAGCTGCCAGCCGCCGCCGCTGTCGTGGGCGATCCGGTACTGGGAGAACCGGCGGTGGCGGAACTTGCCGTCGCAGTAACGGTCGAGAGGGAGGGTCGGGAACTCCCGGAGGACGGAGGCGTCCAGGTCCGGGACGGAGAAGAACTGGTAGTGCCGATCGTTGAGCGCCATGCGAAAGCCAGCCATTCTGTGGGGTGTCAGTCGACGCAATGGAGGCCACGAGGGGAGACGCAGGCACACCGGACCCCGAACCGGGCACCGGCCCGGTCGGACGGATCGCTCCTGCGATGACCATCGTCATTCGCGGTGACCGCGGCGTTCAAGCGATCCGGGCTTCCGGATCCGGCATGACGTGATCCGGACACGCCGGGTACGAAGAAGTGGGTGCCCGGCCCGGGGCGACCCGGGGCGGGGCGGGGCGCCGCCCGATGGGGACGTCCCGGAGGGGGCCGACGTCGGACCGGCCCGCATCCCGCGCCTGCATTCCGCCTGCATTCCGCCTGCATTCCGCCTGCATTCCGCGCCCGCATTCCGCGCCCGCATTCCGCGCCTGCGTGAAACGACGTCAGCGGCGCCCACGGGACATCCGGGAGCACCGGAAGGGGCTTGCGGCCCCTGCCCGCGGGCGGTTGACTGGAGGGAGACACATCATCTGCTGTCCACACCCGATGCCTCCCGGGAAATCGCCGGTCGAGGTGAACGCGCAAGCCCTCATCCGAACGCGATGTCACGTGCGGTGAGCGGAATCCCGACGAGATGTGCTCTCGGTCATGATGCGGGGTCCGCGTTCGGCGGTCCGGCACCCGCGAGGCGGCGGCTGATGAGGGAGGTCATGTCATGGCTTGGCAATTTCCGCCGCCCGGAGCGACCCGATGGTTCCTCGCCCACGGGCAGGCGGCGCAGTTCGGGTACTCCTTCGGCGGTACCTACCAGGGGCCCCAGTACGTCGAGGCGAAGCTCGACAGCAGTAGCGGCGCTGCGGATCCGCGCGACCTCGTCGTCCAGTGGCACGGCATCGAGAACCGCGCCGTGTTCGGCGGAGCCCAGGACAACTACATCCTCGGAATCTGGAACCCGTCGACCACCGACATCTGGTTTCACCTGGACGGAGGCGGCGTGACATGACGCACCACGAGAGCGGCGGTCCGGCCAGGCTGCTCGTGCTGGCGGACGAGCAGGGGAACATCATCGCGGCGAGCGCCGCACCCGAGGCCGGAGCGGTGGGCGCGGACGCGCCGTCGACGGGCGGCGTGCGCGTCTCGGAGGGCAGGGTGCTGCACGAGGTCGCGCTGCCCGAGGGGCGGCTGCGCGCCGAAGCGGCGGAATCCCTCGGCGACTTCTACGTGGCCGTGGACGGTGGTGAGCCGAGGCTGGTGAAGCGGTCCCAGGGCAGCGCGGGGGCCTGACGTCCGCGGCGTCGCCCGCAGGACGGGCGGCGGCCCCGTCGAACCGGGCGGGTGCCCGTGCCTCGGCGCCCGCCCGCTGCGCGCTGCCCGCCCGCTCCTCGGCGATGTGCTCCTCGACGACGTCCGCTCCTCGACGACGTCCGCTCCTCGACGACGTCCGCTCCTCGACGACGTCCGCTCCTCGACGACGTCCGCTCCTCGGCGACGTTGCTACTCGGCCACGTCCGGTGCGTCGCTGAGCCCCAGGCGCAGGTGCTCGATGTGGTAGACGGCCTGGTCGAGCAGCGCGGCGACGTGGTTGTCGTAGAGCGCGTAGACGACCGAGCGGCCATGGCGGTGCCCGACCACCAGGCCGAGGTTGCGGAGCAGGCGCAGCTGGTGGGAGCAGGCGGACTGCTCCATGCCGACCTCGGTGGCGAGTTCGGTGGCGGCGCAGGGGCCTTCGCGCAGGCGGGAGAGGATCAGCAGGCGGGAGGGGGTGGCCAGGGCCTGGAGGGTGGTGGCCACCCGGGCAGCGCTGACGGCGTCCAGGCGCGTGTGCGGGACGGCGGTGGTGGGGGCGGCTCCATGACCCATGGCGCCAATACTACAACTCGTACATGAAGGAGCGTTCATATGTTCATGTATGGTGGATGGGTCGTTGGCCGCGCCCTGCCCTGAAGGTCCTCTCCGCCATGTCCTCCACCACCCTGACCGAACGCCCCGCGCTCCCGGCCGCCCCGCGTCCGGACACCGCGCCCCGGCGGCGCACCCGAGTGCTCTCGCTGCCCGAGGCCCGCTGGGCCGCCGCCGCGACGGTGCTGTTCCTGATCGCCCTGCCGCTCCAACTGGCCGGTGCCCCCGCCTGGGCCTGGGGCCCGCTGTACGCGTCGGCGTACGCGACCGGCGGCTGGGAGCCCGCCTGGGCGGGCCTTCGGGCGTTGCGTGAGAAGACCCTCGACGTCGACCTGCTGATGATCGTCGCCGCGCTCGGCGCCGCCGCCGTCGGGCAGGTCATGGACGGCGCGCTGCTGATCGTCATCTTCGCCACCTCCGGCGCCCTGGAGGCCGTGGCCACCGCCCGGACCGCCGACTCGGTGCGCGGGCTGCTCGACCTCGCCCCCACCACGGCGACCCGGCTGCTGGATGGGGGCACCTCCCGGCCGGAGGCTGGGGGAGGAACCGAGGAGACCGTGCCGACCGGGCAACTGGCCGTCGGCGACACCGTCCTCGTGCGGCCGGGCGAGCGGATCGGTGCCGACGGACGGGTCCTGGACGGGGCGAGCGACGTCGACCAGGCCACCATCACCGGAGAGCCCCTCCCGGTCGCCAAGGCGGCCGGCGACGAGGTGTTCGCCGGCACCCTCAACGGCACCGGCGTGCTGCGAGTGAAGGTCGAACGCGACGCCTCCGACTTCGTGATCGCGCGGATCGTGACGATGGTCGAGGAGGCCTCCGAGACCAAGGCGCCCACCCAGCTGTTCATCGAGAAGGTCGAACAGCGCTACTCGATCGGCATGGTGGCCGCGACCCTCGCCGTCTTCGCCGTGCCGCTCGCCCTCGGCGCCGCGTTCACCGGCTCGCTGCTGCGGGCGATGACCTTCATGATCGTCGCCTCCCCGTGCGCCGTCGTCCTGGCCACCATGCCGCCGCTGCTCTCCGCGATCGCCAACGCCGGACGGCACGGCGTGCTGGTCAAGTCCGCCGTCGTGATGGAGCGCCTCGGGCAGACCGACGCCGTCGCCCTCGACAAGACCGGCACCCTGACCGAGGGCACACCCCGGGTCAGCGAGATCCACGCGCTGAGCGGCTCGGGCCTCTCCGGTGACGGGCTGCTCGCGCTCGCGGCCGCCGCCGAGCACGCCAGTGAGCACCCGCTCGCCCGCGCCGTCGTGGACGCTGCCCGCAGCCGGGCCCTCACCCCGGCCCCCGCCGAGGACTTCGCCTCCGTTCCCGGGGCCGGTGTCACCGCCACCGTCGGCGGCCGGGTCGTCGCCGTCGGCGCGCCCGTGCGGCTGATCAACGGCCGGACGGACGCCGCCTCGGCCGAAGCGGCCGGGCTGGCTGCCGCCCTGGAGGAGGCCGGACGCACCGCCGCCCTGGTCGAGGTGGACGGCGTGCCGGTCGGCGTGCTCGGCCTCGCCGACCGGCTGCGCCCGGACGCCGCCGCCACCGTCGCCGCCCTGACCCGGCTCACCGGCCGCGCGCCGGTGCTGCTCACCGGCGACAACCCGGGTGCCGCCGCCCGGGTGGCCGCCGAGGTCGGCATCGCCGAGGTGCGTGCCGGACTGCTGCCGAGGGAGAAGGTCGCCGCCGTCCGGGAGCAGGAGACGGCCGGACGAAAGGTGCTGGTGGTCGGCGACGGCGTCAACGACGCGCCCGCGCTGGCCGCCGCGCACACCGGCGTCGCGATGGGGAGGGCCGGCTCCGACCTGGCCCTGGAGACCGCCGACGCGGTCGTGGTGCGCGACGAACTCGCCACCGTCCCGGCCGTGGTGGCGCTCTCCCGGCGGGCGCGCTCCCTCGTCGTGCAGAACCTGGTGATCGCCTCGGTGTTCATCTCGGTCCTCGTCGTCTGGGACCTGGCGGCCGCTCTGCCGCTGCCGCTCGGCGTGCTCGGCCATGAGGGCTCGACCGTCCTCGTCGGCCTCAACGGGCTGCGGCTGCTGCGCGAGGCGGCGTGGACCGACGCCCGTGCGGCGGGCGGGAGCTGAGCGGCCGGCTCATGGAGGAGTCGCCTCCCCCCCCGACGAGGGTTACTCGTTCTCGGCGGAGGCGGAGGCGGACGCGGAGGCCGAGCCGGTGCCCGCGGCGGAGGAGGGCGCGGCAGCTGTGGCCTCCGGGGCGCCGGTGGCCGGTTCCTGGGCCTGGTCCGGGTCCTGGGCCTGGTCCTGGGCCGGGGACTCCATCGCGGTCATCCGCGGGAGCAGGAACAGCACGGCGACGAGGAGGACGAGCAGCAGGGTACCGCCGACGACGAGCGGGGTCCGGATGTTGGTGACGGAGGCGATCCAGCCGCTGAGGGCGGCGCCGGTCATGATGCCGAGTCGGCTCAGCAGCATGTAACAGCTGTTGACCCGGCCGAGCAGGTCCTTCGGGACGGCCTGCTGGCGCAGCGAGACCGCCTGGATGTTCCAGGTGACGATGCCGAAGCCGATGACGCCGTACAGCGCGGCGACCTCGAACACCGAGGTGCTGAACGCCATCAGGATCAGCGAGACGCCCATCAGCAGGAAGGAGAGGGCGATCCGGGTGCCGCGGCTGAGCAGCCGGCTGAGCCGGCCGGCCAGGGTGCTCGCGGCGGTGCCGCCGATCGCACCGGCGGCGAGGACGATGCCGTAGGAGGCGGCGGGGGCCTTCACGACCTTGGTGACCATCAGGACCATCATGGTGGTGCCCATGAAGCAGGTCAGCGCGCCGAGGGTGGAGAGGACGGCGAGCATCCGCACCTCGCGGTGGCGGAACAGCCAGTTGACGCCCTCGCGGATCTCGGTGAGCACCGGGCGGCCGGCCCGGGTGCGGGCGGCGGTGGAGCGGCCGGTCGCGGCGACCAGGACGGCGGCGAGCGCGAAGGAGACGCCGTCGACGGTGAACGGGAACCCGGCGGCCACGGCGAACAGGGCCGATCCGAGCAGCGGGCCGATGAGGTTCCCGCCGACGAGCATGTTGGCCTGCATTCGGCCGTTGGCCGCGTCGAGCTGGTCGGGGCGGACCAGCTCGGGGACGGCCGAGGTGGCGGCGTTGGAGAAGACCGTCTCGCCGCAGCCGAGCAGGAAGGCCAGGGCGGCGAGCGCGAGCAGTGGCGGGTCGGCGAAGAAGACCCAGCAGGCGAAGCCCAGGACGACGACGGCACGAAGGGCGTCGATGGTCCACATCAGCCGTCGCCGGTCGGACCGGTCGGCGAGCACGCCGCCGTAGAGCGACATCACCAGGAATGGCAGCGAGGCGGCGACCGAGACCACCGAGACCGCGCTCGGCGACTCCGAGACCGCCACCGCGAGCAGCGGCAGGGCCGAGTCCCGCATGCCGTCGCCGACCGAGGAGATCGCCGAGGCGGACCACAACAAGGTGAACTTCCGGCCCAGTTGCGGACGGCTCTTGGGTGGCTTCTCGGCCAGGTCTGCTGCGGTCACCGACGCAGTATGTCATGTCCGCGGAGGAACGTTCGGGCGGAATCCGAACTGCCCTGGCTGTCCCGAACTGGGCGTGTCGGCAAGGAAGTCGGGGTCGTCCCGAGCTGTCCGGACTGTCCTGCGGGTTTGCGAACTCTTGACGGTTTCCCGGCCGGCCGAGCCCGGAGGCGCCCTTGACCGGCGTGGTCGGACCGCCCGCCGGAACAAGGCCGGGGAACCACCGGCCGGGCCCGCTCCTCGGGCACCCGTCCGGCGAGCAGCCGGCCGGCCACCGCGCCGCCCGCGAGCGCGCGCCCACCGGGCACCGGGTGGACGCGCCCGGCAGCGCTCTCAGGGCGCGGCCGGTCCGGGCCTCGGGACGGCGGCGACGGACTCGGGGAGCGGGTAGGCGGCGGGGTCGACCGGCCCCGGGAGGTCGGTGGCGGGGCGGGCGGGGGCGTTCGGGTCGGGCAGCGACGGCTGGGCGGGCGGGGCCGGGACCTGGCTGAAGGGGACACCGGGCGGTGCCTGGACCGCGGTGGTGCGGCCGGCGGGCACCGGGCCGCGGGCCTGGATCCCGCAGCCGGCGGCGGCCTCCAGGTTCTCCGGGCTCTGCACGGTGGGCTGGTTGCCGCTGAAGCAGTTGTTCGGGTCGACGGAGGCCATGGCGAGGTCGGTGCCGTTGCCGGTGACGCGGTTGCCCTCGACGCGGTTGCCGCTCGCCGGATGGCCGGGCGGGTCGGTGATGACGATGCCGACGGCGCGGTTGCCCTGCACGAGGTTGCGCTGCACCTGGTTCGCCGTGCCGCCGCCGATGCCGATGCCGATGCCGAAACCGCCGTCGGCCTGTTCGGGGGTGTCGGCGGCGTTGTTGTCGGTGACGGCGTTGCCCGCGATGACGGCGCCGTGCTGCGGGGCGAGGGCCTCCAGGTCGTTGGAGTTGACGGTGACGCCGACCCGGTTGCCGGTGACGCGGTTGCCGACGATCGTCAACCCGTCGGAGGCGTTGGTGAGTTCGATGCCGACGGCGTTGCGCTCGACGGTGTTGCCGCGCACCAGGGTGTCGCAGGGCTTGCACTGGCCGACGTAGATGCCGGAGTCGGCCTGCCCGGAGGCGTACGAGTCCTCGATGACGCCGCCGCGCGCGTCGAAGGCGTAGATGCCGTACAGGCCGTTGTCGTAGGCGGTGACACTGCTCGCGCGGAAGCCCTGGACGACGGGGAAACGGGCGGTGTCCAGCGGGTCGTAGGCGGAGCCGCCGGCGCCGTGCTGCTGCAGCTTCTCGTCGGTGACGCCGGTGAACAGCACGCCGTTGGCCAGGTAGCCGTGGACGGTGAGGTTCTCGACCACCGAGCCGGGGCCGGTGACGGTGATGCCGTTGACGAGGCGCACGCCGCCGTCGAGGACGACGGTGTTGCGGTCGGTGCCGCGCAGCACGATCCGGGCCTTGGTGACCCGGACGCTCTCCCGGTAGATGCCCGGGGCGACCAGCACCGTGTCGCCCTCGCGGGCCACATCCACGGCCTGCTGGACGGTCGGGAAGTCCTGGGGGACTCGAACGACCGTGCCGTCCGGGTGTTTCGCGTCGGACGAGGTCGAACCGGTGGACGAACAGCCGGAGACGACGAGCGCGGCGGCGGTGAGCAGGGCGGGGACGAAGTCCCGGAACGCCTTTCCCGGTGACGGTGGTGTGGCGGTGTCGAATTGACGTGTCATCAAAAGTTGCATAAGGCGTGTTCTATCGTCTCCAATGTCGCCCATGCATGCCGAAACCGCAAAGGCGCAGGACCGGCCACGAACTGTCGCGAGCGGTCCGGACCGGAGGGCCCTGCTCGCGGGCGGCGCGGTGCTGGCCGCCGGCGTCGGCGCCGGGATCACCGCGCTGGCCCGCGGCGGTGACGGCCGCCGGGCCGCGGCGCCGCCGCCCGAGCCGTCGGTCCCCTTCCGCGGCGAACGGCAGGCCGGGGTGACGGCCCCGCAGCAGCCGGCCACCCAGCTCGTCGCCCTCGACCTGGCGCCGGCCGTCATCTCCGACGGCCGGACCACACTGCGCGGCCTGCTCGGGGAGTTGACCCGGGTGCTCGCCGCCGCGGCCGGCGGCACGTCGGCGGACGGGCGGCTGCAGGGTGGCGAACCGGCCCGGCTCACCGGCCTGGTGGGGGTCGGTCCGGGGCTCGCGGGCCGGCTGGGGCTGGACGTTCCGGCGCCGGTCCTGGCGGAGCTGCCGGCCTTCCCGGGGGACCGGCTCGACCCGGCGCGCGGCGGCGGCGACCTGCTGGTGCAGCTGTGCGCGGCGGACCGCTGGCCGCTGTCCGTCGTCGCCGAACAGGTCGGTGCGGCGGCCGTCGCCGCGGGCGCGTCGGTGCGGTGGACGCAGTCCGGCTTCCTGCCCCGGACGGCCGCGGGCGTCACCCCGAGGAACCTGTTCGGCTTCAAGGACGGTACGGCGAACCCGGACGAGGAGGCCGCCCGGCAGTGGGTCTGGGGCCCGCCAGGACCGCACGAGCACGGCACGGTCCTGGTCTACCGGCGGATCCGGATGGACACCGGCGCCTTCACCGCCCTCCCCGCCGACCGCAGAAACCTTGCCATGGGGCGTCGGGAGGGCGACGGCGCCCCGCTCACCGGCACGGCGGAGCACGACGAACCGGACATCTATGCGAAGAACCACGACGGCTCGTACGTCATCCCGGCCACCGCCCACGTCCGGCTCTCCAGCCCCCGGTTGGACGGCGGTGCCCGGATGCTGCGCCGCGGCTACAGCTACGACGACGGGCCGGGGGACCGGGGCCTGCTGTTCTGCGCCTTCATGCGGGACCCGGCGCTGTTCACCCGGGTGCAGAACCGGCTGGCCGCGCGGGACGCGCTGAACCCGTTCCTGGAACACACGGCGTCGGCGGTGGTGTACGTCCTGCCGGGGGTGGGGGAGGGCGGGGTGCTGGGGGAGGGCTTGTTCGGGTGACGGCACGGCACGCCGTCGGGGCGTGCCGGTGTCCGGGCGAAACCGCTCTCCGGGGCGTGTCGGTGTCCGGGGCGTGTCGGTGTCCGGGGCGTGCCGGGGCGTGCCGGTTCGGGCCGTGCCGCCGCGGCGGGTGCGGCGGCGGTACGGCCCGGCGGTCACCAGTCGACGGGGATGCGGGCCGGGCTGCGGGTGGTGCCGCCGAGCTGCCAGGCGACGTCCGCGACCGGGGTGGTGAGGCGGAGGCCGGGCAGGGCGGTGGCGAGGCGGTGCAGGGACTCGCGCATCTCCAGCCGGACGCGCCAGGCACCGATGCAGTAGTGCGGGCCGGCGCTGAAGGCGAGGGTGGGGGCGGCGAGGGGGAGGCCGAGGTCGGCGTCGAGGCCCTCGGGGTAGACCTCGGGGTCGCGGTTGGCGCTGCCCAGGCTGACGGCGACGACGGAACCGGCCGGGATGGTGGCGCCGCCGAGCTCGATCGGCGCGGTGGCGCGGCGGATGGTGGCCTCGTCGTCGCCGAGCGGGATGAAGTGGAGCAGGCGTTCGGCGGTGCGTTCGGCGGTGTCGGGGTCGGCGAGCCGCGGCCAGTGCTCGGCGCGTTCGCCGAGCAGGTAGACGAGGGCGTTGCCGAGGGCGCCGGCGACGCTCTCGTTGCCGCTGGCGGTGAGTCCGGCGACGAGGTAGACGAGCGATTCCTCGGGGATGCCGCCGTCGTGGTCGGCGGCCCGGACGAGCCGGCTGACCAGGTCGTCGCCGGGCTCGCGGCGGCGGCGCTCGATCAACTCCGCGGTGAACGCACCGTATTCGGCGAGGGCGTCGGCGTGGTCGGTGGCGGTGGTGCCTGCGGTGGTGCTCGCGGTGGTGGAGGCGTCGGTGCTCGCGGTCCCGCTGCCGGTCGGGTTCCCGGGGGCGGGGGTGCCGTCGGCGGGCTCGTCGCCCTGGGCGAGCAGCGCGAGGGTCCAGCGCTGCAGCCGCTCCTCGTCCAGGCTGTCCGGCCCGTTCCCGTCGAGCCCCATCAGCCGGGTGGTGACGGCGAAGGGCACCGGCCGGGCGAATGCGGTGACCAGGTCGGCGGGTGGTCCGGCGGCGACCAGCGCGTCGACGGACTGCTGGACGGCGGCCGCCACCCAGGGCTGCCAGCCGGCGATGGCGCGTGGGGTGAAGGCCCGTTGGGCGGTGCCGCGCAGTCGCCGGTGGGCGGGGCCGTCCTGGTTGAACAGGGAGGCCGGGTTGGCGGCCACATCGGCGGTGGCGCCGGCGGTTCCGACGTCGTGCAGGTCGGCGCGGGTGATCCGGGGGTCGCCGAGGACCTGCCGGACGTCCTGGTAGCGGGTGACCAGCCAGGCGGGGGTGCCGTCGGGGAGGGTGGTCGGGTGGGGCGGAAGGGCGGGGGCGACGGGGAGCCGGTGGAGCGGGGGCAGGGCGGTCCGGGTGTCGGCGGCGGAGTCCATGGGTCCCTTCGAGGGTCGGCGGGGCGGCGCGGTGGGCGGGCCGGCTGGTCGACGGGAGGGAGTCCGAGAGTCAAACTGTCATATTTTCATAGGGAATTGGACGCTTGTGACGCTTCTCCCGTTGTGCCCGATGGTATGCCCCGCGCCGGACCGTCGGGCACGAACGGTGCGCCCCGCGCCGGATCGACGGGCACGAACGGTCGGAGTGCGCCCAGGACCGCGCCGATGCAGGCGTCGCGCAGCTCGTCGCGGGTGCAGCTCTCCTCGGTCAGCCAGTCGATGACCAGCACCCGGACGAACACCAGCCAGCTGCGCAGGACCTGCGAGACGGCCCGCCGTGCGGCCTCGTCCGCGAGCGGGAGCACGCCCAGCAGGCGGCCCCGGAGGGCGTCGAGCTCCTCCGAGATGATCGTCTGGATCACCTGGTCCCCGGCCAGGACGCGGTTGGCGGTGAGGACGGCGTGCCGGTTGGCGATGAAGTAGTCCAGGTGGGCGTCCATGCCCTCGACCAACTGCTCGACCAGGGTGTCGGCGGGATCGAACCGGGACTTGGCGAGCAGCTCGTCGGCCGCCTGCCGGTAGACCTCGGCGAACAGGTCGTGCTTGCTCGGGAAGTGACGGTAGAGCAGGGCGCGCGAGACCCCGGCCCGCTCGGCGACCTCCTCCATCAGCACCTCCTCGTACGGGCGGGCGGCGAAGAGCCGGGCGCCGACGGAGAGCAGCTGGGCGCGTCGCTCGGCGGGGGAGAGGCGGCGGCGTCGTTCCTGGACTGGCATGCGCGCCAGGTTACTTGACACGTGTCTACCGGTGGCCGCTAGCTTGGTAGACGCGTGTCAACCAAGGCGTGCGCCATGCGGGCGTACGTGGTGCGGGCGTGCGCTGTGAGCGTGCGCGCGGGTGAGCGTGCGGGTGAACGCGCGCTGCTGAGGGCGTGCTGCTGAGGGCGTGCGTCACACCGACGCGCTCCGACGGGACCGACGACGGGTGGGTAGGGCATGGCCAGGACGCTGCGGGTGCTCGCGTGGACGATGGGGGTCGCCTGCGTGGCGATCGGGTTCCTCCACCTTCTGCTGGGGAACGCCGCGATGCCCGGGGCGGCGGACGCCGGTCCGACGGTCGGTAGCTTCGGCCGCTTCATGGGCGCGGTCTTCGCCGGGTACGGCGTGGCCTGGATCCGGGCCGCCCGGCAGGCGCCGGTGCCCGCCCGGGAGGTGCGGTGGCTGGCGGCGGTGTTCCTGCTGGGCGGCCTCGCGCGGGTGCTGGGCATCGCGGTGGACGGGTGGCCGCACGGCTTCCAGGTGGTGCTGATGGGGATCGAACTCGGGCTGGCGCCGGTCTTCCTGTGGCTCGCCGACGCGGACGAGCGGGCCCGGCCGGACGGGCGGGACGGGCGGGCCCGGCCGGCCGCGTCGGCTCAGGCCACCGGGGCGTAGCCCCCGGGGCGCCCGGCGCCGGCGCCCGGGCCGGTGCCGGTGCCGCTGTCGGGGTGGGTGCCGGTGCCGGTGCCGGTGCCGGGGTGAGTGACGGTGCCCGGGTCGGCGGTGGCGCCGGTGAGCGCGACGTAGCCGTCCGGCCGGACCAGGACGACGGCGTCGCCGCGCAGCCCGTACGCCCGGGCGATGTGACCGTCGGGGTCGAGCACGGCGGCCCGGCGCAGGCCGGTGACGGCGGTCAGGCCCGCCGCCGTGAGCGGGCCGGTGGCGGGCGGGCCCGGGACGGCCCGCGCGCCGGCCTCGGTGGGCAGCCCGGTCAGTGCCGGGTGCTCCCCGATGGTCAGCAGGGTGGAGTGCGGGCCGCGCAGGAGGTCGAACAGCCGGGTCGGCGTGCCGTCGGCGAGGGTGCAGGGCGCGTCGGGGGCGCGGTCGCCGGCCCGGATGCCGGTGGTGTCGTCGAGGTCGCGGCCGAGCGGCCCGCCCCGGTAGCCGACGGAGAGTCCGGTGAAGTCGGAGCCGGTGGCGGCCGGGTTGACGAACTGGGCGGTCAGCGCGCGGGCGCCGTCGGCGCTGAAGAGCGCCTTGTGCTGGGCGGAGGTGGCGGCGAGGACGGCGCGGGCGACGGGCAGCCGTTCGTCCTGGTAGCTGTCGAGCAGGATCCCGGGTGCTCCGCGCAGGACGGCGGCCAGCTTCCAGCTCAGGTTGTGCGCGTCCTGGATACCCGTGTTCATGCCCTGGCCGCCCGCCGCGGAGTGGCAGTGTGCGGCGTCCCCGGCGAGCAGCACCCGGCCGTCACGGTAGCGCTCGACCATGCGGACCGTCGGCCGCCAGACGGTGGACCAGGTCGGCTCGTGCAGCGTGACCCCCGGCAGTCCGGCGCGTTCGGCGAACAGCCGGCGGAAGGTCTCGGCGGTCGGGGCGGGGATCTCGCCGTGCTCGTCCTGGCCGACGGAGGCGTGCACCGCCCAGGTGGCGTCGGCGGCCATGGGGATCATCGCCAGGGCGCCGACGCCGAGCAGGGGGTCGTTCCAGAGGTGCATGGCACCTGTGTCCAGGCCGTCGACCTCCATCGAGGCCATGAGGAACCGCTCCTCCTCCCAGGTCTCGCCGAGGAAGGGGATGCCCGCGAGCTTGCGGACGGCGCTGCGCCCGCCGTCGCAGCCGACCAGGTAGCGGGCGCCGAGCTGCTCGGTCCGGCCGTCGCGCCGGACGGTGGCGAGTACGCCGTCGGCGTCCTGGGTGTGGTCGACGAGTTCGGTGCCGGTCTCGACGGTGACGCCGAAGTCGGCGAGCCGTGCGCGCAGCACCTCCTCGGTGTGGTGCTGGCCGAGCAGCAGCATGCCGGCGTACGGGCGGTCGGGCGTCGGGCGGTTGCCGGGTGCCGCATCGACCTCGCCGAGGAGCCGACTGCCGTCGTACGTACGGACCTTGAGGTCGAGCGTGCCGCGGTCGAGGATCGCGTCCACGACGCCGAGGTCGTCGAATACCTCCAGGGTGCGCGGGTTGACGCCCTTGCCGCGGACTCCGCGGTCGCGGAACCGCGGCTCCCGCTCGATGACGCGGCAGGCCACTCCGGCGCGGGCCAGCCCGATGGCGAGTGCGAGGCCCACCGGGCCGGCGCCGACCACCAGGACCTCGGTCGCGTGGGCGGTTCGGTGGGCGGCGGCCGGGTTGGCGGTCGGCTCGGTAGCGGTTGGGTTGCCGGCGGTTGGGTTGCCGGCGGTTGGGTTGGTGCGGGCGGAGGTGCTGTGAACGGTGCGCATGACGGATCTCCCCCTGGCCATCCGGCCATAAGATACGGTGCGTTTCTTCTCTTCGACTGTAGACTGCCACCAATAAGAAACGCAACGTATCTATGGAGCTGGGTGCGGGACGTGCGGGACTCGATGCAGGGCGCAGCAGGCGGCATGGCGGAGGACGTGGCGGAGGACGCCGCAGTGGGCGGCAAGCCGGTGCGGCGGCGCGGCGGTGAACTGGAGCGGGCGATCCTGGACGCCGTCTGGGCCGAACTCGCCGATCACGGCTACGACCGGCTCACCATGGAGGGCGTCGCCGCCCGCGCCCGGACCAGCAAGCCGGTGCTCTACCGCCGCTGGCCGAACCGTGCCGCGCTCGTCATCGCCGCCCTCGGCCGCAATGCCCCCGACTACCAGGAGCCTCCGGACACCGGCGAGTTGCGTGCCGACCTGGCGCTCTTCCTGGGCAGCCTGCTGCACCGCTTCGACGACCTGCCGACGGATGCCGTCCACGGCGTCCTGGTCGACCTGCTGCGCGATCCCGAGTTGCGCGCCGGCTTCACCGTTGGACTGACCGCCGTGGGTCCGGTGAGCAGCCTCGGCCTGATGATGCGCCGCGCCGCCGACCGGGGAGAGATCAACCCCGCCCGGATCACCCCGCGGACCGTCTCGCTGCCGCTCGACCTCCTGCGGGACGCGTTCCTGGTGGGCGGGGCCGTGCCGTCCGACCGGGTGGTGGCGGAGGTCCTGGACGAGGTCGTGCTGCCGCTGCTGCGGGCACCGTCGGGGAACTGACGGTTCACCGGTTTCGCTCCGCCCGTTCCCGTGTGCCGGCCTCAGGAGTCGGTCTTGATCTTCTTCATGGTCAGGTGGGACTCGACCCGCAGGATGCCCTGACTCCGCCGGCCCCAGGCGCGGCACCCCGGGCGCGTCGGCTCCGAGCCCCGGCGCCCGGGGCCGGCTCCCGTCGGCCCGGCGTCCGGTGTGCGAGGCCTATGCTCGACGCTGATCGAACGTACGTCCGCGAGGAGGGTCCGACACATGACGAGCGGCACCGTGGTGGCGGTCAGCAGCAACGCCGAGTACTCGTTCACCAAGCCGAACCGGGCCGGCATCACGCTGCTCGCCGGGCTCGGCGTGGAGGGCGACGTGCACGCCGGGGTGACGGTCAGGCACCGCTCGCGGATGGCCCAGGACCCGACCGTGCCCAACCTGCGCCAGGTCCACCTGATCCACCGTGAACTCCTCGCCGAGCTCGGCGAGTCCGGCTTCGACGTGCCGCCGGGCGCGCTCGGCGAGAACATCACCACCGAGGGCGTGGACCTGCTCGGCCTGCCGGTCGGCGCGGTGCTGCGGATCGGCGCCGAGGCGGAGGTGGAGGTCACCGGCCTGCGCAATCCGTGCGCGCAGATCGACGACTACCGGCCGGGTCTGCTCAAGCAGGTCGTCGGCCGGGCGGAGGACGGCACGATCGTGCGCCGCGCCGGGATCATGGGCGTCGTCCGCACCGGCGGTGCGATCCGCCCCGGCGACGCGATCGTGGTCGAGCTGCCGGAAGGTCCGCACCGGGCGCTCGACCGGGTCTGATGCAGTCGGGACCGGCCGGGCCCGGTCCGGGCCGTGGCGCCCGTCGGCCCGTTTCGCGTCGGCCCGTTCCGCCGTCGTGCCGTGTCCTCCGGATCAGGAGCGGACGAGGCGGGCGATGGCCTGATTGGCCTCGCGGATCTTGGTGCCCGCTTCCTGGCCGCCTTCGGCGATGGCGTCGCGGACGCAGCATTCGATGTGCTCGTCCAGGAGCTGGAGGGCGAAGGACTGGAGTGCGCGACTGGCGGCGGAGACCTGGGTGAGGACGTCGATGCAGTAGGTGTCCTGCTCGACCATGCGCTGCAGTCCGCGGATCTGGCCCTCGATGCGGCGCAGCCGCTTGAGGAAGTCGTCCTTGTGGGTGCTGTAGCTGGCCATGGCCGTCTCCGGGTCCTGTGCGGTGAGGAGGGCCCTCACTCTACCGGGGCGCGGTGGGAGGGGAGTCGGCCCGGACGGGTGGGGGCGCTGTCCGGGCCGACGTCGGGGGGTCAGCCGTCGAGGCGGCCGACGAGGTCGTAGCCGGCCTCGTCGACGGCGGCGGCCACGTCGGCGTCGACGAGCGGGCGGGTGCTGCCGACGGTGACCGTGCCGGAGGCGAGGTCCACGGCGACGTCGGTGACGCCGTCGAGCTTCTTCAGCTCGGCGGTGACCGAGGTGACGCAGTGGCCGCAGGTCATGCCCTCGACCCGGAAGGCCGAGGTCAGCGCCGACCCGGCGGCGGGGGCCGCGCCGGCGCCGGTGCCGCACGAGCCGCAGCAGGAGGAGGCCTCGGCGGTGGCCGACTCGACGGTGACGGTGCTCTCGCTCATGGGTGTGCTCCTGTCGTCAGTGCCCGGCGCCTCCCGGAGTGGCCCGGGCGGCTGCTTCTTTCGCTTCTGAACATACCATACCCCCCTAGGGTACCTGGAAGGTCGCGGCGACGACTTTCCCCGGCTCGCGCGATGGTCGACGCCGGCCTGTGACGGCCCTGTTGCGGGTGCCCGGGCAGGGTGGGGGGACGCGCGTCCCCGTACCCGGTGGACGACCGACCCCGCCATTCGAGGTGAACCCATGGACCAGACCACCCGCCGCGGCCCGCGCGGTCTGCGTGAGACCCTCGCCGCCGGCGAACGGACGTACTCCTTCGAGTTCTTCCCCGCCAAGGACGACTCCGGCGAGCGAGCCCTGTGGGCCGCGATCCGACGCGTCGAGGCGACCGCGCCGACCTTCGTCTCGGTCACCTACGGCGCCGGCGGCTCCTCGCGCGACCGCACCATCGAGACCACCGAGAGGATCGCCGCGCAGACCACACTGCGCCCGGTGGCCCACCTGACCGCCGTCGGCCACTCCACCGCCGAACTCCAGGCCGTACTGCGGCGGTACGCGGACGTCGGGATCCGCGACGTGCTCGCCCTGCGCGGCGATCCGCCCGGCAACCCCAACGGGGCCTGGGAGCCGCACCCGCAGGGCCTGCGGCACGCCGCCGACCTGGTGCGGCTGGTCAAGGAGTGCGGCGCGTTCACCGTCGGCGTGGCGGCCTTCCCCGAGCGCCACCCGCGCTCCGCGGACTGGGACGACGACATCCGACACTTCGTCGCCAAGTGCCGCGCGGGCGCGGACTACGCCGTCACCCAGATGTTCTTCGAGGTCGAGCACTACCTGCGGCTGCGGGACCGGCTGGCCGCGGCGGGCTGTGACACCCCGGTCATCCCGGAGATCATGCCCGCCACCGACGTCCGCCAGATCGGCCGGTTCGCCGAACTCAGCGGGGCGTCCTTCCCGGCAGGACTCGCGCTGCGCCTGGAAGCGGCCCGCGGCGACCGCGCGGCCGCGCACCGCATCGGCGTCGACCACGCCACCCGGATGGCCGAGCGCCTGCTCCGCGAGGGGGCGCCCGGCCTGCACTACATCACCCTGAACCGCTCCACCGCCGCACTGGAGATCCACCGCAACCTCGGACTCGACCGGCCGGCGGGGGAACCGGTGATCCTGCCCCTGATCGGCGGTCACGTCTGACGGAGGGGGAGCCGCGGTCGGGCCGGGACGGCCGGAGCGGAGCGGGACGGGGGAGTGGTGTCGGCGCGGCGCGAGCTCGTGGTGCCGACCGCGGAGTTCCCGCCGGGCGGGCTGACCGGGCCCGACGGCCCGGTCCGGATCCGGGAGTTCGTCGACCGGGTCGCCGCCGTGATGGGCGCGGACGGCGGGAGCCTCGACGTCCGCCACTTCCGGAGTGCCGCCCCGGAGGGCGTCCGCCGGAGCGGCCGCCGGACGGTCGGCCGTTACCACCGGACCGGCGGACGGGACGTCATCGAGCTCGACCTCGACAGCGCCGACCGGCCCGAGGAGTTCGCCGCGATCATCGCCCACGAACTCGGCCATCTGATCCTGCGTCGCCACCACGGCGACCCGGACCACGAGCAGCTGACCGACCTGGTGACCGTCTTCCTCGGCATGGGCGTCTTCACCGCCAACGCCGCGAACACCTTCACCGCCGCACGGCGCGGCTTCTCCGTCCTGCCGAGCGGCGACCTGACCAGCCGGATGCTCAACGGCGCCGCGCACGGCGACGGCAGCCACCACCTCGGCTACCTCACCCCGGACCAGTTCGGCCACGCCCTGGTCCTCTGCGCCCGGCTCCGCGGTGAGCGCGACCCGTCCTGGGCGCGCCGTCTGGAGCCGGGGATCCGCGCCACCGTCAAGCGCGGACTGGCCGGGGCCGAGCCCGGGCGGTGACCGCGGGGACGCAGCGGGGCCGACTCCGTCGGTGGGATACCCGGATACCCCTCCCTCGTATCCAGGGTCCTCGTGGGCCCCGCCCCGTGCCCCGCCCCCGGTGCCGCTCGTCGGCGCGCCTCGACTCCTGAATACCCCGTATGGGTATAGGGTGGCCGGCGCCCATCGGAGTCCCGCGGCACCACGGGAGGCGGACCGCCATGCACGCGATCCTGCACGCACTGTCCATCGCCGGATCGATGACCTGGGAGATCACCTGGGCCCTGATCCTCGGCTTCCTGCTCTCCGCCGTCGTCCAGGCCGTCGTCCACAAGGCCACCGTGGTCCGGCTGCTCGGCGACGACCGCCCCCGCACCCTCGCCGTCGCCGCCGGCCTCGGGATGGCCTCGTCCTCCTGCTCGTACGCGGCCGTCGCCCTGGCCAGGTCCCTGTTCCGCAAGGGCGCGAACTTCACCTCGGCGATGGCCTTCGAGATCGCCTCGACCAACCTGGTGATCGAACTCGGCATCATCCTGGCGTTGTTGCTCGGCTGGCAGTTCACCGCGGCCGAGTTCGTCGGCGGACCGGTGATGATCCTGCTGCTCGCCCTGCTGTTCCGGCTGTTCCTGCGCGAGCGGCTCGTCCGGGAGGCCCGCGAACAGGCGTCGTACGGGCGGGCGGGCTCGATGGAGGGCCACGCGGCGATGGACATGTCGGTGACGGGGTCGGGTTCCTTTGCCGGACGACTGCTCTCGCCGCGCGGGTTCACCTCGGTCTCGCACGTGTTCGTGATGGAGTGGGCCGCCATTCTGAAGGACCTGGTGATCGGCCTGCTCATCGCCGGGGCCATCGCCGCCTGGGTCCCCGATTCGTTCTGGCAGGCGTTCTTCTTCGTCGACCACCCCCTGGCCGCCAAGCTGTGGGGCCCGCTGGTCGGCCCGCTGGTGGCGATCGCGTCCTTCGTCTGCTCGATCGGCAACGTGCCGCTGGCCGTGGTCCTGTGGAACGGCGGCATCAGCTTCGGCGGCGTGGTCGCGTTCATCTTCGCCGACCTGCTGATCCTGCCGATCCTGAACATCTACCGGAAGTACTACGGCCGCCGGATGGCCCTCTTCCTGCTCGCCACCTTCTACCCCGCGATGGTGCTGGCGGGGTACGCGGTGGAGTTGCTGTTCGGCGCCCTCGGCCTGATCCCGGAGCGGACGGAGTCGGAGATCCCGATGTCGGGCGTGGAGTGGAACTACACCACCTGGCTCAACATCCTGTTCCTGCTGCTGGCGCTGGGACTGGTCACCCGCTTCTTCCGCACCGGCGGCGCCGCGATGCTCCGCATGATGGGCGGCGCCCCGGACGCCGACGGGCACGCGGCCCACGACCACCACTGACTCTCCCGAGGTTGGCGAGAAGTCGGCCCAGTCGACTTCTCGCGTAACCATGCTCAGGCGTTCGGGAGTTCGCCGGTCTTGATGGCGGTGACGAACGCCGTCCACGCGTCGGTGGGGAAGACGAGGGCCGGGCCGCCGGGGTCCTTGGAGTCGCGAACCGGGACGATGCCGGCGAAGCAGTCAGCAACCTCGATGCAGTTGCCCTGGTCGCCGCTGAAGCTGCTCTTTCGCCAAGCGGCCTGGCTCAGGTCCAGGTCGCCCCGATCGGTGTCCATCACTCAAGTTCCTTTGCAATCTGTGCGACAAGTCGCCGCGATGGTCCGGCGTCGAGTGCGGCTGCCCGGAGTCGATCAAACGCCTGATCATGGGCTGTAACGTCGTCATCCCGTTCGAGGTAGAGGCTACTCGTCATGGCCTCGGTGTACACCACGTCGAGATCATTCCGGACTGGGAACTCCAGGATCACGAACGAGCCGAGCACACCGGCATGGGCGCCGGCCTCGAACGGCACGACCTGCAGGGTCACGTTCGGCTCCTTGGATGCGGCGACAAGCTGTTGCAGCTGTTTCGCCATCACGGTCTTGCTGCCGACGACCCGCCGAAGGGCCGCCTCGTCGACGATCGCCCAGAGTTTCAGCGGGTCTTCTCGTCGAAGGGCCGCGTTCTGCCGCGCCAGACGCACATCGACCAGGGCATTGATCACCTCGGAAGTGGCCTCTGGCCGGAGCCCGCGAATCACTGCCCGCGCGTAGTCGGCGGTCTGGAGCAGCCCTGGGACAAGCGATGACTCGAAGTTCCGAATCGAAACGGCCTCTGCCTCGAAGCTGATGAACGAGGCGTACCGCTGAGAGATCACATCCGAGTATGGCTGCCACCACACCCTGCGCTTGCCTTCGCGCGCCAGTGTTGCGAGCGCCTCCCGGGTCTGCGGGTCCGTGACTTCGTAGACGTCGAGCAGTATCCCGACCTCGTTCGCCTTCACGCCGTGGCGGCCGTTCTCCAGTCGGCTGACCTTGGACTGGTGCCAGCCGAGCCGGGCTGCCACGTCATCCACTCGGAGGTTGAGCCCCTCCCTGATCCTTCGAAGTTCCGCACCCAGCATTCGGCGGCGCACCGTCGGCGTTGCGGCCACGCTCCGACCTCCCCTCGTCGCGCTCTGTTGTCGGTCGACAGTCTGGCGCGACGGAAGTGGTTTCGTCACGTCACATCTCAAAGAACATATGTACTTTGCTGGATCTCGTTGCACAAAGCCATCAACGGGCGGCACACTTACGGAGTGTGGTGCACATGGCCACACAGCGTGATCCTGGCGGATCGTCGCTCGGGCATTCCCATGCCTCTCGCCGCCCTTCGGATCGCGATCTTTCCCGTCACCCCCGGAGGAGGCCCCGCCGTGCCCGAAATGCTGGAGAAGCCGCCTGCCCCTGCGAGTGAGTACTCGTCGTGGTTGCCCAGGCACCACAAGTCCGCCGGCTACGCCCGCCGGTTGCTCCGAACCTTCCTCGCCGAACAGCCCGATGGTGAACGGTTCCTCGATGCCGGGGAGTTGGTGCTCGGCGAGCTCGTCGCCAACGCGGTCGTCCACGCCGAGACCCCGCCGGGGCGGCTCATCTTCATCCGGTTCGACCTGCACCCCGACTCGCTCCGCGTCGAGGTGCACGACGCCGACGCCAAGCCGCCCTCGAACCCGCACGCCGCCGCCGAGCACCACGAGAGCGGGCGCGGGCTCTGGCTCGTCTCCCAGCTCTCCGCCGGCTGGGGCTGTCGCCCTCGTACCGGTGGCATCGGCAAGATGGTGTGGGCGCTGATCGACGGGGGTGCGCAGTGAGCGTCGAACTCCCCTTCCCGGTCACCGTCGAGATCAAGGGCATCACGAACGTCGCCACCTTCGCCAGGCTCTCCGACGCCCTCGACGCCATCCGCGCGAGCCTCGCCCGGCTCCCGCTGGATGACGACCAGGCCGGCTACCTCACCGACTACTTCTCCCCGGCCTCCACGGGGCGGATCGCCCACCAGCTGGTGGAGTCCGGCGAGGTGCGCGCGATCGCCTTCATCGGCGTCGAGTCCGCCCATCCGATCCACCTCTGCGCGGCGGCGCCCGAGTGATCCGTCGAGTCACCTGGGCCCGCATCGAGATGTGGTGGTGCCTCGGCGCCCAGTTCTCCCGTCCGGTTCGCTCTGTCAGCCCCCGCCGTCGGGCCGCCCACACCGAGATGCAGCTCTGGGCGGCCACCCCGGGCAACACGGAAGCCCTCCTCCTCGCAGTGTTGCGCCAAGCCGCCCGACACCCGTCCGGGTGAACAGGCGAACAGAGGTGCCGGGCGATCCCGCACGGATCGCCCGGCACCTTCCGTGCGGGCCTGCTCCGCGCTGGTGGTCGCCGGTCGGCTGGGCGGGGGCGACAGCCCTGGCGGTCGGCGGGCGCGGCAATCCGCACGCGGACCACGGCCATGACGGCCACCATCGCCGAGACTCACCCGATTCGCGAACTGCTCCACCACCCGGCCGCGACCACGCGCCGGCTCGATGCCGTCCGTGCACTCCGACTCCGGAGACGCGACGCGGGGGACCTGGTCTTGATGCGCATCGACCGGATGGAGAGCGACGCGGCCGTCGTGGACTTCACCTCCCGCCTGCTCGCGGGGCTGATGCGGGCCGACAACATCGACGCCCTGCGCGAGGCCCTGCCGGAAGCCCTGCCGTGGGTCACCTTCCTGCCCGACGAGGACATCGGCCGTCTTCGAGGGCGTCGGCGAAGGTCAGTATCTCGATGACGTGGAACTCCTTGTGCTGCCATTCCAGTTCGCGCTCGGGAGTGGGTCCGTGCCCGTCGCCCCAGAGGCAGCGGGCGAGGTCGGCTAGGCTGCTGTGCATAGCTGGAGAATGCGTTCGCCAGGTGACGGCCGAGATCGAACGAGGGGGTGCACCCATGCCGTACGAGATCGGCGCGAGGGTGAGGCTGGCCAGGGATGTGCAGGTCACCGCAGACGGCACCGCCGCCAGGGGCGGCCTTCCCGGTCCGCTGTTCCTGGCCGAGGGGTTGCAGGGGATCGTCATGGGTTCGGCGACGGAGGCCGGCGGCGTGGCCCAGGACCACCTCGCGAGTTTCGACCGGCAAGTCCGTGGCCGACAGTTCGATCCCTTCGCGGCCGGCCTGATCGAGAACCTCCGTCAGCAGGTCGTCCAGCACTCGGCGTACGGCGGCGGAGCCGGTGCTCGGACCACGTACCGGGTGCGCTTCGAGAACGGGTTCGTTCTCGACGGTCTTGACGAAGACCGGCTGGCCGGAGCCTGAACCGCCGTCACCGTGCCCCCGCAGGACTGCGGGGGCGCGGTGGTCCGGCCGGAACCCTGCGATCAGCTCGGGTATGTGATCGAGCCCAGCGGCGGGCAGGGGATGAGCATCGTGCCGACGCCGGGGCGTTCGACGAAGGCCCGGGCCGCGGCGGCCTGCTGGCGGCGGGTTTCCAGGTCGTCGGCGTACCAGGCGTCGTGCCTGGCGCGGGTGTAGTCCCAGGTGTCGTCGATGAGACTGAGGCTGGTGTTGCCGGAGCTGCGCTGGAACTCCGCCTTGATGGCGGCCTGCTGGAGTGCGGCCTGGGTCGCGGCGAGGTCGATGCGGGTGATCATGACGCCGAGGGTGTTCGGTTCGCGAGTCGGCAGGGGGGCCTGCGGAAGCAGCGACACTCCGGTGTCTAGGCGGCCGATGTTGTCGACGGTCGCTTGCCGGGCCTCCCTCACCGAGATCTGCATTTCCTGGTGCAGCCAGAAGAACTCGTCGAGGTCGGCGGGGGTGATGCGCATCCGCCGGTACAGGGCCTGGAAGCGGGGATCGTGGTGCAGCGGGCGTGCGGGCGCGATGTGGAGGGCCACGCAGTCGTTGTATCCGCCTGCCACCGCTGCTTCGAGGTGGAGGATCGCCTGGTCCGCCTGCCCGTGGGCGATCGCCGCGTCGGCAAGGCTCGCGTGGCCCGCGGCGGCGAGCCACGTGCCGTCGGGGCCGAGTGCCGTGGCACGCGCGATGACGTCGTGGACGCCCCGGGTACCCGCTCCGGCTGGTCCCTTGGTCAGGAGCTCCACCAGTACTTCGTGAAGACGGGTGGCGAGTGAGTTGACGGTGTCGACCATGGATCTCCTCGGAGCTCGATGCTGGAGAGCGAAAGGGCCGTCGGGTCTGTGCAGCCCCCGTGGAGATGACGTGGGGGCGGGGTGGGCGGTTCCTGCTCGCGCCCGGCCGTGATCACGAGAACTGCCACCTCGGCCAACGGGTTTCAGGGATGGCGGCGGGCCGGGCGATCCGCGGTGGGATGGCCCGGCCCGTGCTGGGTGCTGCTCAGTGCTGGTGGTCGGCCACCGGCTCCTCGGTGGTGGGGGCGGCGGTGCCGTCGGCCGTCACGGTGAAGGCCGCCGTGCGGACGGTGTCCTGGTGCTTGAAGTCCAGGAAGAGGCGGTAACTGCCGGTGCTCGGGGCGGTGGTGGTGAAGCCGATCTCCGGGCCCGGGGTGGTGGTGTCCGGGTGGACGTGCAGGTAGGCGAGGTCGCCGGCGCGCAGGGCGACCAGGTGGCCGTACGCGCCGAGGTAGGGCTGGAGGTCGGTGACCGGCCGGCCGTCCTTGCTGACGCTCAGGGTGAGCCGGCCGCTGCGTCCGGGGGTGAGGTCGCCGCCGAGGGTGACGGTGTAGCCGTCGACGGTGACGGTCCGTCCGGTCTCCGGGAGCGGGACCGGGCGCAGGTCGCCGGCGGCGTGCAGGTCGGCGCCGAGGGTGAGGCCCTCGGTGGCGCCGGCCGGGGTGAAGTCGGCGAGGACCCGGTACTCCCCGGCGGCGGGGACGGCGGTGGGGGCGCTCCAGGTGCCGTCGGCGGCGAGCGTCGGGTGCAGGTGCTGGAAGGTGGACAGGTCGCGCGGGGCGACGATCAGGTGGAGTTCCTTCTCGTGCTGCTGCTGGTAGGCGGTGACCGGCTTGCCGTCGGCGCCGAGGATGCGGAAATGCAGGTCGGTGGGGGAGCCGGCGGTGACGAAGGGCTGCTCGACGTTGAGTGTGTAGCCGCGTTCGGAGATCTGCAGTCCGCCGGGCAGGTGCTCGGCGGCGGTGCCACCCTCGGCGTCCTCGGCGTGTCCGGCGTGCCCGTCGGCCTGCTGTCCCGGGGTCCCGGCGCCGTGGCTCCCGTGTCCGGCGGCGGGACCGGGGGAGGGGGCGCTGCCGGTGGCGTTGCCGACGCCGAGGGCGAGGCCGAAGGCGGCGGCGAGGCCGGCGGTGAAGGCGGTGATGCGCAGCGCGGTGTTCATGGCGGGGTTCTCCTCGGGGCGGGTGGCGTACGGGCGGGTGGGCGCCGTATGGGCGGTGACGTTCGGCGGGTGGTGTGCGGGCGGGGCGGGCCTGCGGCGGGCTCAGGCGCGCATGAGCCGGGCGATGGCCTGGGAGGCCTCGGCGACCTTGGCGTCGGCTTCGGCGCCGCCGCCCGCGATGGCGTCATGGACGCAGTGGGTGAGGTGGGCGTCGAGCAGGTTCAGTGCGACGGACTGGAGGGCCTTGGTGGCGGCCGACACCTGGGTCAGCGTGTCGATGCAGTAGGTGTCGGTGTCGACCATGCGCTGGAGGCCCCGGATCTGGCCCTCGACGCGGCGCAGTCTGCGCAGGAGCTGGTCCTTCTCGGTGCTGTAGCCGGCCATGCGGGCCTCCTCGGAATTCCGGCGCGAGTGCGGGTGTGCGTGAGTGCGGGAGTGCGGGTGTGCGGCGGCACGGGAGTGCGGGGGCGCGGACGTGCGGGACGTGTTCGGGCGCGCCCGTGACGCTTCGGTCCGACGCCTCCGAGTGAATACCCCGAGGGGGTATCGCGTCAAGCGGATCGGCGCCGGGAAAGATACCGGCCTGGGGTATCGGGGAAGGCTTGCCGTCGATACCCCTTGGGGGTATAAATGAACCCGGCACCGCCCGATACCCCACCTGGGTATGAAGGCCCGGCCGTCGAACGCAGCACCACGGCACCACGACAACGCACCACAGGACCGCACCGCAGAGCACGACCGCAGGACGACCGGCAAGACGACTGTCACGAGGAGCGACGATGAGTACGCAGGCACCCGCCTCCGCGGAGGTGGAACTCTCGATCGGCGGCATGACGTGCGCGTCGTGCGCCGCCCGAATCGAGAAGAAGCTCAACCGGATGGACGGGGTCAC
Organism: Kitasatospora sp. NPDC048545; assembly: GCF_040651155.1. Classification (NCBI taxonomy): domain Bacteria; kingdom Bacillati; phylum Actinomycetota; class Actinomycetes; order Kitasatosporales; family Streptomycetaceae; genus Kitasatospora; species Kitasatospora sp. NPDC048545. The sequence continues at coordinate 100,531 of NZ_JBEZIQ010000036.1, forward strand.
CGCCAGCGTCAACTACGCCACCGAGAAGGCGAAGGTCTCCTTCGACGGCGGCGTCGAGGTCGCCGACCTGATCGCCACCGTCGAGGCCACCGGTTACACCGCGGCGCTGCCCGAGCCCCCGACCGCCGAGGGCCCGACCGGCGGGCAGGCCGGGCCCTCGGACGGGCTGGCCCCGCTGCGCGCCCGGCTGTTCACCGCGCTGGCGCTCGCCGTGCCCGTGATCGCCATGGCGATGGTGCCGGCCCTGCAGTTCGACAACTGGCAGTGGCTGTCCCTGGCCCTGACCGCGCCGGTCGTCACCTACGCCGCCTGGCCGTTCCACCGGGCCGCCTGGACCAACCTCAAGCACGGCGCCGCGACGATGGACACCCTGGTCTCGCTCGGCACCGGCGCCGCGTTCCTGTGGTCGCTGTGGGCGCTGTTCTTCGGCGACGCCGGGATGCCGGGCATGCGGCACGGCTTCGAGTTCACCATCGCCCGCAGCGACGGCGCGTCCGACATCTACCTGGAGGCGGCGGCCGGCGTCACCGCCTTCATCCTGGCCGGCCGTTACTTCGAGGCCCGCTCCAAGCGGACCGCCGGAGCCGCGCTGAAGGCACTGCTGGAACTGGGCGCCAAGGACGTGACGGTGCTGCGCGGCGGAGCCGAGGTGCGAATCCCGATCGCCGACCTCGCCGTGGGGGACCGCTTCGTGGTCCGGCCGGGCGAGAAGATCGCGACCGACGGTGTGGTGGTCGAGGGTGCCTCGGCGGTGGACGCCTCGATGCTGACCGGCGAATCCGTCCCGGTCGAGGTCGGGGTCGGTGCCACCGTCACCGGCGCCACCGTCAACGCCGGGGGCCGGCTGGTGGTCGAGGCGACCCGGGTCGGTGCGGACACCCAGCTGTCCCGGATGGCCAGGCTGGTCGAGGACGCGCAGAACGGCAAGGCCGCCGCGCAGCGGCTCGCGGACCGGATCTCCGCGGTCTTCGTGCCGATCGTGATCACCCTCGCGGTGGCCACCCTCGGCTACTGGCTGGGCACCGGCGAGGGCTGGACCGCCGCCTTCACCGCGGCTGTCGCCGTGCTGATCATCGCCTGCCCGTGCGCCCTGGGCCTGGCCACTCCGACCGCGCTGCTGGTCGGCACCGGCCGCGGCGCCCAGCT